>CATLJA010000011.1 GCA_949959305.1 uncultured Oscillibacter sp.
TTCGCTTCGGTTTTCACTTCATTACTCATATAGAGTGCTCCTTTCTGGGGTCCTTCCCCTGAATATAAAAAATCAGTCGGACAGTGGATACTGTCCGACTGTTACTTAATATTTTAGACTCCGCCAAAAAACTCTTGACATTCTCGTTTTTAGAAAAATCGAGAAAATTTTGAAATATAGCTTGACAAAACCGGATTCTTTTCGTATACTAGTCAATGCCGTTTGACGTGGGCGGTGACTTGGGAGCATAGCTCAGCTGGTTAGAGCATCTGCCTTACAAGCAGGGGGTCACTGGTTCGAGTCCAGTTGTTCCCACCAGCGCTTTCCCCCAGGCGCTTTTCCCGCGCATCTTTACGGCCCGGTAGTTCAGTTGGTTAGAACGCTAGCCTGTCACGCTAGAGGTCGACGGTTCGAGCCCGTTCCGGGTCGCCACTTGCCCAGATAGCTCAGTTGGTAGAGCAGTGGACTGAAAATCCACGTGTCGCTGGTTCGATTCCGGCTCTGGGCACCAGTTCTGCGGGCATAGCTCATCTGGTAGAGCGCCACCTTGCCAAGGTGGAGGTAGCGAGTTCGAGCCTCGTTGCCCGCTCCAGCCCGGAAATTCCCATCATAGCGTAGCTTTCGGCGAAGCCGGAAGCGGAGCGGTGATGGGAATTTCTTCGCTTCCCCACGGAGCCTCCGCGTTGGGCTCCGGCGGGAAGACGCCCGGCAAAAATTTTTTGAGTTTTTTCAAAAAAGGTGTGGACTTTTCCGGAGAGATCGCATATAATATACTGTAGACGGTGACATAGCCAAGTGGTAAGGCAAGGGTCTGCAAAACCCTGATTCCCCGGTTCAAATCCGGGTGTCACCTCCAAAGAGGAAAGACCGCTGTCAGCGGTCTTTCCTTTTTTTGCCGGCGCAGGGCGGGAACGTTCCGGTTCTCCCTGCGCCTGTTATTAAAAGATTTGCAGCGCTTTAACCGGGGCCCGCCCCTACTTCCCCACGCAGAACCGGGAAAAAATCCGTTCCACGATTTCCTCCCGCGCCGTCCGCCCCGTCAGCTCTCCCAGGGCGTTCAGGGCCTCCTCCGCGTCGGTCAGCGCCGCGTCGGGGGTCAGCCCGCCCTCCAGCGCCGCCCGGGCGCGGCGGACGGCGGCCCGGGCGCGGCCCGCCGCCTCCTCCTGCCGCCGGTCCGTCAAAAGGCTTCCGGCCTCCTCCGGCGCTCCGGCGGGGAACAGGGCCGCCACAGCCTTCTCCAGGTCCTCCAGGCCCTCTCCGGTGAGGGCGGAGAGGGAGACATAGGCGGCGGGGCCGTTCCAGTCCGGGTTTCCGATGGCCCCGATAGACCCGGCTCCCGCCCCGGACAGGTCCCGTTTGGACGCGACAAAAATCCAGGGTATCCCCTGCCCGCTCACCATGGACAAAAGCTGGCGGAAGTCCTCCCAGTATGCCTGGGGCCGGTTCTCCATGTCCACGTGGTTGTCGGACACCAGCAGAATCAGCTCTGCCGCTTCCATCGCCTTCCGGGACCGCTCCACGCCCAGCCGCTCCACCTCGTCCTCCGTCTCCCGGAGGCCCGCCGTGTCAATAAGCCGCAGCAGCACCCCGCCGCAGAGGACGGATTCCTCCACCGTGTCCCGGGTGGTCCCCGGCACGTCCGTGACAATGGCCCGCTCGTACCCCGCCAGGGCGTTCAGAAGCGACGATTTTCCCGCGTTGGGCAGGCCCACGATGGCAGTCCGCACGCCTTTTTTCAGCACCTGCCCCCGGCGGCAGGAGGCCAGCAGGCGTGTGAGGGCCTCCTCCGCCTCCCGCAGGGCGGAGGCGATTTCCTCCGGCCTCACGTCCTCAATATCCTCGTCGGGATAGTCCACCACGGCGTAAAACCGGGAGGTGATTTCCAGCAGGGCCTCCTGAATGGGCTCCAGCACCCGGCGCAGCCCGCCGTCCAGCTGGGCGGCGGCGTTCCGGGCGGCGGCGGCGGTCTCCGCGTCGATGAGGTCGACGACGGCCTCCGCCTGGGTCAAATCCAGCCGCCCGTTCAAAAAGGCCCGCTTCGTAAACTCCCCCGGCCCCGCCTGCCTCGCCCCGGCGGCAAAGAGGGCCGCCAACACCTCCCGCAGGACCACCGGGGACCCGTGGCAGTGGAACTCGGCGGAATCCTCCCCGGTGTAGCTGCGGGGCCCCGGGAAGCGGACCGCCAGCCCCCGGTCCAGCACCCGGCCCTCCCGGTCCAGCGTCTCCCCCAGGACCATGCGCCGGGGCTCCAGCTCTCCGAAGGGCCGGGCGGAGCGGAAGACCCGCCCGCAGACGGCGAAGCAGTCCGGCCCGGAAACCCGGATGACCCCGATGGCGGAGGGAGCCCCTCCTCCGGCGGCAATGGCGGCGATGGTGTCCATAGGCGTCTCCTTTCACCAGGAAGGGGCGGGCTCAGCGCCCGCCCCTTCCCTTATTATTCCTCATATTCTCTGGCTGTAGCGGTACAGAATCACCGCGAACTGGGCCCGGGTCAGCGTCCCGTTGGGGTCCAGCCGCCCGTTGGCGGTGCCGCCCACGATGCCGTTGGCCACGGCCCATGCGAAAGCGTCCCGGGCCACGGTGGGCACAATGCGGCTGTCGGCGTAGCCCGCCAGGCTGGTGGTGTTCCGGTTGGAGCTGCCCATCAGGTGGGCGCAGCGGTACAGGGCCGTCACCAGCTGGTGGCGGGCCACCGGGCTGTTGGG
Source organism: uncultured Oscillibacter sp. (assembly GCA_949959305.1). GTDB lineage: Bacteria > Bacillota > Clostridia > Oscillospirales > Oscillospiraceae > Oscillibacter. Next base: position 2,706 of record CATLJA010000011.1, read on the forward strand.
AGAGGAGCCTTCGGCAAAGCTGTTCTCCACCGCCCAGCGGCGGGCCTCCGTCATGTTGGCGGGGCGGCTGCCGGTGAGCCGGGCCAGCACCATCCACATCTGCTGGTGGGTGATGGTCCCGTTGGGATTGAAGCGGCCCGCGGAGCCGTTCATATAGCCCATCTGATTGGCCCAGTTGATTTCGCCCGCCGCCCAGTGGCTGGTGGGAATGTCCTGGAAGAGCTGTCCGTAGACCCCCGCCCGGGGCACGCTTAAAGCGGCGTTCTGGGTGGGCATGGGGTCCGTGGTCCGGCGGGGGTTGCCGTCGGATCCGTCCCCGGGGGCGCTGGCCCAGCTGGAGGAGCCGCCGCCGCTGGAATTTCTCCGCTGGAAGGTCGCCCGCACCTCCACATTGGAATCGGGCATGGTGAAGCGGTAGTCGCCGCCGCCCAAATCCGTGAGGCGGGGCGAGCCGCCGTCGGCGGGAACGACCCGCACCATGTCCAGCTCATAGCCGCTTTCGGCCTCGACGGTGACGGTCACCCGGTCCCCGGCCTCGGCGGTCTTCCGGCTGGCGCTGAGGGAGCCTCCCGACCCCTGAACCAGGGTAATCTGGTAAATCTCGGGCTTCTCCGGCTTATCGGGATCGCCGGGATTTTCGGAATCCCCGGTGGCGGGACGGACCACGGTATCCTCCTTGCCGCAGACGCTGCAGACGCGCTTGTCTTCCCCGTCCTCGGTTTCGGTGGGCTCCTTGGTGGTCCACTCGCCCCAGCTGTGCTCGCCGGTGGCGGGAATGGGAATGGTCTGGGCCTCCGTCTTTTTGCAGACGGAGCAGGTGACAATTACGTGGGACGTGCCCTCCGTGCCGCAGGTGGCGGCCACGTCTTCCTTGCTCTCGTCGGGCTTGGGGTCCGTCCACGTGTGGGCCGCCCTGGAGACGGAAACCTCGTGCTCCTCGTAATCGCAGTCCTCCCGCTGGCAGATCTTGTAGTTAATCCACTTCTCCCCGTCCTGGGTGCAGGTGGCCTCCTTGACCACCTGGTCCTTCTGGTCCTTCAGGTCGTGGCCCAGCTTGCCTGCCGGCCCCGGAGCGGGAATAAACTTCTCGCCGCACACGGTGCAGGTGGTTTCCTTATAGACATTGTACCCGTCCGTCGTACAGGTGGCGGCTATATAATCCGAATTCTCGGTATCCAGCTCCAGCTTTGAATCGTCCGCTTTGTGCGCCCCCACGGCGGGCAGCGTCTCGACAAGCACGGGGTCCTTACCGGGCTCAGCCTCCCCGCAGTGCTTGCAGACGCTCATTCTTTCGATCTTGCCGTCATCTATGCAGGTGGGCTCCGTCCGGACCTCCTGCTCCTCATACTCGTGACTCAGGGAGAGCGTTAAAGTTCCACTATGCGCGGTTTGCACATGGGTCATGTAATCGCCTGTCTCCTGGTCTGTGGGCTCCTCTGTCTCCCAGTAGGCTTCGCAGTCTGGGCAATCCGCCGTGGGATCGTTCACATAGCCGCAGACGCCGCAAACCTGGTCCGTCACCGCGACGCCGCCCTTTTCGCACGTGGGTTCAATCAGCACGTGCTCCTTGTGCTTCGACGCATCGGTATAATCGTGATCCAGCTTATCGAGGGTCTCCGTTTCGCTCTCCAGCTCCACGCCGCAGCCCACACGGGCGCAGCGCTTGGTGATTTTTGTACGAACTCCCTCCGCCGTACAGGAGGGTTCTTTTGTCACAAAGCTATTGTCGGGCGCGTCCGGGTCGGCCACATCCTGCGGGTCGTGCCCCAGGGCGGGAATCGAAACGGGCCTTTCCACATACATGCAGTTCACGCATCCTCTTTGCTCCAGCTGGCCCGTCTCCGTACAGGTGGGTTCTTTCTTGGCGGTTCTGGTTTGTAGAACGTGTGAAATTGGGGGGACCACCCGTTCCGGCCCGTTATAGGCGTATTTGCAGTCCGCTTCCTGACAGGAGAGGCTTTCCCGGACGCTGCCGGAGTTTGTGCAGCTGATGGACGGCCTTACCGTCTGGCCCACCGTAATTTGATGGACCATATCCGTCGTACCGCCCGCCGGAAGCGCGTTTTCCGGGAACGCGGCCGATCCGGCATAATGGATAATGGTCCCCGCCGCCGTTCCCTGAAACGCGTTTGCGCCAATGGACACCGAAGAGCTGAAAATCACAACGTCCTCCAGGGGGCACCCGGAAAAGGCGCTGATTCCGATGCTGTTCGTACCGCCCAGGATGACGGCCTTTTTCAAATTGCCGCAGGAATCAAACGCGTAATTTCCTATGCTCTGCACGCTGGCGGACAGCGTCAGCTTATCCAGCATTGTACAGCTGCTAAAGGCCCGCGGCCCGATAGCGGTAATGGGAGTAACCGAGGCGTTGAGCTCGTCGCCGCTGACGCTGTCCTGAAAGGTGACGCTGCTGAGATTTTTGCAGTTCTCAAACGCCCCCTCGCCAATGACCGATATTCCGGCGGGAAAGACGACGCTGCTCAGGCCGGAGGAAAGGAAAGCGTTCTTGCCGATTTTCGTCACACTCGTTGGTATGGAAATGTTCCCCAGCTGAGCGCAGTTATAAAAGGCGCCGTCGGGAATCTCCGTCAGCCCTTCCGGCAGCTCCACCGACCCCGCCGACCCCAATTGCTCGCATCCGCTGAAAGCGGTGGTTCCAATCGCGGTGACTGTCCGGGGAATCGTCACGGTTTTCAGACCCTTGCAGTTCCGAAACGCGCCCGCATCAATGCGCGTTATCTCCGTATTATTGATCACCGCCTGAATAACCGCCCGTTCAATTTGAGTGGAAACGGGCCCCAGCACCGTCCCGGTGTCGGTATCATAGCGGATGCCGCCCACCTCGACCTCCTCCGCCCAAGCGGTCCCCGTCAGCGCCATGACCGCGGCCATTATCAGCAGAACCTTCCAAACCCAACGCTTCATAATCGCTCTCCTCCTGTCACAAAGCGCGCTTCGCGCGATATCCTACCGCTTACAGCATAGCACAAACTTTCCTTCCTTGCAAGGCAAAAAAAGGGCGGACCTCCCGGTCCGCCCTTGGAAAATTCTCCCCTTACTTCACGCGCTCGCCGGCGGCCTCCTTGGCCTTGATTTCCCGGACGGCGTCCTTGTGGCTCAGGTTCACCCGGCCCTTCTCGTCGATGTCGGTGACCTTCACCCACATCATGTCGCCGATTTTGCACGCGTCCTCCACCTTTTCAATCCGGTGGTCCGCCAGCTTGGAGATATGGACCAGCCCGTCCTTGCCCGGGGCCAGCTCCACAAACGCGCCGAAGGTCATGAGGCGCACCACCCGGCCGTAGTACAGCGCGCCGATTTCGGGCACAAAGACAATGTCGTCAATGCACTTTTTCGCCGCGTCGCAGCTGGCCGCGTCCACGCCCGCGATGAAGATGGAGCCGTCGTCGTTGATGTCGATTTTCGCCCCGGTGTCCGCCACGATTTTCTGGATCACCTTGCCGCCGGAGCCGATGACCTCCCGGATCTTGTTGGGGTCGATGTGCATGGTCAGCATCTTGGGGGCGTATTTGCTCACGTCCTTGCGGGGCTCGGAAATGGCGGGGAGCATAATCTGGTCCAGAATCTGGCACCGCCCGTCGTAGGTGATGTCCAGGGCGTTTCGGATAATCTCCATGGTGAGGCCGTCGTTTTTCAGGTCCATCTGAATGGCGGTGATGCCCTTCTTGGTGCCCGCCACCTTGAAGTCCATCTCGCCGTGGAAATCCTCCACGCCCTGGATGTCGATGAAGGTGGTGAAGCCGCCGTCGTCGTCCTGAATCAATCCGCAGGAGATGCCCGCCACGGGGGCCTTGATGGGCACGCCCGCGTCCATCAGCGCCAGGGTGGAGCCGCAGACGGAGCCCTGGGAGGTGGAGCCGTTGGAGCTGACCACCTCGCTGACCACGCGGATGGCGTAGGGGAACTGCTCCACGTCGGGAATGACGGGGAGGAGGGCCCGCTCGGCAAGGGCGCCGTGGCCGATCTCCCGGCGGCCCGGGGAGCGGGCGGGCTTGGCCTCGCCCACGGAGTAGCCGGGGAAGTTGTAGTGGTGCATATAGCGCTTCTCCGTCTCCTCCCAGATGGTGTCCAGCTTCTGGTTGGCGGAGAGGGTGTCCAGGGTGACCACGGAGAGGACCTGGGTCTGTCCCCGGGTGAAGAGGCCGGAGCCGTGGGCCCGGGGCAGAACGCCCACCTCGGAGGCCAGGGGCCGGATCTCGTTCTTCTGCCGGCCGTCCACGCGGTGGCCCTCCAGCAGCCAGGCCTTTACAATCTTCTTCTGGAACTTGTAGGTGATCTCGTCCAGATACTTGTCCATCTCGGGATACTCGTCCAGGAACAGCTCGTGCCACTTCTCGATAAGGGCGTTCCACCGGGTCTCCCGGACGTTCTTGTCGTCGGTGTCCATGGCGGCTTTCGCGTCCTCCATGGTGGCGGCGGTGATTTTTTCAAACAGCTCCCCGTCGAAGTCGGCGTGGGGATAGTCAAATTTCTCCTTGCCGATTTTGGAAACCATTTTGTTGATGAGGGCCACCTGCTTCTGGTTTTCCTCGTGGGCCATCTGAATGGCCTTGAACATGGTGTCGTTGTCCACCTCGTTGGCCCCGGCCTCAATCATGACCACCTTGCTTCCGGTGGAGACCACGGTCACGTCCAAATCGGAGACCTTGCGCTCCTCGCTGGTGGGGTTGAAAATCAGCTTCCCGTCCACCAGGCCCACCTTCACCGCGCCCACGGGGCCGTGCCAGGGGATGTCGGAGATGGCCAGGGCGGCGGACGCGCCGATGAGGCCGCAGATTTCGGGGGAGCAGTCGTGGTCCACGCTCATGACGGTGGCCATGATGGAAACGTCGTTGCGGAAGTCGTGGGGGAACAGGGGGCGGATGGGCCGGTCGATGACCCGGCTGGTGAGGACCCCCTTCTCGCCGGGGCGGCCCTCCCGGCGGTTGAAGCTGCCGGGAATGCGGCCCACGGAGTAGAGCTTCTCCTCAAAGTCCACGCTGAGGGGGAAGAAGTCGATGCCGTCCCGGGGGCGGGCGGAGGCCGTGGCGCAGACCAGGACCCGGGTGTCGCCGTAGCCCACCATGACGGCGGCGTTGGCCAGCTCCGCCAGCTTTCCGACCTCCAGGGTCAGGGGGCGGCCCGCCAGCTCCATTTCGTACCTGCGGTAGTGGGGAAACTGTCTCTGGGTGATGATGGTAGACATAGATACGCTCCTTTTCTTTATTGTTTATTGGCTGCGCGGGAGCGTCCTTTTCGTATTTGAACCTGCCCCCAAGGCCGGGGCGGAGTTGGGGGGACGTTCAAACACAAAAAGCGGCGGCTCCCGTTTGGCATACATAGTTGCAAACTGATTCAACGGGAAGAAGGGTGTATGCGGCTGCGCCCGCAGGCGCGTTTCGGAGCACAACCGCCGCTGGCGGCGGCTCTTGGTGCGGAGATAAACCCAGGAGGAGCTTCCTGCACCATTTTAATCAAGCGTTTTTCAACTTGTTGAAAAACGCTTTCAGCGCGGCGGTTTCCGCCGTGCTGAAAAAGGGCGGCGGAGTCCCGCCGCCCTTTTCAAGTCTTACTTACGGATGCCCAGCTTGGCAATGAGGGCGCGGTAACGCTCCACATCCTTCTTCTGGAGGTAGTCCAGGAGGCTGCGGCGCTTGCCGACCATCTTCAGAAGGCCCCGGTTGGAGTGCTTGTCCTGGGGGTTCTGGCGCATGTGCTCGGTGAGGACGTTGATGCGCTCGGTGAGGATGGCGATCTGGACCTCGGGAGAGCCGGTGTCGGTCTCATGGGTGCGGTTGGCGCTGATAATCGCGGTCTTTTCTTCCTTGCGAAGCATAGTGTGGTTCCACCTTTCCAAAATATTCCCCGCGGGGCTGTGCTCCGGGCCGGTGAAGCTCCTCGGGACAAAGCTCCGGGGCGTGCCGCCCGCCTAAGCGGCGGACTTTGTTACTATATCATAGGGTTTTCCCGTTGTAAAGGGCCAATTCAGGATTTTTCCGGGAAACCGGGGAAATTTTTCCCTTCAGCCGCCGGAAATTTCCTTTCCGCACTTGACAAACTCTCCCGACTGTGTTAATTTTATTAATACAGTTAATACAGTTCACCAACACAGTGCGGCGGGGAAGCCCGCCGCGGAAGGGAAGGTATGCGGTGATCAGCCTCAATTACCGGGACTCCCGCCCCATCTACGAGCAGATTAAGGACGGGCTCCGCAAGCTGATTGTCACCGGGGCCATCGGAACCGATGAAAAGCTCCCCTCGGTCCGGTCCCTGGCGACGCAGCTGTCCATCAACCCAAACACCATCCAGCGGGCTTACAACGAGCTGGAGGGAGAGGGGTACATCTATTCCGTCCCCGGCAAGGGCAGCTTCGCCACCGGGGAGGCGGGCGCCGGCGCGTCCCGCCGGAAGGAGCTGTGGGAAAAGGTCCGGGAGCTTTTGGCGGAGCTCCGCTATCTGGGCATCCGGCAGGAGGAGCTGATGGTTCTTCTTGAGGAAGAACCATCCGGCGGGAGCCCCGCCGGGGGAAGCAAGGAGGGAACACGATGATTCAAATAACCAACGCCGTCAAGCGCTTCGACGGCTTCGCCGCCCTGGACGGCGTAACGCTGTCCGTCCCCGCCGGGAGCGTGTACGGCCTTGTGGGCCCCAACGGCGCGGGGAAATCCACCCTCATCCGGTGCCTCACGGGCATCTTCCGCCAGGACGGGGGAGAGCTTTCCGTCGACAATCAGCCCGTATGGGAGAACGAGGCCCTGAAATCCCGGGTGGCCGCCATCGCCGACGACTGGTACTATTTTCCCCAGGCCAGCGTCCGGGACATGTGCCGGTTTTACCGGGGCTTTTACCCCAATTTCTCCATGGAGCGGTACGAAAAATTAAAGGAGGTCTTCGAAATCGGCGAAAAGCGCCCCCTGCGCCGCCTCAGCAAGGGCATGCAGAAGCAGGCCGCCTTCTGGCTGGCCCTCAGCGCCATGCCGGACTACCTCATCCTCGACGAGCCGGTGGACGGCCTGGACCCCGTCATGCGGCGGCAGGTCTGGTCCCTGGTGCTGGGGGACGTGGCCCAGCGGGGAACCACGGTGCTGGTCTCCTCCCACAACCTGCGGGAGCTGGAGGACGTGTGCGACCACGTGGGCATTCTGGACCACGGGAAGGTGCTGCTGGAGCGCTCCCTGGCCCAATTGCAGGACAACATGGTAAAGCTCCAGGTGGTCTTCAAGGACGGCGGCGGCGTGCCGGAGGACCTGTCCGTCCTCCACGCCTCCCACGTGGGGCGCATCCACACCCTCATCATGCGGATGAACGCGGAGGAGGCCGCGAACCGCCTGGCGGTTTACGAGCCCATGCTGGTGGACGCCGTGCCTCTGACGCTGGAGGAAATTTTCATCTACGAGTTAGGAGGCGCCGACTATGCGGTCAAAGACATCGTACTTTAACGCCACGCTGTTTAAGAAAAACCTCGCCCGGTTCTGGCCCCTGTGGGGCGGCGCGTCCCTGCTCGGGACCATGCTCCCCCTGTACCTGCTGACGGTCCTTATCCGGGAGGACGCGCTTTTCGGCCCGCCCATGAACAGCCCCCTGGAGGTCACCCTGGCCTATTACTCGGTGGTGGCCTGGATGGTGCCCGCCGCCTCCCTGCTGTACGCGTGCCTCTGCGCCCTGGCGGCCTGGGGCTGGCTGTACAACGCCCGGAGCGTAGGGCTCTACCACTCCCTGCCCATCACCCGGAAGGGCCTCTTCGCCACGGATTTCCTCTCCGGCATGGCCATGATGCTGCTTCCTTACGCCGTCACCGGGGGCCTGACCGTCCTGCTCACCGCCGCCATAGGCGGCGTGGACCCCGCGGGGCTGGCGGTGACGGTCCTGGCCGTGACGGGGGAGAGCTTCTTCTACTTCGCCGCCGCCACCCTGATCGTCTTTGTCACCGGGAACCCCTTCGCCTTCGCCGGGTTTTACTTCCTCTTTCACTTCCTGGCCGCCGGGGCAGAGTGGCTGGCCTCCCGGCTGATGAGCATGTTTTACTTCGGCGTGGAACGGGCCTATGAGGGCGTTCTGGAATTCCTGAGTCCCACCCTGTTCCTGATGCGGAACGTGGAAGTGAACGCGGCAAGCCGCCAGATTACCACCCCCGACGGCTGGATTGAGAACGGGGAGCTGGAATCCGTCACCCTGCAAAACGGCTGGCTTATCGCCGCGTACGCCCTGGCGGGCGTAATCCTGCTGGGCTGCGCCTGGGCCCTGTACCGCCGCCGCCGCAGCGAGAGCGCCGGGGACGTGGTGGCCGTGGGATGGATGAAGCCCGTGTTCCGTTACGGCGTGGCCCTCTGCGCCGCCTTTTCCGGGGGCATGATCCTCTACAGCTTCTTCTGCGAGGAATTCCAGTCCCGCGCCACCGCCGGGGCTCTGCCCATGGCCGTCTGCATGGCCGCCGCCGGAATCATCGGCTATTACATCGCCTCCATGCTCCTGTCCAAATCCCTTCAGGTTTTCCGGGGAAGCTGGAAGGGGGCCCTGGCCACGGTGCTGGCCTCCGCCGGGCTGTGCTTGGCCGTGGCGGCGGACCCCTTCGGCCTGGAAGCCTGGCTCCCCCGGGAGGGGGAGGTCCGGGAGGTCCAGGTTTACCTGAGCGGGTGGAACGGCCCGGCCCTGGGCGCCCGGCTGGAGGACCCCGCCGCCGTCCGGGAGGTGCTGGACGCCCACGGGGCCATCCTGGCCCAGCGGGATGAGCTGAGCCGGAACCGCGTGGAGGGAGATATCCACCACTTATGGCTGGACCTGGGTTACTACGAAGGTGCGGAGGGCGAAAAGCGCGTCAGCCGCAGCTACTGGATTTCCTGCTCCCCGGAACAGATGGAGGAGCTGGAGGCCCTGCGGAAGCTGGCCGCCCTGGCCTCCAGCCCCGCCGTCCAGGAGGCCAACATCTTCTCCCGCGTCTGCGGCCCGGACAGGGAGTCCCGCCTCACCGGCGGCTACCTCTACCGGCTCTACAACCCTGGGACCGGGGAGGGGGAGTCCCTGGACCTGACCCTGGAGCAGGCCAAGGTCCTGGAGGCCGCCGTCCGGCGGGACGTACAGGCGGGACACTTTGGAAGGACCTTGTTCCTGCCGGACGGGGAGTACGAGCGCGCCGCGTACAGCGGGGATCTGGAGCTCTACTACTCCGTCTCCAGCCTCACGGGCGGCTGGAAGGGACAGAACAGCAGCCGCATTTCCCTGAGCCTCTCCTCCTACTGCACGGAGACCCTGAAGGCCCTGGAGGACCTGGGCGTGACGGACGAAACCCACCGCCTTATGACCTACGCGGAGCTGAACGCCATAGACAGCGGTTCCGGCAGCCCCTACGGCGAGCCCTATGACGGCCCCTACGGCGGCCCGTACAGCTACACGGAAGTGGTTTACTGAGGCGGAGCTCCGGGCGGCGGGCGCTTCATGAAAAATCTTTTAAAAATTTTTGAAAAAAGCTGAAACAAAACCGCCCCCTGAATCGTCTTATATAATAGACGAAAAGAAAGGAGCCCCCTTATGGAGCAAACAACCACCGCCCCGAACCTCTGGCGCGTCTGGGTCGACACCCGCCGCCGCATCGTGTCCTTCCATGAGGAGGAGGACTGCAAGCTGCTGGAATTTCGGAACCGGGACCTGTTTTTCAGCTGCATCGAGCAGTATACGGGCATGCAGTACCGATATCAGTAACCGCCCACGGCGGAAAAAGGGGGGAGGCCGTCCGGCCTCCCCCCTTCCCTGCGCTCATACGGTAAAGCCCCCGTCGGCGGTCAGCACCTGTCCGGTGATGAACGCCGCCCTGTCCGAGGCCAGGAACGCCACGGCCTCCGCGACGTCCTCCGGCCTTCCCAGGCGGCCCAGGGGGGTCTCCTCCTCCAGCATGCGGCGGGTCTCCGCGCCCAGGACCCGCACCATGTCTGTCTCCACGCACCCCGGGGCCACGCAGTTCACCCGCACCCCCGACGGGGCCAGCTCCAGGGCCAGGGAGCGGGTCAGCCCGATAAGGCCCGCCTTGGCGGCGGCGTAGGCCGCCTCGCAGCTGCCCCCCCGGAGGCCCCACATGGAGGAGATGTTCACCACGCAGCCCCGCTTCTCACTGACCATATGGGGCAGGACCGCCCAGATGGCGTTCCGGGCCCCGGTGAGGTTCACCGCCAGAAGGCGGTCCCAGGTCCCGTCGTCCGTGTCCTGAAAGAGGCCCTGGTGGGAAATGCCCGCGTTGTTCACCAGCAGCTCCACGGGCCCCAGCTCCTCCTCCGCCGCCCGGACCATGGCCTCCACCGCCGCCCGGTCCGCCACGTCAGCCCGGAACGTCATGGCGGCGCGGCCCTCCTCCCGGAGCTCCCGGACCAGCTCTCCGGCGGCCTCCCGGCGCTCCAGGAAGTTGACGCAGACGGGCCAGCCCTCCCGGGCCAGGGCGGCGGCTATGGCCCGCCCGATGCCCCGGGAGGCCCCGGTGACCAGCGCGCATCGTCTCATGGTATCGGCTCCTTTCCCCCGGCGGCGGGCTTTTGTGCGTCAGTCGGGATAGCGGGTGTAGATGACGCAGCCTGCGCCTGTTGTGGAATCATGGTTTGTGGTCGCGGCGGGACTTGTCGGGCCGGTTCCGGCCAGGAGGCCCCTGTAATTCAGAGCGACGAAGCCGGGGGCGGCTCAGCCGTACTTGAGATTGCTCTCGGTGCTGTATTTGGCCGCGTCCCCGGCATAGAACGCTCTGGCAAGCATGACAACGAAGTTTGCGCGCGTCACGGTATTGGAAGGCATAAACATGCCGTCTCCTTATATAACGTCTGCCGAATCTCAACGGTCCGGCCCCCGGGGCGGAGCGCCTCCGCTCCCCGGGGGCTTTTCGGGGAGACCGCCGAGACAAACAAACGCGGCGCGGAATAAAAGAGCCCTGCACCCATTGGGGTGCAGGGCTCTTTTCCTTGGCGGAGAAGGAGGGATTCGAACCCTCGAGACCCTTTAGGGGCCTACATGATTTCCAATCATGCGCCCTCGACCAACTAGGCGACTTCTCCATCGCGCTTGGCGCTCCTCACAGAAGAACAGTAGTTATTATACCAGAGCTTTTCCCAAAGTCAACCCCTTTTTCAAATTTTCTCCGGGGCCCCCGGCGGGCCTTTAAGAAATTCCAACAATTTCAGGTCCGGCTCCCCGGCGCGTTTTTGGGGAGACGACGAAAATGGGCCGGGCCCCGAAAACTTTTTTAATAAAAATTGGCATCCGCCGGAAAGCGTGGTATACTGGTTCCAACTATTTGACGGAACGGAGTGGGCAAATGAATCGCACGGCAGTCGTACAGATTCCGGAGGACCAGATGGACCGGGTGGCGACCAGCTTCATCAGGGCGGCCAGCGGCTTCGCCAGTCAGATCACCATCGCCCGGGACGGGCACTGCATCAACGCCAAAAGCCTCCTGGGCTTCCTCTCCCTGATGCGGGACCACGGCGAGGTGACGCTGAGCGCCGAGGGCTCCGACGCGGGAGAGGCGCTGGAGACTCTGGCGGGCATCCTGGGAACAAAATAAGGAGAAAAAGGGGACTGCCTTCCGGCAGTCCCCGCTTTTTCAGCCGTCCGCGCCGCCGTCAGGCGGGCCGCTCCAAAACCCGGCAGAGCATGGAGGCCGCCTCCCCCCGGGTGGCGGTCCGCTCCCCGGCGTAGGCGCCGGAGGCCATGCCCAGGGCCTGGGCAATGGCGGCAAGGCCCAGCTCCGCCTCGGGGATGCTCCCCCTGTCGGCGTAACCGCAGGCGTAGATGCCCTCCAGCCGGGCGGCGGGACCGTAGCCCGCGGCCTCCAGCAGCATCCGCACCACGTCCCCCCGGCTCAGGACGGCCCCGTCGTCCCGCTCCGCCGGACGGAGGAGGCCTAAGCGGTAAGCGTTGTAATAGGCGTCCTCCCTGCCGTCCCGCTCCACGGCCTCCGGCTCCAGGGCCGCGCCCCGGAGGCTGTAAACCAGGGCCACCAGGTCCCACTGGGTAAGGCTCTTTCCGGGGCGGAACCGGCCCCCGGCGTAGCCCGCGCCGTACTCCGCCAGCTTCTCCGCGTCCGCCTGGGCGGAGCTTCCGTCAAGGTCGCTGTAGGCAAGGGGCTCCCGGGCGCTTCCCCGTTCCTCCCGGACGGGCTCGCCTGTCTTTGCGTCCACGCCCGCGCAGTTCTCCGTCCGCTCCAGGCCGTAGGTCAGGCGGAGGGCGTAATAGTACTCCATGCCCTGCTCCATCAGCCCGGCCTGGACGGGGTCGGATTTCGCCAGCTTCTGGGGCACGTTCCGGTAGGCCAGGACCGTCTCATAGGTCCCCGCCCAGGCGGCGAGGGCGGTCTCCATGGAGACAAGGCCCTCCGCGCTGTCAAAGGCCACGCCCTCGTCCCAGGAGGAGGAGAGGGAGTAGACGGACCCGTCCGCGTTATCAATGCCCACATGGACGGCGCTGCTGCGGAAGGGCAGGCCGTTCACCGCCCGGGCGAAGGTAAAGTGCCAGTACGGCTGGTTCTCCGCCCGCCGGGGCGTGGTTTCCCGGTCCGCCTGGTACAGCGCCAGGCTCCGGTCCGGGAAAAAAGCCCTCAGGAACGCCTCCGCCCGCTCCAGGGCCTCCGCCTCCGTGACCTTCTCCTCCCGCCCATAGGGGGCGGAGGACCAGACGCTGTCCACGTCCCCGGTCTTGGCGTCCACGGTGATGTTCCGGGTGAGGCGCTGGCCGCTGTCGGTCCGGGCGTAGCGCAGGGTGCAGAGAACCTGGTCCTCTCCGCCGTCCTTTCCGGACCCGCTCTCATAGGACGCGCCCGTCAGAGCGTAGCCCCGGAGGCCGTAAGCGCCCTCCGCCCGGAGGGCCTTGTCCAGCTCCTCTGTGGAGAGCAGGCCCTCCATCTGCCGCACGCCCTCCAGCTCCGCCCGGGTGAGGCCCGTCTCGTCGGCGGCCATTTCCGCCCTGGCGGAGGGGGCGGCGCTGCCGTTTCCGGCGGCATAGTCCCGGCGCAGGCGCTCCTCCAGCTCCGTCAGGTCGAGGAGCTCCCCGGTTTTCGCGTCCGCGAGGAAGGAGTGGGCGTTCTCCGGCACGTAGCGGAGGACCGCCCGGCTGCTTCCGGCGCTCTCCAGAACATACTCCAGCCGGAGCTTCAAGGTCCCGGCCAGGTCCCTCTCCGCCTGGGCGGCGGAGGCGGGAGCCTCCGGGGAGGGCACGCCGCCCACGGCGGCGGCCTCCGGCACGTCCCGGTCAAAGTGCTCCACCAGGCCGTTTTCCACCCGGATGGAGTAGTGAAGGGGAGAGGGCAGGCCGTTCAGGACGATGGTCCCGGACCAGGAGCCGCCGGAGCCGTCCAGGGAGGCGGGGCCCTCCGCGTCCCGCAGGTCTACGGACTCCCCCTCCCGGAGGACCCGGGACAGGAAGTCCTCCGCGGCGTTCCGGTCCTCCGCCCCGCCGTTTTCCGGGAAGGAGGGGAAGCCGGCCCGCCAGCCGGCGGGGCTGGGGCTGTTCTCCCAGCGGTAGAGGCTGGCCACGGTGCCGTCCTCCAGGGCGGAGACGGAGAGGGAGCGGTTCTCCCCCTCCCAGCTCAGGTCCCATACGGGGGCCAGTCCCTCGGACAGGCTGCCGTGAAAGCTGTCGTAAGCGTCCGTATCCAGGGAGAGGGCCGCCTTCACCCGGGCGGTGACCCGGGCGAGGCGGGCGTCCTGGGTCTCCTCCGCCGCGGCGGCGGGCAGGGTCAGCGCCGCCAGCAGCGCGGCGGCCAGGGTCAGGGAAAGCAGGCGCTTCATAATAATCCCTCCAAATCGTCGGTTTTCCGTTTAGACGGGGGCGCGGCGGAAAAAGTTCCCGGCCCTGCCTACTTCAGCTCGTCCAGCGTCAGGGAAAAGCTCTCCAGGAAGGTCTCCAGAAAATACCGGACCTCCGGCAGGTTATAGTCCTCCAGAACCCGCCTCGTCTGGGCGGCGGCCTCCCGGAACTCGGTGTTCCCCGCCTTCAGCTCCTCCACGCACTTGATGTAGGCCGAGAGCTTGTCCGCCGCCTTTACCAGCCGCTCCACCTCCGGCTCCACCTGGGTGAGCACCGGGGCGTAGGCCCCCCGCAGCTCCTCCGGCAGCATGTCCAGCAGCTTCCGCGCCGCCACCGCCTCCACATCCTTGTAGGCGCTGCGGATGGCGGGATTTCCGTATTTGATGGGGGTGGGCATGTCCCCGGTGAGAATCTCGCTGGCGTCGTGGTACAGCGCCGCCGCCGCCACCGCCCCGGGGTCCACGGCCCCGCCGAACCTTTCGTTCCGGATGACCGCCAGGGCGTGGGCCAGGACGGCGGCCTGGTGGCTGTGCTCCTGGACGTTTTCCGGGGCGGTGTTCCGCATCAGCGCCCAGCGCTGGATGAACCGCATCCGGGAGATGTAGGCGAAAAAGTGGCTTCGCATATTCTTACTCCTCCAGTTCCCCGTACAGGAATTCCCCGTCGGTCCGGGTGATTTTCACAGGGAGAAGCCGGTTGCGCAGCCCCTCCCCCTTGACCAGCACCTCCGCGTAGTTGGGGGCGTGGCCCGAAAAGAGGCCCTCCTCCCCGGCGGGCTGCTCGAAGAGCACCTCCTCCGTCCTCCCCACGCACTCCTCCAGATAGGCCCGGCGCATGGCGGCGGCGGCCTCCGCCGCTATGCGGGCCCGCTCCGCCCGGAGGGGGCCGGGAACCTGCTCCATCTCCGCCGCCGGGGTGCCGGGGCGCTGGGAGTAGGGGAAAATGTGCATCCGGGCGAAGCCGCACGTCCGGATGAACGCCAGGGTTTCCTGAAACTCCTCCTCCGTCTCCCCGGGGAAGCCGGTGATCAGGTCCGTGGTGACGGCGGGATGGCGGAAGGTCTTCTTCAAAAGCTCCACGGACTGGAGATACCGGGCGGTATCGTATTTGCGCCGCATCCGCCTGAGGGTTTCGGCGCAGCCGCTTTGGAGGGAGAGGTGGAACTGGGGGCACAAATCCGGCAGCACCGCCGCCCGCTCGCAGAATTCCTCCGTGATGGTCCGGGGCTCCAGGCTCCCCAGCCGGAGGCGCACGCCCGGCACGGCGGCGCTGACGGCCTCCAGCAGGTCGATGAGGGTCAGCCCCTGGTGAAGGTCCCGGCCCCAGGAGGAAATCTCGATGCCCGTCAGTACGATTTCCTGATACCCCCGGTTTTTCAGCTCCAGGGCCTGAACCGCCGCCTCCCCCATGGGCAGGGAGCGCACCGGGCCCCGGGCGTAGGGGATGATGCAGTAGGAGCAGAAATTGGCGCAGCCGTCCTCCACCTTCAAAAGGGCCCGGGTCCGCCCCTCCAGCCCCCCGGCGGGGAGCCACTCAAAATGCCGCCGCTCAAAGGGCGCGTCCACGGCCTCCAGGGGGGCCCCGCGCTCCGGGGAGGCGCCCTTGTCCCGGACGGCCCGCTCCAGAAGGCTCAAAAAGCCCATGCGGTCCCCGGTGCCCGTCAGCACGTCGGCCCCCAGGGCCCGGGCCTCGGCGGCGTGGGTCTGGGACCAGCAGCCGCACACGGCCACCACGGCCTCCGGGTGTTCCCGGCGGGCCCGGTGGACGGCCTGGCGGCATTTCTGGTCGCTGGCGGCGGTGACGGAGCAGGTGTTGACGACGTAGGCGTCCGCATCCCGGCCGAAGGGGACGGTCTCGTGGCCCCGGGCCCGGAGCTCCCGCTCCATGGCCTGGGTCTCGTACTGGTTCACCTTGCAGCCAAGGGTGTAAATGGCGACTTTCATAATGGCTGAGATTCTCCTTGCGCTTTGTATGTTTGTCCTTTATAATAGCTTGGCACGCCTATTATACCGGAATCCCCTCTTTTGGGCAAGCCCCCCTGAAAGGAGTTTTTTTCCATATGATTTACCTGGACCACGCCGCCACCGCCCCCGTCCCCCGGGCTGTGGCGGACGCCATGTATGAAGTCCTGGCGGAGCAGTACGGCAATCCCAGCTCCCAATATCCCCTTGGGGCGGAGATGAAAAAACGGGCGGAGGACTGGAGAAGGACCGTCGCCGCCCTTCTGGACTGCCCGGCGGACCGCCTGTTTTTCACCTCCTGCGGCACCGAGGGGGACAACTGGGCCCTCCGGGCCGCCGCGTGGCAGAACCGGCACGCGGGGCGGCACATCGTCGCCACGGCGGTGGAGCACAGCGCCGTGCTGGAGTGCTGCAAATGGCTGGAGCGGGAGGGATGCGAGGTCACGTACCTGGCCCCGGACGGGGAGGGGAACATCTCCGCCGCACAGGTGCTGGAGGCCGTCCGGCCGGACACGGCGGCGGTGTCCCTCATGCTGGTGAACAACGAGCTGGGGACCGTGTACCCCGTGGCGGACGTGGCCCGGGGCCTTCCCGCCCGGAACCCGAAGACCCTTCTCCACACCGACGCGGTCCAGGGCCTGGGGACCTTTTCCGCCAGGGACCTGGGGGCGGATTTCGTGACGGTCTCCGCCCACAAAATCGGCGGGCCCAAGGGAATCGGCGCGCTGTACATCGGCCCCCGGGTGAGGAATCCCCGCCCCCTGCTGGCGGGCGGGGGGCAGGAGCGGGGCCTCCGGGCCGGAACCGAGGCCACGGCGCAGATGGCGGGCTTCGCCCGGGCGGCGGAGCTGCGCCTGGAGGGCCGGGACCGGGACAGGGCCCGGCTGGAGGCCCTTCACGCCTATGCCCGGGAGAAGCTGCTGGCCATTCCGGATATGCTCCCCGTGGGGGCGGGAACGGCCCCCCATATTCTCTCCGTGTCTCTGACCGGCTGGCCCGCCGGAAACATCGTCAACGACCTGGGAAGCCAGGGAATCTGTATTTCCGCCGGGTCCGCCTGCCACCAGGGCAGGCCCAGCCACGTGGTGGCGGCGCTGAAGCTGCCCAAGCGGGCGGCCGCCGGGGTCATCCGCCTGAGCTTCGGCCCGGAGACCACGGAGGCGGAAATTGACGTTTGCGCCCAGGCCCTGCGGCGGCACCGCGATACCCGGATGCCCATGCTGTAATTCCATATTATCACAGAACAAGGTGAGCGAATGTTAGATTTTCTCCGCCGGGAACCCGGCTTTTACAAACGGCTTTTCAAGCTCTCCCTGCCCATGATTCTGCAAAACCTCATCACCTTCTCCCTGGGGCTTATCGACACCTTCATGGTTTCCCGCCTGGGGAACGCGGAGATGGCGGCGGTCACCACCGCCAACGTCCCCGTCTTCCTCCTCACCAGCATCGTCTTCGGCTTTCAAAGCGGCCTGGGCATCCTGGTGAGCCAGTACTGGGGCAAGGGGGACGAGAAAAGCGTCAGCCGCGCCCTGGGCGTGGCCTCCCTGCTGGGGACCGCCGTCACGCTGCCCCTGGCCCTGGCGTTCTTCGCCTTCCCGGTGCCTGTCATGGACCTTCTCTCCAACAGCCATGACCTCAGCCTCCTGGGCGCGCCCTACCTCCGGGTCATCGGCTTTGCCTACGTCTTCAACATGCTCTCCTCCATCTACGTCAGCGCCCGGCGGAGCGTGGAGGACCCGGGCTTTGGCATGAAGCTGTTCGGCTTTTCCACCATTTTAAATACCGGGCTGAACTACCTTTTGATTTTCGGGAACTGCGGCTTCCCCGCCCTGGGGGTGGCCGGGGCCGCCATCGCCACCCTTCTGGCCCGGGTGAGCGAGTTCGCCGTCTGCGCCTTCTGCGCCCTGCGGAGCAAATTGATCCCCCTGCACCTGGGGCTGTTCTTCCGCCCCGGCCTGGACATGATGCGGAGGTTTGTCAAGTACGCCTCCCCGGTGGTCCTTAACGAGACGGTCTGGGGCCTGGGGAACTCCCTGCTGACGGTGATTCTGGGCTATACGGACGACTCCGTGGAGATGCTGGCGGCCAACGCCGTCATGGGCAACCTGAACCGGCTGTTCCTGGTGGTCTGCTTCGGCCTGGGGGCCGCCACGGCGGTGATGGTGGGCAAGGCCATCGGCGAGGGCCAGGGCCGGGAGAAGGTCATGGCCCTGAGCCGGACCCTCCTCTGGTTCGCCGTGCTGGTGGGAACGGTGCTAGCCGTCTTCTCCCTGGCCCTGGTGCCCCTGGTCTTTATTCCGGTGGTCTTCCCCCTGTTCAAGCTCTTCGGCCTCTCCGCCGAGATTGCCGCCGCCCTGGCGGTGATGGGCTTCGCCTCCATCCCCCTCCACGCCTGCGCCATCTCCGCCGTTACCGGGGTCCTCCGGGCCGGGGGCGACGTGGTGTGGTCCACGGTGCTGGACATCGCCCCCCAGTGGGTGGTGTGCCTCCCCGCCACGGCGCTGGCGGCCCTGGTGTTCCGCCTGGGCTGCTGGCCCATCGCCTTCGCCATCCAGCTGGAGAGCGTGGTGAAGTTCCCCCTCTGCCTCTGGCGCGTCCGGGGCGGGAAGTGGATTAACGACGTGACGGGAGGGCCGGAGGCATGAGCCTGTTCCGCTGCCCCCTCTGCGCCGCCCCGCTGGCGCGGGAGGGGGGAGCCTGCCGCTGTCCCGGGGGCCACAGCTTCGACGTGGCGAAGGAGGGCTATGTCCACCTGCTGCCCCCCAACCGGAAGCACTCCGCCCTCCCCGGCGACGACAGGGACATGGTGCGGGCCCGGCGGGAATTCCTGTCCAAAGGGTATTACAGCCTGCTTTTAAATACTATCTGCAATCAGATCCTGGCCTTTTCCGGGGAAGCCCCCGTCCTGATGGACGCGGGCTGCGGCGAGGGATACTACACCTCCGGGGTCCTGCGGGCCCTCCGCGCCGCCGGAAAGCGCCCCCGGGCGGCGGGGACGGACATCTCGAAGCTTGCCCTCCGGGCGGCGGCGAAGCGGGAGCGGGAGGCGGAGTTCGCCGTGGCCTCCTCCTACCGCCTGCCCCTGGCGGACGGCGTTGTGGACGTGCTGCTGAACTGCTTTTCCCCTCTGGCCCTGGAGGAGTTCCGGCGGGTGCTGAGGCCCGGGGGACGGTTCCTCTACGTGGTGCCCGGCCCGGAGCACCTCTGGGAGATGAAAGAGATTCTCTACGACAAGCCCTACCCCAACGGGGAGAAGGAGACTCCCTACGGGGGCTTCGCCTACCGGGAAATTCTCCCGGTGGACGGGAGGGTCCATCTGAACTGCCGGGAGGACGTGCAGAGCCTTTTCCGCATGACGCCCTATTTCTGGAAGACTCCCCGGGCCGGGGCGGAGCGCCTGGCGGCTTTGGAGGAGCTGGCCGTGCGGATATCCTTCCGGGTGCATGTGTTTGAAAAACTGTGAAAGGAGCGATTTCATGAAACCCAATCCCACCCGTTCCGCGTTTCTCCTCATCGACATGGAAAACGGCTTTGTGGACCACCGGGGCGGGCACTGCATCCGGGGGGCCCAGGCCACCGTTCCCGCCTGCGCCCGCGCGCTGGATGCGGCCCGGAGCAAGGGCGTTCCCGTCTTCTTCGTCAAGCGCATCTACCGCGCCGACGGCAGCGACGTGGAGCTGACCCGCTACGCCGCCTGGAAGGCCGGAGGCCGCGCCTGCCGCCCCGCCTCCTCCGGCCCCAACAGCGCCCAGGCCCCGGAACCCCTCCGGCCCCGGCCGGGGGACTATACCATCATCAAGCCCCGGTGGAGCGCCTTTTTCCAGACGGAGCTGGACCTGATTCTCCGCCGCCTGGACGTGCGGACGGTGATTCTGGCGGGAACCACCACCCCCAACTGCGTCCGCACCACCTGCTACGACGCCATCGCCCTGGAGTACAATACCGTGGTCCTGACGGACTGCTGCTCCTCCCAGACGGAGGAGATTCAGCGGGTGAACCTGGAGGACATGGAGCGGGCCGGGGCCGTCCTCATGGACAGCGCCGCCTTCGCCGCCTACGGTCCCGGAACCGTTCCGGACCTCTCCGCCGCCATCCGGGAGGAGATGCTGGCGTCAGGCGCGTTTCCGGAGCCCTTCGGGGCGGAGGGCGGCTCCGTGGGCTGGGCGGACCGCTGGTAGGGCCGCGTGCAGCTGTGAACGTTTGCGTAGTTTCCCCCGGCCCTTCCGTCAAAGCGTAAAAAAAGCCGGAGAGCCTTTGGCGAATTCGGAAAAATTTCTGAAACACGGAGAAAAACCGTTGATTTTTCACCGGAAAAATGCTAATTTCTTAATAGCGAAAACGATTGCGGCAGCGCCCTGCTTCCGCCGGTTTTCACCCGGCCCAGAGGGCCCCTCCGGGCCCCCCAGGACGACAATTTTCAAGGAGGTCCATTCCCATGTTTGATTCCAAAAACGTACACTTAGGCATCGCGCCCATCGGCTGGTGCAACGACGATATGCCGGAGCTGGGCGGAGAGAACACCTTCCAGCAGATCGTCAGCGAGATGGCCCTGGCCGGCTTCACCGGCTGCGAGATCGGCAACAAATACCCCTCCGACCCGGCGGAGCTGAAAAAGGCCCTGGACCTGCGGGGCATGCGGATTGCCAGCCGCTGGTATTCCTCCTTCATCCTGACCCGCCCCTTCGAGGAGGAGGAGAAGGACTTCAAGGCCAACCTGGATTTCCTGGCCGCCGTGGGCGCGAACCGCATCAACGTCAGCGAGCAGAGCTACTCCATCCAGGGCCAGATGGACACCCCCGTCCTCACCGGCGGGCACAAGCACGTGATGGACGACGAGGAGTGGGCCCGCTTCTGCGAGGGGCTGAACAAGCTGGGAAAGATCGCCGCCGACCGGGGCTTCAAGCTCTGCTTCCACCACCACATGGGCACCGTGGTCCAGACCAGCGAGGAGACGGACCGCATGATGGCCAACACCGACCCCCGGTATGTGTTCCTCTGCTATGACACCGGCCACTTCACCTTCGCCGGGGAGGACCCGCTGGCGATGCTGAAAAAGTATGTGGACCGGGTTGGCCACGTGCACCTGAAGGACATGCGCCTGCCCGTGGTGGAAGAGGCCCGGAAGAACAGCTGGAGCTTCCTCCAATCCGTCCGCAACGGCGCGTTCACCGTCCCCGGCGACGGCAACGTGGACTTCGACCCCGTGTTCAAGGCGCTGTCGGACGCCGGCTACCAGGGCTGGCTGCTGGTGGAGGCCGAGCAGGACCCCGCCAAGGCCAACCCCCTGGAGTACGCCATGAAGGGCCGGAAGTACATCAAGGAACATACCGGACTTTAATACGGAACGCTTGATTCAGGAGATGATTCCAATGACCTATTTCAACAAAAACGCCCAGCTCCAGCGGGGCTACAACCCCTATATCGACGCGGCGGCGGACGACATGGGCACTCAGATGGACGTGGGCCTTCTGGTGATGGAGCCCGGCGACGTCTTCACCTTTGAGGAGGCGGAGAAGGAAATCGCCGTCCTCCTCTTTGCCGGAAGCGTGACCTACCAGTGGGCCGGGAAGACCGTGGAGGCCGAGCGCCCCGACTGCTTCCACCACGAGGCGTACTGCCTCCTGGCGGGCCGGGGGGAGAAGGTGGTCCTTACCGCCGGGGCCCACAGCGAGCTCTACATCCAGAAGACCCTGAACGACAAGCCCTTCGAGGCGGTCATGTACACCCCCGATACCGTCCAGACCCAGCACGCCGGGAACAAGGGCGAGCTGCTGGGCTGCATGGAGCGGGAGATCAAGACCTTCTTCGACCACGACAACGCCCCCTTCTCCAACATGGTCCTGGGCGAGGTGCTGAACCACCCCGGCAAATGGTCCTCCTACCCCCCCCACCACCATCCCCAGCCGGAGGTTTACTTCTACCGCTTCGACTATCCCCACGGCTTCGGCGCGGGCTTTGCCAACGGGGAAATTTATAAGACCGGCCACAACGGCCTCGCCGTCATCACCAGCGGCTTCCACTCCCAGACCGCCGCGCCGGGCTACGCCATGTGCTACGCCTGGGGTATCCGGCACCTGGAGGGGGACCCCTGGCTCAAGACCCGCATCGACGACGAGGAGCACGCCTGGCTCTGGAAGCCCGACGCCAACGACCACATTTATCAAGGATAAGTTTAAGGAGGTCTTTCCATTGGATACGATTCGCTTAACGACGGCTCAGGCCATCGTCAAATTCCTGGATAACCAGTATGTCTCCATGGACGGCGTGGAGACGAAGTTTGTGGAGGGCTTTTTCACCATCTTCGGCCACGGCATCGCCGTGGGCCTGGGCGAGGCCCTGGACACCAATCCCGGCGGCCTGCGGGTGATGCAGGGCCGGAACGAGCAGGGCATGTGCCACGTGGCCATCGCCTTCGCCAAGCAGAACTGCCGCAAGCGGATCATCGCCTGCGCCTCTTCTGTTGGCCCCGGCGCGGCCAATATGGTGACGGCCTGCGCCACGGCCACGGTGAACAACATCCCCCTGCTGGTCTTCCCGGCGGACACCTTCGCCTCCCGCCAGCCGGACCCGGTGCTCCAGCAGCTGGAGCAGAGCAGCAGCCTGGCCGTCTCCACCAACGACGCGTTCAAGCCCGTCTGCAAGTACTGGGACCGCATCACCCGGCCTGAGCAGGTCATGACCGCCCTCATCAGCGCCATGCGGGTCCTCACCGACCCCGCTGAGACCGGCGCGTGCTGCATCGCCCTGCCCCAGGACGTGGAGGGCGAGAGCTATGACTTCCCCGCCTATTTCTTTGAGAAGCGGGTCCACCGCATCACCCGGCCCGTGGCCGTGGAGGAGGAGCTGGAGGATATTGCGGAGATCATCTCCAAAGCGAAAAAGCCCCTGGTCATCGTGGGCGGCGGCGTGCGCTACTCCGGGGCCGGAGAGGCCGTCGAGAACTTCTGCCAGGAGTTCAAAATCCCCTTCGGCGAGAGCCAGGCGGGCAAGAGCGCCTGCAAGTCCAGCCATCCCATGTGCCTGGGCGGCATCGGCGTGACGGGGACCTATGCCTCCAACCACATCGCCAAGGACGCGGACGTGGTCATCGCCATCGGCTCCCGCCTCAGCGACTTCACCACCAGCTCCAAGCGGCTGTACAAGAACCCGGATGTGAAGTTCGTCACCATCAACAACTGCCGCTTCCACGCCTATAAGATGGACGCGGTGAAGGCCGTGGGCGACGCGAAAGTGACAGTGCAGGCCCTGGCGGAGAAGCTCCGGGCGAAGAACTATGTCTCCGGCTACGCCAACGAAATCGCCGAGGCCAAGGCCGTCTGGGACAAGGAAATGGAGCGCCTGGGCAGCATCGAGTACACCGGCGACGATTTCGACCCCATCATTAAGGCCCGGGATCCCCGCACCATCCCCGAGTTCGTGAAGCTGACGGACGGCAGGATCACCCAGACCGCCGCGCTGGCGGCCATCCGCCGCTGCATCGACGCGGACGCCACCATCATCACCGCCGGCGGGTCCCTGCCCAGCTGCATGCAGCGGATGTGGACCACCGACAAGCGGGGCGGCTACCACGCCGAGTACGGCTATTCCTGCATGGGCTATGAGGTGGCCGCGACTCTCGGCGTGAAGTTCGCGGAGCCGGACAACGAGGTCTATGCCGTGGTGGGAGACTCCAGCTTCCAGATGCTCCACAGCGAGATTATGACCATCCAGCAGGAAAAGCAGAAGGTCAACATTCTGGTCTTTGACAACTGCGGATTCGGCTGCATCAACAATCTGGAGATGAACCACGGCATCGGCAGCCTGGCCACGGAGTTCCGCTACACCGACGGCAAGAAGCCCACCGGGGACCTGATTCCCGTGGACTATGCCAAGATTGCCGAGGGCTATGGCCTGAAGGCTTACACCTGCAAGACCATCGCCGAGCTGGAGGCCGCCCTGGAGGACGCCAAGAAGCAGACCGTGGCCTGCCTCTTTGACCTCAAGGTCATTCCCAAGACCATGACCGACGGTTATGAGTCCTGGTGGAACGTCGGGCTCGCCGACGTGTCCGAGAAGGAGAGCGTCCGCAAAGCCTGGGAGGGCGTGAAGGCCGGACGGGACGAGGCCCGGAAGTATTAAAATTTCCAAGGGGGACTTTGTCCCCCTTGGACGCTCCGGCGGGGCCCGCCTCCGCTGATCCCCCTCTCCCGCGTACCCGCGGGAGCCGCGCCCCATGGCGCGGGCAGTGGTGTGCCGGGCAGGCAAAGCCCGCCCGGCACGGATAGAGAAATCCTAGTTTGATTACGATAAAAGAAAGGTTGATTCTCATGGATTCTGTTCTGAAAATCGGCATCATCGGCTGCGGAGCCATCGGCAAGGACCACTGCCGCCGCATCATCGAGACCGTCCCCGGCGCCACCGTCGTGGCCGTGTCCGACTACGTAGCCGCCGCCGCCGACGAAACCGCCGCCAAATACGGCATCAAATCCTATGGAAACGACTGCGACGGCATGATCAAGGACCCCGACGTGGAAGCGGTGGTCATCACCTCCATCGACCCCACCCACCACGACTACGTCATGAAGACCCTGGCGGAGGAGAAGTGGTGCTTCTGCGAGAAGCCCCTGAGCCAGAACGCCAAGGACTGCGAGGAGATTATCAACCGGGAGCTGGAGATCGGCAAGCGGCTGGTGCAGGTGGGCTTCATGCGCCACTATGACCGGGGCTACGCGGAGATGAAGCGCATCATCGACTCCGGCGAGATCGGCGCGCCCCTGGTGATCAAGGCCTGCCACCGCAACGTGGCCCAGGGCCCGGGCTTCAAGACCGAGAACGGCGTCACCAACGTGGCCATCCACGAGCTGGACATCTGCCGCTGGCTGCTGGACGACGAGTACGAGGACGTGCAGTGCGTCAAGGTCCGCCAGTCCGCCAACTCCGACAAGGGCTATGACAACCCCCAGGTCATGCTGATGCGCACCAAGAAGGGCTGCTTCATTGACGTGGAGGTCCAGGTGGCCGACGGCTACGGCTATGACATCCAGTGCGAGGTGGTCTGTGAGAACGGCACCGTGAAGCTGCCCGACCCCTACGCCGTGGTCCGCCGCTCCCGCCCCGCCGGCTGGGACAGCCTGAATCCCGCCGAGTCCATGCCCATCATGACCGATTGGAAGGAGCGCTTCATCGAGGCCTACGACATCGAGTTCTGCAAGTGGGTGGAGTCCGTTCACGCCGGCAAGCTCACCGGCCCCTCCTCCTGGGACGGCTATGTCGCCTGCGTGGCGGGCGACGCGCTGAACGCCTCCCGGGGCACCTCCCAGTTCCTGAAGGTGGAGACCATGGAGAAGCCGGAGCTCTATAAGTAAGAGCCCTGCGCCTTCCTTGAAAAAAGCGGAGGGCCGGCGTAAGCCGGTCCTCCGTTCCCCTATAGAAACAGCGCCGGGAACTCCACCTTCCGGGCGCTGGCCCTACCGTTTCAAGCCCCGCCTGGGGCGCTTATTTTTCCTTCCACTGCTCCATTTTCTCGTTGGTCCAGACCACCTGGTTCCGTCCAAACCGCTTGGCGTCGTATAGCATGGCGTCCGCCATTTTCAGGTATGTATCATAGGCGGAGTCCACCTTGGGGCAGACGGTGATGCCGCCGATGCTGATGGTCACCCACTGGGAAACCTCCGGGTTGTGGGGAATATGGAGCTCCTCCACCGCCTGGCGGACCTTTTGCAGGTGGGAGAAATCGTTCTCCGCGCCGCCGCCCAGAATCAGGCCCACGAACTCCTCCCCGCCGTAGCGGGCGAAGAAGTCCGTCCCCCGCCGGAGCTTGGCGGAAGCCGTTTCGGCCATGGCCTGGATGACCTTGTCCCCGGCGGGGTGGCCGAAGGTGTCGTTGTAAACCTTGAACTTGTCAATGTCGAACATGCAGATGGAGATGGGGGCCCCCAGGCGGATCGCGTCCTGCCAGCGCTTGCGGCTGACGTCGTCATAGCGCCGCCGGTTGGGCACGCCGGTGAGCTGGTCCACCGTGGCGTCCCGCTCAATCTGGTTCCAATACTGGAAAAGCTTGATGTGGGTATTCACCCGGGCCCGGACAATGGCGGGGTGGAAGGGCTTGGTGATATAGTCCACGGCCCCCAGGGTCAGGCCCCGCTCCTCATGCTGGATATCGTTGAGGCTGGTGATAAGGATTACCGGCGTGCGGCGGAGGACGATCTCCTCCTGAAGCATTTTCAAAAGCTGGAACCCGTCTGTGCCGGGCATGATAACGTCCAGGAGAATCAGGGAATAATCCCCGACCTTCGCCTGCTCCATCCCCTCCTCGGCGGTATTCACCACGGCGACCTCATAATCCCCGGCCAGGATGGAGCTGAGGAAATTCGCTTGAACAGGGCTGTCGTCTATAATCAAAATTTTCTCCATAACAAATTCCTCCCGGCATGGATAAGGCCGCGCAGAACAGGCTTCGCTCCGGCGAAAGACAGCCTGATATCCTTACTAGAGCGTCATTATATCAAACATTTCCCAAAGAAGGAAGTACTAACTTGACAAAATTAGAAAATATTTTCCCCAGGCGGCGCAAGGGCAAAATCTGACCCGTCCCCCGGGGCGGAAAAAGAGCCCGGCGGCTTTGAAAGACCGCCGGGCGGCTCTTATGCCCGGGGGATTACGCCTGGGTTGGGTCCGCCTCTGTGGGGCTGGGGACGGGGTGCTCCCTGTGCTCCACCATGGCGCGGATCAGCTCCACGGTTCCGCCAAGCCCCAGGAAGCTGCTGTTGATGCAGAAGTCATAGCTGTCCACCGCGCCCCAGCGCTGGGAGGAGTAGTACTCGTAGTAGGAGGCCCGGCGCTTGTCGGTCTTGCTGATAAGGGTCCTGGCCTTGTCGGGGGGCAGGCTCTGCCGCCGGGCCACGCGGCGGATGCGGTCTTCCAGGGGGGCGTGAATGAAAATGCTCAGGTGATTGGGGTTTCCGGCCAGGGCGTAGTCCGCGCAGCGGCCGATGATGACGCAGGGGCCCTGCTCCGCGATATGGCGGATGGAGTTGAAGGTGGCCAGGTACACCTGCTGCTCCAGGGAGTCACCCACGCCGGTGCCGGGGAGGGCGAACATGTACGAGTCCATGGCGATGGAGTAGAGCAGGCTTTTGGGCCGCTCGTCAAAGTTCTCCAGAATCTTCTCGCACAGGCCGCTTTTCTTGGCGGCCTCCTGAAGGATTTCCTTATCATAAAAGGGAATGCCCAGCTCCTTGGCCACGCGGATGCCGACTTCCTTGCCGCCGCTGCCGAACTGCCTTCCAATGGTGATGATGGTTTTCATAGCGGGACCTCCTTTCTGGTCCCCTTTATTATACTCCTCTTTTGGGAAGCCGTCAAATAAAAAACGGATTCCGCCCTTTCAGGGTCCCGGAAAAAATATCTTTACAACTCGTAGCTCTTTTGGTAGACTATACGGTACGTAATGGAGCGCCAACCAAAGGAGCGAGACTATGAACTCAGAGTTTTCCCGCACGCTGTCCCTGCTGCGGCAGGAGAAGGGCGTGAGCCAGCGCCTGGCCGCCGGAGAGCTTGGAATTTCCCAGGCCCTCCTGTCCCACTATGAAAACGGCATCCGGGAGCCGGGCCTCCGGTTTGTCGTCCGGGCCTGCGACTACTACGGGGTTTCCGCCGACTTCATCCTAGGCCGCACCCTCTCCCGGGAGGGGAACATGCTGACCGAGCAGGATATCCTGGAGGCCGCCGAGCCGAAAAGCAGCCTCCGGGGCAGCGTCCTGGCCACCCTGCAGAGCAAGCTGCTCTCCGGCGCGGTGGGGGTCTTGTTCGAGCTTCTGGGCAAGCTGGGGGACAAGGCCGCCATCAACGCCGCCGCCGCCTTCCTGGGCGGGGCCGTCTACCAGCTCTACCGCCATCTCTACCGCGCCTCCGGGGCCAACGAGGGGTACTTCGCCCTGGACCCCGAACTCAGCGCCCTGGGGCTGGCCGAGGCGGACCGGAAGCTTTCCGAGGCCCGCTACGCCGGGGCCCTCCGGGAGCTCAGGGCCCGGAAGGCGGAGTTCCCGGACCTGTCGGCTCCCGCCGTCAACGCCGCCTATCCGGGGCGCTGCCAGAGCCTGACCCAGGTGCTCAGCACCACGGACGCCCGCCTTACCGCCCTTTCCAAGCAGCCGTAATATGAATTTTCAGTCGCTTGGCTTCCTGGCGTTCCTCGCCATTGCCGTGCCCCTGTGCCTGGCCGCCGCCCGGCGGAACCGCCGGGCCGGGCGGGGCGGGCTGGTCCTGGCCTGCCTGTTCTTCTGCCTGATGGGGGGCGGCTGGCGGGGAACGGCGGTGCTGGCGGCGGGGCTGGCGGTTTCCGCCGCCGCCGTCCGCCTCCTGACGACCCCCGGAAAAACGGCTTCCCGCCGCCTCTGCCTGGTGCTGGCGGCGGCCTGGCATGTGGGGATTCTGGCTGCTTTCAAGTACGCGGGCTTTCTCACCGGCGGGGCCGTTTCAACCGGCTGGGCTCCCCTGGGCCTCAGCTTCTTCACCTTTCAGCAGCTCTGGCTTTTGAAGGAGGCTTATACCGGGGGCTTCCGCCCCGCCGAAGGGGACAGCCTGCTCCTCTACGCCTTCTTTTTCCCGACGGTGGTTTCCGGGCCGATACTGAAGCCCCAGGCGTTCTTCCCCCAGCTTCGGGGAGAGCGGTTTTTGAACCCGGACGGCCATGACCTGGCCGCCGGCCTGTACGCCGTCGCCTCCGGCCTGGGGAAGAAGGTGCTGCTGGCGGACAGCCTGGGGACCGTGGCGGACAACGGCTGGGCCCATCTGGATCAGCTCTCCGCCCCCGCCGCCTGGCTGGTGATTCTGGGCTATACCCTGCAATTGTACTTTGACTTCTCCGGCTACTGCGACATTGCCGCCGGGACGGCCCGGCTTCTGGGCGTCCGGCTGCCGGTGAACTTCGATTCTCCCTACCGGAGCCTGTCCCTGGACGAGTTCTGGAAGCGGTGGCACATCACCCTGACCTCCTTCCTCCGGGAGTGCCTTTACTTTCCCCTGGGGGGAAGCCGGAGGGGAAGCGGGCGGACGTGCCTCAACATCATGGCGGTCTACCTTGTCAGCGGCCTCTGGCACGGGGCGGGCTGGACCTTCCTGATCTGGGGCGGGCTCCACGGCCTGGGCCAGATTGCGGAGCGGCTTTTGGGAAGCCGCCGGGAGAAGCTGCCGAAGCTCCTGCGCTGGGCGCTGACCTTCGCCTTTGTCAACGCGGCCTGGGTGTTCTTCCGGGCCCCGGACGCCGCCCAGGCGCTGGCCCTCCTGGGCGCCGCCGTCTCTGGCGGGCTCCGCCCCCCGGGGGAATGGCTGGCGGAGGGCGTTTTTGCCAAGGAGGCCAGGGGCCTGGGGACGCTGTTTCCCGCCCTCCGGGCCTGGGCGGCCCCGGCGCTGATGGGCGCGCTTTTCGCCGCGGCGCTGACGGCGGCCCTCTGGCCCCGCAGCGCCGTGAGGCAGATGGAGGACTTCCGGCCCGCCCCCTGGCGGGCGGCGCTTCTGGCCCTGCTGGCGGCCTGGTCCGTGCTGTCCTTCACCGGCGTAACGGGCTTTATCTATTCCAACTTCTGAGGCTGAGCAATGAACAAGACTTATCGACGCTGGGCCCGGGGCTTTCTGGCGGTGCTGCTGGCGGTGCTGGCCCTGTGCGGGGGAATCGTGTACGTTGTGGACCCCTGCCTCTATTACCGGATGCCGGAGGGCCGCCTTCCGGTCTTCTTCAACGAGCGCTACCAGGCGGCGGGCATGGTCCGGAACGTCCCGGCGGACACCGTCCTCCTGGGCACCTCCATCGTCGTCAACTACCGGGCAAGCTGGCTTGAGGAGCTTTACCACAGCTCCGGCCTGCGGATCACCATCCCCGACGGGTACTTCTCCGAGTTCGACCAGGTGGTGGACCTGCTGTTCCGGGTGCATCCGCCGGATCGGATTCTGTTCGCCCTGGATTTGAACACCCTGCTCCGGGACGAGGGGGGCCTGACGGGCGCCATGCCGGAGTACCTCTACAACCAAAATCCCCTGGACGATGTGAAGTACCTTCTAAACAAGGATTCCCTGTACTACAGCTTTTACGCCCTGCTGGCGGCCCGCCGGGGCGGCGGACAGACTCTGGACGAGGGCTTTGCCTGGGACGGAGAGGCCCTCTGGGGGAAGTACCAGGCCCTGCTCTATTACGAGCGGCCGCCCGCCGCCGGGAGCCGGACGCCGGAGGACGCGTACCTCGGCCTGGCGGCGGAGAACCTGACGGTGATGGAGGCGTGGTTCCGGGAGCACCCGGAGACGGAGTTTGAGGTCTTCCTGTCTCCCTACAGCATCCTCGCCTGGGACAAGGCCATCCGCCTGGGGGACCTGGACGCCCGCCTGGCGGCGGTGAAGCTGGCCTGTGAGACGCTGGCGGCTTATCCGAACGTGCGGATGCACGCCCCGCTGTTCGACAGGGATATCGTGACGGATTTGAGCTATTACTGCGACTACATCCACCACTCCGGCGAGGCCGGGAGGCGGGTGCTGGAGGATCTGCGGGAAGGGAAGCTCCTCCTCCGGGCGGAGGACGTGGAAAAGACCCTGGCCCAGTGGCGGGAGTTTGTGCTACACTACGACTACGACGGAATTTGGGACCAGGAGTTCTGGGACCGCTGGAACGCGGAGCACGACGGGCCGCCGGCCTGGTATGAGGGCTGAGGGCCGCTGGTTATGAAGATAAGGAGGAGGCTCTTGCGCATGAAAAAATGGACGCCTGTGTTTCTTGCCTTTCTCATCGGCGCGGCTGCCGGGATATTGTTTGTGCTGCCGGGCTTTCAGAAGCGGACGGACGTTTATCTCCAGGACTTCTCCGTCTCCGGGGACGGGTCCGTTGTCACGGTGGAGACCTTTTCTCTGGATGGCTCTGCCCGGGCCATGGAGGTCAAACAGATCGGCGGGGAGCTCCACTGTTCCTTTTACCGCGCCTTCGGCTGGCTGAACAGCGGTCTCGGCGCGAAGAGCCGGTTTGAAATCAGGCTGGAGGATTCCGCCAAATCCGCCGAATCCATATACTTCGACCGGGTGTATTCCGACCAGCTCGTTCTGGAGCGGGACGCCGAAACCGGCGAATGGACGCCCGCGTCCCCTCTCCCCCAATGATGATACCGTCAGAACTTCCTCAAGGAGGCTTTTTCGTATGATAAACCAAGACCATATCCGAAATTTCAGCATCATCGCCCACATCGACCACGGCAAGTCCACCCTGGCGGACCGCCTTTTGGAAAAGTGCAACGCCGTCTCCCAGCGGGAGATGGAGAGCCAGCTTCTGGACAACATGGATTTGGAGCGGGAGCGGGGCATCACCATCAAGGCCCGGGCCGTGCGGCTGCTCTACCGCGCCGCCGACGGGGAGGAGTACGCCCTGAACCTCATTGACACCCCGGGCCATGTGGACTTCAACTACGAGGTGTCCCGCTCCCTGGCCGCCTGCGAGGGGGCGGTGCTGGTGGTGGACTCCACCCAGGGCGTGGAGGCCCAGACCCTGGCCAACACCTACCTGGCCATGGAGCACGATTTGGAGATTCTCCCGGTGTTCAACAAAATCGACCTCCCCGCCGCCGACCCCGCCCAGGCCAAGCAGGAGGTGGAGGACATCATCGGCCTCCCGGCCCTGGACGCGCCGGAGATTTCCGCCAAGCTGGGAATCAACATCGACGCGGTGCTGGAGGACATTGTGAAGAACGTCCCGCCCCCCTCCGGGGATGAGGGCGCCCCCCTCAAGGCGCTGATTTTCGACAGCCAGTACGACAGCTACCGGGGGGTTATCGTCTACATGCGGCTGATGGAGGGCTCCCTCCGGGCGGGCCAGACGGTGAGGATGATGGCCTCCGGCGCTTCCTACCAGGTGGTGGAGTGCGGGCACCTGCTGCCCCTTGGCATGGAGCCCTGCGAGTGCCTCCGGGCGGGGGAGGTGGGCTACTTCACCGCCTCCATCAAGAACGTCCGGGACACCCGGGTGGGCGACACCGTCACCGACGGGGCGAATCCGGCGGCGGAGGCCCTCCCCGGCTACCGGCCCGTCCAGCCCATGGTTTACTGCGGCGTTTACACGGAGGACGGCTCCAAGTACCCGGACCTGCGGGACGCTCTGGAAAAGCTCCGGCTCAACGACGCGTCGCTGAGCTTCGAGCCCGAGTCCTCCGCGGCCCTGGGCTTCGGCTTCCGCTGCGGCTTTTTGGGAATGCTCCACATGGAGGTCATTCAGGAGCGGCTGGAGCGGGAGTTTGACTTGGATTTGGTGACGACGCTGCCCTCCGTCATTTACGACGTCTACAAGACCGACGGCAGCCTTGTCCGGGTGGACAACCCCCACAATTACCCGGACCCGGCCTCCATCGAGCGGGCGGAGGAGCCCTATGTCAAGGTCAGCGTCATCAGCCCCAACGACTACGTGGGCAGCATCATGCCCATGTGCCAGGAGCGCCGGGGAGAGTTCAAGGACATGCAGTATCTGGACACCCGCCTGGTGGAGCTCCACTACCAGATGCCGCTGAACGAGATTATTTACGATTTCTTCGACGCGCTGAAGGCCAATACCAAGGGCTACGCGTCGCTGGACTACGAGCTGTCGGGCTACCGGCCCAGCGAGCTTGTGAAGGTGGACCTGCTTTTGAACGGGGACCAGGTGGACGCGCTGAGCTTCATCGCCCACAAGGACAAGGCCTACCCCCGGGCCCGGAAGCTGTGCGAAAAGCTGAAGGAGAACATTCCCCGCCAGCTCTTTGAGGTGCCGGTGCAGGCGGCCATCGGCGGGCGGGTCATCGCCCGGGAGACCGTCAAGGCCATGCGGAAGGACGTGCTGGCCAAGTGCTACGGCGGCGATATCACCCGGAAGAAGAAGCTGCTGGAAAAACAGAAGGAGGGCAAGAAGAAGATGCGGAGCCTGGGCTCCGTCCAGATTCCCACGGAGGCGTTTTTGGCGGTGCTCAAGCTGGACGAATAAAAAGCAGGGGCCCTGAAATGAACTGCTCCAGTAAAAACGGACAATAGGCAAAAGGCCCCCTGTGCAGGAAAATAGACTGCACAGGGGGCGTATTATGAAGAAATAAAAATACAGGCTCTTCATTGGGCAGGCATTTTTTACGCGGTTCCCCCTTGACAAAACGGCCCCTTCCCCGTACAATAGGGCCTATTGAACGACGATGAAGGGAAAAAAGACGGGGGAATGTCCCGCCCTCAGAGAGCCGGCGGATGGTGCGAGCCGGCGGGGGAGCCCCTGTGCATGACTGGTCCCGGAGTCTCCCGCCCGACAGGTAGGGCGGGGCGGTCCGCCCCCGTTACCGGGCCTCAAGGGCCGCCTCCCGGCGGCTGAACAGGGTGGTACCGCGTGCATCCACGCCCCTGGCCGTCTGGCTGGGGGCGTTTTCGCCGTTTGAGAAAGGAGAGAGGATATGAGTATGGGGTTTGGAATGGGGGGCTTTCACAGCCTGATGTTTACGATTGTCCCCATTTTTATCATTGTTATCTTTGTGGCGGTCGTCGGCATGTTCGTCGTCACGGCAGTCCGGGGGGCCATGACCTGGAGCAAAAACAACGCCTCCCCCAAGCTGACGGTTTCCGCCCAGGTGGTCACCAAGCGGACCAGCGTCAGCCATCATCACAGCCAGAACGACATGGGACATTCTTCCACCTGGTATTACGCCACCTTCCAGGTGGAGAGCGGGGACCGGATGGAGTTTTCCGTCAGCGGCCCGGAGTACGGCCTGCTGGCGGAGGGGGATCAGGGAAGCCTGACCTTCCAGGGGACGCGGTATCTGGGCTTTGAGCGGGCTTGAACAATATCAGCATTTTTCAAATGATAAAGGAGAATACGCATGAAATACGATTTTACCGCCATTGAAAAGAAATGGCAGGCCAAATGGCTGGAGGAAAAGCCCTTCACCGCCGTCAACGGGGACAACAGCCGGGAGAAGTTCTTCGGCCTCATCGAGTTTCCCTACCCCTCCGGCCAGGGGCTCCACGTGGGCCACGCCCGCCCCTTCACCGCCATGGACATCATCTGCCGCAAGAAGCGGATGCAGGGCTATAACGTCCTCTTCCCCATCGGGTATGACGCCTTCGGCCTGCCCACGGAAAATTACGCCGTCCAGAACCACATCCACCCCGCCAAGGTCACCCACGACAACGTGTCCAACTTCCGCAGGCAGCTCCGGATGCTGGGCTACTCCTTCGACTGGGACCGGGAGGTCAACACCACCGACCCGGACTATTACAAGTGGACCCAGTGGATTTTCCTCCAGATGTTCAAGAAGGGCCTGGCCTACAAGGCGTCCATGCCCGTGAACTGGTGCACCAGCTGCAAAATCGTCCTGGCCAACGAGGAAGTGGTGGAGGGCGTGTGCGAGCGCTGCGGCGGCGAGGTCATCCGCAAGGAGAAGTCCCAGTGGATGCTGGCCATCACCAAGTACGCCGACCGCCTCATTGACGACCTGGAGGATGTGGATTTCATCAACCGGGTGAAAATCCAGCAGCGCAACTGGATCGGCCGGTCCGAGGGCTGTGAGCTGACCTTTGAGACCAATATGGAAG
The DNA here is from genome assembly GCA_949959305.1 of uncultured Oscillibacter sp. GTDB lineage: Bacteria > Bacillota > Clostridia > Oscillospirales > Oscillospiraceae > Oscillibacter. Next base: position 36,989 of record CATLJA010000011.1, read on the forward strand.
ATACCGTCAGCGTCTACACCACCCGGGCGGATACTCTGTTCGGCGTGTCCTACGTGGTCATTTCCCCGGAGCATCCCTTGCTGAACAAGTGGAAGGACCGCATCGGCAACTGGGACGAGGTGGCCGCCTATCAGCAGGAGGCCGCCCGGAAGTCCGACTTCGAGCGGGGCGAGCTGAACAAGGAGAAGACCGGCGTGCGCCTGGAGGGCGTCCTGATTACCAACCCCGCCAACGGAGAGGCCGTCCCCATGTTTGTCTCCGACTACGTGCTGATGGGCTACGGCACCGGCATCGTCATGGGCGTGCCCGGCCACGACCAGCGCGACTGGGATTTCGCCACCAAGTTCGGCCTGCCCATTATCCCCGTGGTGGAAGGCGGAGACGTGACCAAAGCCGCCTATACCGCCAAAGACGACGGGATTATGATCAACTCCGGATTCATGAACGGCATGACGGTCAAAGAGGCCATTCCCGCCATGAAGGAATACGCTGTGGAGCACGGCTTCGGCGTGAAGAAGACCAACTTCAAGCTCCGGGACTGGGTGTTCTCCCGCCAGCGCTACTGGGGCGAGCCCATCCCCCTGGTGAACTGTGAAAAATGCGGCTGGGTGCCCCTGCCGGAGGACCAGCTCCCCCTGCTTCTGCCGGAGGTGGAGAGCTACGAGGTCACCGACACCGGCGAGAGCCCCCTTGCCAAAATGACGGACTGGGTGAACACCACCTGCCCCAAGTGCGGCGGCCCGGCCCAGCGGGAGACGGACACCATGCCCCAGTGGGCGGGCTCCTCCTGGTACTTCCTGCGGTATATGGACCCCCACAACGACAAGGCCCTGGCCAGCAAGGAGGCGCTGGACTACTGGTCCCCTGTGGACTGGTACAACGGCGGCATGGAGCACACCACCCTGCACCTGCTCTACTCCCGCTTCTGGCACAAGTTCCTCTATGACGTCGGGGTGGTGCCCACGAAGGAGCCCTACGCCAAGCGCACCAGCCACGGCATGATTCTCGGCGAGGGCGGCGAGAAGATGTCCAAGTCCCGGGGCAACGTGGTGAACCCCAACGACATCGTGGCCCAGTACGGCGCGGACACCATGCGCCTGTATATCATGTTCGTGGGCGATTTCGAGCAGGCGGCCATCTGGTCCACCGAGGCGGTGAAGGGCTCCAAGCGCTTTTTGGACCGGGTGTGGAACCTGGCGGAGGGCGCGAAGGACGACCCGAACCCCTCCGCCGCCAACGAGGCCATTCTCCACCGGACCATCAAGAAGGTCACCGGGGATATCGACAGCCTGAAAATGAACACAGCCATCGCCGCCATGATGACGGCGGTGAACGAGCTGACGGCCAACGGGGTCACCAGGGGGGACATGAAGACCCTGATTCAGCTTCTGAACCCCTTCGCTCCCCATATCACCGAGGAGCTGTGGGAGCGCTTCGGCTTCGCCGCCGAAACGGGGAAGATGTGCTGCCAGAGCGAGTGGCCCGCCTACGACGAGAGCAAGACCGTGGCCTCCTCGGTGGAGTTCGCCGTCCAGGTGAACGGCAAGCTGAAGGGCACCGTCTCCATGCCCACGGACAGCGCGGAGCAGGCCGTGGTGGACGCGGCCATGACGGTGGAGAAGGTTCAGAAGGCCACGGCGGGGATGCAGGTGGTCAAGACCATCTTTGTCAAAAACCGCCTGGTGAATTTGATTGTGAAACCGCAGTAAACCTGCCGCGGAATAAAAAGCGGGCGGAGCAAACCTTCCTTCGGTTTGCCCCGTCCGCTTTGCGCGGCTTGACGCTTATGCCGAGGCGGCGTGGGGGAGCGGACTTACGCGCCCTCAATCACAGCGTCGTCTTTGGTATAGCCCTCTAAGGAGCGCTCCTTTACCTGAATGCAGATAAAGCGGATGGGAGAATCCTCCGCCGCGGAAAACTGGCGTTTTGCCGCAGGAGAAACGCGAATCCAGTCGCCGGCGGAAAGTTCCACGACCTCTTCGTCAATCATGGCTTTCCCCTTTCCCGAGAGAACCGCATAAATTTCCTCATTGTTCTTATGAGAGTGGACAAACGGTACGCTGGTCCCTGCGGAAAGCTGGTTGATGCTAATCTCCGCCCCGGTTAAGGAGAGAAGATCGTGCAGTTCAATTCTTGCATCCGGCGTTACGGACGCCTTCTTAAAATTTGACATGGCAGAACCTCCTGTTTTGTTGTAACCACTAATAGTACAACATGGAGTATACCACCTTTATGTTGTAGTGTCAATAGTTACATCAATTCTTTTTGGCAATTCTCCAGCGCCAGCAGCCTTTTTGTATCCGCCAGGACATCCTGGAGCGTTACTTCTCCCAGCTTCTTTTCCATAGCCCTTTGAATTTCCTCCAGCTTCACATCCAGAACGGCGTGAATATTTCTTCCCACAGGACAGAGCGGATTGGGATTTTCATGAAAGCGAAAAAGCTCTCCACCATCCAGGCTCTCAACCGCGTTATAAACGTCCAGAAGCGTGATTTCCCCCGCGGGCATTACCGTATCCGCGCCTCCGGTTCCCCGTGCGACGCGAATGATTCCGGCCGCCTTTAGCTGCAACAGCAGCTTCCTTATTACAACAGGATTTGCGTTTACGCTGGATGCCAGAAAATCACTGGTAACCTTATGGCTGCCCTTAAACATTTCAATGCATAAAAGCACGTGAACCGCGATGGTAAACCGGCTTGAAATCTGCATAAGCTGCCTCCGTTTACCGCAAACGTGTTCCGCTTGCGGCATTGATTCATCTCAGCTCCATTATAAAGCGGCGCCCGCCGAAAAGCAGCTGCTTCCCAGCGGGCGTTGGAGTTTCCATTCAGAAAAGCGCTTCTCGCGGACCGTATTACTTCTTCGGCTCCCCGCTCTCAAACACGGCCTTGGCGCTGGCCGCCAGGCCCGCCAGCCCTTGCAGCTCGCTGGGAATGATGATCTTCGTGGCCTTGCCGTCGGCCACCTTCTGCATGGCCTCCAGAGCCTTGAGCTTCACCACCTGGTCGTTGGGGGCGGCGGCGTTCAAAAGCCGCAGGGACTCCGCCAGGGCGGTCTGGACCCTGGTGATGGCCTCGGCCTCCGCCTCGGCGGCCATGATGCGGGCCTGCTTTTCGCCCTCGGCCTGGAGGATGGCCGCCTCCTTGGCCGCCGTGGCCCGGAGGATGGCCGCCTGCTTCTCGCCCTCGGCCACCAGCACCTGGGACTCCTTCTGGCCCTTGGCCTGGAGGACGGACTCCCGGCGCTCCCGCTCGGCCTTCATCTGCTTTTCCATGGCGTTCTGGATGTCCTTGGGGGGGATGATGTTTTTCAGCTCCACCCGGTTGACCTTGATGCCCCAGGGGTCCGTGGCCTCGTCCAGGATGGCGCGCATACGGGAGTTGATGATGTCCCGGCTGGTGAGGGACTGCTCCAAATCCATGTCGCCGATGATGTTCCGCAGCGTCGTGGCGGTCAGGTTCTCAATGGCGCTCATGGGGTGCTCCACGCCGTAGGTGTAGAGCTTGGGGTCCGTAATCTGGAAGTAAATCACGGTGTCGATCTGCATGGTGACGTTGTCCTTGGTAATGACGGGCTGGGGC
>CATLJA010000012.1 GCA_949959305.1 uncultured Oscillibacter sp.
TACCTTTGACTGGGACAGCTGGGAAATGCCCACCTTGGGGGACGGCGGGCCGCGCTGGCGTCGGGAGCTGGACCCCGGGGAGTACCGGAAAAAGAAGATGGAGGTTACGATTCGGAATTTTAAGGAGATCGAGGATCGCGTCAGGGCCCATTACCAGCCGGAATACGACAAGATCAAGGGCATGAGCAAAGAGCAGATGATGGATTACCTGTGGGATACTTACCAAAAACCCTTCAGCACCAAGGTTCTGGACAGCCGTCCTCCCAACGGGATGACCAGGCGGGAGGCGGAAATGGCCTATAACCAGCTGATGCATCTGTATCTCTATAATACGACGTTTTTGCTGGCCGACTCTTACGCCCTGAGCCCGTCGGATATCCGGGACCTGAACACCGCGGAGAGCCGGGCCGTCCAGGAAGTGGACCAGTATTTCAAGGACGCCTGGGACGCGGCCCACCCGGATTACGACCCGGAGAAGGAGAAGGCCCAGCGGAAGGCCGCCTTTCGGACAATGGTGGAAACCATCAGACGCACCAGCCTCCACGATCTGCCTTCCGGCGCCTGCCTCAGCGAGGAGGTTTTGTCCCTCCCTGCGGATGAGCCGGGGGAGACGTTCAGCGCCAGGGCGTGACGAAAGCAGAAAGCGCGGCGGGACGGCGGACAGCCGTCCCGTTTTTCGTGTTCCCCGGCCCTTGATAAACGGGGGCAAACAGTATAGAATAGAGCTGTCAAAAATTCCATGGGGGAGGATTCGATTATGAAGGATGGCTTTATCTCCGTGGCCTGCGGCGCGCCGAAGCTCCGCTTGGCGGACTGCGCCTACAACGCGGAGCAGACGTTTACCATGATGCGCTCCGCCGAAAAGGCGGGAGCCAAGGTCCTGGTCCTGCCGGAGCTGGGCCTGACGGGGTACACCTGCGGCGACCTCTTTTACCAGGAGGCCCTCCTCCGGGAGGCGGAGGAGGCGCTGAAAACCGTTTTGGCCGCCACCCGGAACCTGGAGGTGGTGACGGCGGTGGGCCTGCCCCTGCGGGTCCGAAACAATCTGTATAACTGCGCCGCCGTTATACAAAAGGGAAAGATTTTGGGCCTGGTGCCCAAGACCCATCTGCCCAATTATGGCGAGTTTTACGAGAAGCGCTGGTTTGCCCCCGCGGGGCCGGAGCCGGAGCTTGTGGACCTGTGCGGGCAGAAATCCCTGGTGTTCCGGGCCGGGCAGGTTTTCAAATGTGAGAATGTTCCCGGCCTGGCTCTGGGCTTTGAAATCTGCGAGGATCTCTGGTCCCCGGATTCCCCCTCCCTTCAGATGGCCAGGGACGGGGCCTCGGTCATCTGCAACCTCTCCGCCAGCAACGACGTGGTGGGCAAGGACGCTTACCGCCGCCAGCTTGTGACCATGCAGAGCGCCAAGCTCCTCTGCGGCTACGTCTATTCCAGCGCCGGGGCGGGGGAGTCCACCTCCGATCTGGTCTTCGGGGCCCATCAGCTTATCGCGGAGAACGGGACCCTGCTGGCGGAGCGCCGGTTTGAGGGGGGGCTGCTGTCGTCGGAAATCGACGTGCAGCGCCTGGGCTATGAGCGCCGCCGGACCCAGGCCCTGACGGCGGAGGCGGGGGACAGGCCCCGGAGCTTCCAGAGCTTTGCCCTGACGGAGGGAAAAACCAAGCTGACCCGCCACGTCGCCCCCATGCCCTTTGTCCCCGAGGGGAGGGAGGACCGGGACGCCCGCTGCCGGGAGATTCTGCTGCTGGCCTCCCTGGGGCTCAGGCGGCGGCTGGAGCACACCGGGGCGAAGACCGCCGTGGTGGGCCTTTCGGGCGGCCTGGACTCCACCCTGGCGGTGCTGATTACGGGCCTTGCCATGAAGATGATGGACCGCCCCCTGTCGGATATCATCGCCGTCACCATGCCATGCTTCGGCACCACGGACCGGACGCGGAACAACGCCGTACTCCTGGCGGAGCAGATGGGGACCACCCTGCGGACGGTGGACGTCTCCCAGAGCGTCCGCTGCCACTTCCGGGACATCGGCCACGACCCGGAGGACCATTCCGTCACCTATGAGAACGCCCAGGCCCGGGAGCGGACCCAGGTCCTCATGGACATTGCCAACGCCAGCGGCGGCCTGGTCATCGGCACCGGGGACCTCAGCGAGCTGGCCCTGGGCTGGTGCACCTACAACGGGGACCATATGAGCATGTACGGCGTCAACGCCTCCATCCCGAAAACCCTGGTCCGGCACCTGGTGGGCTACCTCTCCCGGGACGGGGAGGAGCCGGAGCTTCACGACGTGCTGGAGGACATCCTGGACACCCCCGTGTCCCCGGAGTTGCTGCCCGCCGTCAAGGGGGAGATTTCCCAGCGGACCGAGGATCTGGTGGGCCCCTATGAGCTTCACGACTTCTTTTTGTACTATATCCTCCGCTGGGGCTTCGCCCCGGGGAAGGTCTTCCGCCTGGCCCAGCACGCCCTGGGGCGCAAGTATGGCCGGGAAGTCATATTGAAATGGCTGAAATCCTTCTACCGCCGCTTTTTCACCCAGCAGTTCAAGCGCAGCTGCCTCCCGGACGGGCCGAAGGTGGGCACTGTGTCCCTGTCTCCCCGGGGCGACTGGCGGATGCCCTCGGACGCGAAGGCTGAGCTGTGGCTGGCGGAAGCGGAGAGCCTGCAATGAGAAGGAGAGGAATTCCCGCGCTTTTGCTCCTGCTCCTGCTTCTCGCCGCCTGCGGCGGGGAAATGGTTCCACCTCCGCCGGAGGAGGCGGACGTTCCCGGGGCGGAGACCCCGGAAGCCCCGGAGGAGGAGCCCGGGGAGCCGGAAAAGCCCGTGTCCCCGGAGGAAGCGGCCCTCCGGGACCTTATAGGGGGCATGACCCTGGAGCAGAAGGCGGGCCAGCTCTTTTTCGTCCGCGTCCCGGCGGAAAACGCCCTGGAGGACATCATGACCTACCACCTGGGAGGCTACCTCCTCTTTGGCCGGGACACCCAGGACAAGACCGCCAATGACTTGATTCAGGCGATTGCCTCCTGGCAGGTCCAGGCGGTGGAGTACGATACCGGCATTCCCATGCTCATCGGCGTGGACGAGGAGGGCGGGTCCGTCGTCCGGGTCAGTTCCAATCCCAAGCTGCGGAGCAAAAAGTTCTCCAGCCCCGGAAAGCTCTGGGAAGAGGGTCTGGACGCCCTAATCCGGGAGACCCGGGAGAAGGCCATTTTGTTGAGGAACCTGGGCTTCAACGTGAATTTGGCCCCGGTGGCGGACGTGTCCACCAACCCGAGCGATTTCATTTACGACCGGACCACCGGCAAGGGCGCGGAGGAGGCTGCGGACTATGTGTCGCGCGTGATGGAGACTCAGTCCTACAACAACCTGGGCAGCGTCTTAAAACACTTCCCCGGCTACGGGAACAACCGGGACACCCACACCGGCGTGACCGTGGACGACCGCCCCATAGAGACGTTCCTGGAACAGGACTTTCTCCCCTTCCAGGCGGGCATCGCCGTGGAGGAGACGGTCTGGCCCTCCGGGGAGCTCCGCCGTCTCCGGCCCGCCGTGCTGGTGAGCCACAACATTGTCAACTGCATGGACCCGGACCTGCCCGCGTCCCTTTCCCCGGAGGTCCACCGGATTCTCCGGGAGGACCTGGGCTTTGACGGCGTGGTCATGACGGACGACCTGGCCATGGACGCGGTGAAAGCATACGCGGCGGCCGGGGCCGTGGCGGTGATGTCCCTTCAGGCGGGGAACGACCTGGTGGTGACCACGGACTACCGCACCCAGATTCCACGGGTGATTCAGGCCGTGAAGGACGGGGCGCTGGCGGAGGAGGCGCTTGACGCGGCCTGCTTCCGGGTGCTCCGCTGGAAGCTGGAGCTGGGCCTGCTGGAGCTGTCGGAGACTGGGACTTTGGAGCCCTCGGTTTTTCCGCAGGGCTGAGAGGAGAACATAGAATGACGCGAAAGCTTTATTATGAGGACCCCTTTCTCCGGGAATTTCCCGCCACGGTCCTCTCCTGCGAGCCCGCCGGAGAGGAGTGGAAGGTGGTTTTGGACCAGACGGCGTTTTACCCCGAGGGAGGCGGACAGCCCGCGGACCACGGGGTGTTGAAAACCGCCGGAGGGGAGATCCCCGTCACGGACGTTCACGAGAGGAACGGGCAGGTTTTCCACACCTGTGCCGCCCCGGTGGAGGAGGGGACGGCGCTCACCGGATCCCTGGACTGGGCCCGCCGCTTCGACCACATGCAGCAGCACTCCGGGGAGCATATTATCAGCGGCATCCTCTGCCGCCTGTACCACTGCGATAATGTGGGCTTTCACCTGGGGGCGGAAACCGTCACCATCGACTACAATGCGGAAATTTCCTGGGAGCAGGCCCTGGAGGCGGAGCGCCTTGCCAACGGGGCGGTCTGGGCGGACAGGGAAGTGGAAATTACGTATCCCCCGGCGGAGGAGCTGGCGGCGCTGGAGTACCGGAGCAAGAAGGAGCTTGCCGGGCAGGTCCGCATTGTGGAATTCCCCGGGGCGGACCGCTGCGCCTGCTGCGGCACCCACGTGGCCTCGGCGGGACAGGCGGGCCTTATCAAGGTGCTCTCCTGCCAGAAGTTCCGGGAGGGGGTTCGGCTGGAGATTGTCTGCGGGGGCCGGGCCCTGGAGTATCTCGCCGGGGTCTACGGCCAGGCCCGGGCCATTGGCCAGCGCCTCAGCGTGAAGCCCCTGGAGACCCTGGCGGCGGTGGAGCGGCTGGCGGCGGAGCTCTCCGCCGCCAGGGAGCGCGCCGCGGATTTGGAGCAGACCGCCTTTGCCGCCATCGCGGCGGAGCGGGCGGGGAAGGGGGACGCGCTGCTGTTCCAGTCTCCCATGCGCCCGGACAGCCTCCGCCGCCTGGCGGACGCGGTGGGAAAGACCTGCGGCGGTTTGGCGGCGGTGTTCTCCGGGGAAGGGGAGAAGTGGAGCTACGCCCTGGTGCGCTCCGGCGGGACGGATATTTCTCCCCTGGTGAAGGAGCTGAACCAGGCCCTTCACGGCCGGGGCGGAGGGCGGAACGGCTTTGCCCAGGGCAGCGTGTCGGCGGCCCGGGAGGAGATTTTACGGTTTTTTGAGAGGTGAACCTATGAGATATGTGTTGGCCGAGTGGGACCACGATTTGGACGACGAGCCCTATCTGATTTACTCCGAGCTGGACGGCGGCCGCCGGGAGACCCGCCGGGTGGAGTTTTACCGGAACGGAATCACCTTTTCCTACGGCGGGGAGAGGGGAAACGCGGGGGCCCTGGCGGCGGAGCCCTTCCCGGAGGATCTGCGGGACCTCCGCCCTCCGGAGGGCGCGGAGGGAGACTATGCCGCCCGGGAGATTTCCCCGGGGCTGTTCTTCGAGATTTGGAACCAGGCCCAGGAGCGCCCCGACGGCTTCATGGGAATGTTTTTTTAAGCCGTCCGGGCAAAAGTATTGACAGGGCGGTTAGCGAGTGCTATCATAACGGTTGCGTCAAATCGGAATAGGGAGAGATTGGCATGACAGAGGTTTTTCAGAGAATGAGCGCGGACTATGCGCAGAAGCATTTTCCCACTGGGTCCGTGTTTGAAAGCGCCTCCAAAACCCTGAAGCGCCGGGGCTTTGCCGGCATAATCTTCATCGGCGTGTGGGTGGCTGCCGCCCTTGCGGGACTTGTGTGGGGCGTTGGCAGGACCATGGCGTTTATGGCGGAGGGGGAGGAGGATATGCTGGGCGTCGGCATTGGAATCTGCGTCTTCTTCGCCCTGACTGCTCTGCTTTTCGGGGTGCTCCTCTTTTTTGCCGTCAAGAGCACAAGGCGGAACCGGGAGGACTATATCAAGCTCTCCGCGAAAAAAAGCCGCCTGTCCGAGCATGAGATTGAGGAATTTGACCGGCAGGCAATGGCTTCCGATACTTATGTTTTGAAGCTGACGGCGGGTCTTGATCGGGCGCTCTCCAGCGCCGCCAACAAGGACGGGCTGCTGACAAGGGACTACGTTTACCTGGCGGGCCCCGCCCAGATTGTCCTGCGGGTGAAGGACTTGAAGGCATGCTGCTTTAACGACTACACCTATTACATCAGCACGGGAAAGCGCTCCAAAAAGATTCACTGCCTGGCCGTCACCCTGATTTCGTCCAACGGCGTGACCGACTCCTCCGACGTCACCGAGGAGGCCGGACGGGCCCTTATGGCGCTGCTCAGGGAGCGGAACAGCGCCATCGACACCAACGGCGGAAAGGTCCTGCCCGAGGGCGCGCTGGACGCCTATAAGAAAAAAGTGCTGGAGGGCTGAGGCGGCGTCTGAAACCCTGAAAAGCGCAGAAGCAAGGAGGGAAAGCCCAGGGCTTTCCCTCCTTGTTTTCGCATTTGCCTCACGCCCCGGGGGGCAGGTTCATCTGTTCGGTAATGTAGCGCTTCCCATACACGGCGTCGTACATCACCGCGTCCCGCAGCTCCAGCAGCTCCAGGTCTTCGGGGCTCAGCCCCGCCTCCTCCCGGGTGAAGCTGGGGCGGCCCTCCCCGTCTACGAAGTAGAGGCCCGTCTCAGTCAGGGCGGCTCCGCCGGCCTTTTCCAGCAGCGCCCAGTACCGGGACACGGGCCAGCCCGTCAGCTCCAGAAGCTGGGGCCCCAGGGCGGTGATGCTGCTCTCCCGCCGCGTTCCCGCCAAATCCCCCAGCAGGGCCGGGTCGTTGGCCCAGATGAGGTAGTCCGTGGAGTAGAGCTCGTTGATCTGCTCCACGGTCCAGCTTGCGGAGTCGTTTTCCGGGCACAGGCCCAGGAGCGTATACACCATGTCGCCCCCCGGCATGACCAGGTTGGGCCGGTGATCCCCGAAGAAAACCACGATGGTGGGCTCCGGAGACTGGCGGAGGGCCTCCGTCAGCTCCCCCAGCGCCCGGTCCGCCCGGGTGATGCCCTCCAGCATGACCCGGATATAGTCCCGCTGGACGGGGGTGAGCTCGTCGGCAATCAGGGGAACCTGAGAGCCATAGTTGAACTTCTCCGGATTGAAGGGCTGGTGGTTTTCCATGGTGATGCCGAAAAGGAAGGCCCGCTTCCCAGAGGCGTTCACCGCCTCCATGCGCTTGAGCATCGCCTGGAACAGATACCCGTCCCGCATGTAGTACCCGCCGAAAAGCCCGTCAGGCCGCTCGATGCCCATCTCCTTGATGTCCGCGTGGAAATACAGGTTCTGAAAGCCAAGCAGGGGATAGTTCACCACGCGGTTATACAGCGAGTTGTCAAAGGCATGGAGCATTTCGGCGGCGTAATCGCCAGAGCTGGTATACTGCTCCGCCAGCGCGTCAAAGCGCTCGTAAACCTCCGGCTCCTGGAAGCAGATATTCGTTCCCGGCGGCAGGTCGGTGCTGTTGAGCCCGTAGAGCAGGGGAATCTCCAGGTATCCGGTGCCATAGCCCAGATAGTGGCTGTGGAAGGTTCCGCTGACGCTCTCCGCCTCCAGGGCGTGGAAATTCTCCAGGGGGTCCCCATCGTACCGGAGCGCCGGCAGGCGGGTCAAATCGTAGAAGGACTCGGAGAGGATGAACAGGATGTTGGGGCGGGCCTCCGGCAGCTCCCGGGCCTCCGTCAGCTGGTCCACCCGGGCCAGCACCTCCAGCATATAGTCCTGGTCATAGCCCTCCGGCGGCATTTTGGGCTGGGGGAAGGCGTCCCGCCAGAGGCTGAGGGTCAGGCCGTAGACGCTGTGGTTTTCCGCGGGCTTCAGCCGGGTGTAAAAGTCCACCCCCAGCCAGCCGCCTATGCCCCGGGTTCCCGCGCCGGTGAGCAGAATCCCCGCCAGGGCCAGGGAGCCCAGGCAGGCCCGGGCCCGGGCCTGCCCCCTCCAGGGCGGTGATCCGCCGGGTGAGGAACAGGATCAGCACGCAGAGGGCCAGCCCCGCCGCCGCCAGGTAGAAATCCTCCGGCGGGGTCAGGTCTCCGGCCAGCTCCGCCACGTTCCCCGCCTGCTCCGCCAGGCCGAAGTCCGCCAGCTCCAGGGGGCTGCCGTTGATGGCGTTTTTGAAGTAGTCCACCAGGGCCAGTATCAGCCCCGCCGCTCCCACGGGGAGGGCGGCAATCCACAGCCGCCCCGTCAGCGTTCCCAGGACGAGAACGGGCACGGCCCAGAGCAGGGCCGTCATCAGCAGGTGGGCGGGATAGTCCAGAACCCACTCCAGCACGGCGGGCAGGGTCCCCAGGAAAATCCACTGCATGGCCCCGGCGACGGCCAGCCCCATGCACAGTCCGGCGGCGGCGAACAGGCAGCACCGGAGCCAGCCGGGGCCGATGGGGTCCCGGCGCTTTTTTAAAGTCAGCTTTTTCATTCTTCACAAAAGGGCGGGGTCCGCGGGAATTTCCCAGTGGACCGGACGCTTCATCAATAGGCAAGCTTCCCGGCGAGATAGGCCCTCAGCTCGCGGATGGGAATGCGGACCTGGGCCATGCTGTCCCGCTCCCGGACGGTGACGCAGTTGTCCCCGGCCTTATCCGCGTCGCCCACGGTGTCGAAGTCCACGGTGACGCAGTAGGGGGTGCCGATCTCGTCCTCCCGGCGGTAGCGCTTGCCGATGGACCCCGTCTCGTCAAAGTCCACCATCCAGTCCTTGGAGAGCTCCTGCTGAATTTCCCGGGCCTTGCCGCTGAGCTTTTTGGAAAGGGGCAGGACGGCGGCCTTGAAGGGGGCGATGGCGGGATGGAAGCGCATGACGGTGCGCACGTCGTTCTTTTCCGCGTCCACGACCTCCTCGTCGTAGGCTTCCACCAGCAGCGCCAGGGTCATCCGGTCCGCGCCCAGGGAGGGCTCGATGACGTAGGGGACGTAGTGCTCGTTCTTTTCCTGGTCGAAGTAGGTCAGGTCCTGGCCGGAGTGCTTCTGGTGCTGGCTCAGATCGTAGTCGGTGCGGTCGGCCACGCCCCACAGCTCGCCCCAGCCGAAGGGGAACAGGTATTCAAAGTCGGTGGTGGCCTTGGAGTAGAAGGCCAGCTCCTCGGGCTCGTGATCCCGGAGGCGGAGGTTCTCCTCCTTCACGTTCAGGCCAATCAGCCAGTCGTGGCAGTAGGTCCGCCAGTACTGGAACCATTCCAGGTCCGTGTCGGGCTTGCAGAAGAACTCCAGCTCCATCTGCTCAAACTCCCGGATGCGGAAGATGAAGTTGCCCGGGGTGATTTCATTGCGGAAGCTTTTGCCCACCTGGCACACGCCGAAGGGGAGCTTGCGCCGGGTGGTCCGCTGGATGGCGGGGAAGTTGACGAAGATGCCCTGGGCGGTCTCGGGCCGGAGGTAGACCTCGTTGGCGGAATCCTCGGTGACGCCTTGGTGGGTTTTGAACATCAGGTTAAACTTGCGGATGTCGGTGAAGTCGTGCTTGCCGCAGCCGGGGCAGGGGACCTCCTTCTCCCGGATGAAGGCCACCAGGTCCTCCTGGCTCATGGCCTCCACGTTCACGTCCAGGCCGTTCTCCTGGACGAAGCCCTCCACCAGCTTGTCGGCCCGGTGCCGCATTTTGCAAGCCTTGCAGTCAATCAGGGGATCGTTGAAGGTGGACACGTGGCCGGAGGCCACCCACACCTGGGGGTTCATAAGGATGGCGGCGTCCAGGCCGACGTTGTAGGGGTTCTCCTGGACGAACTTTTTCCACCAGGCCCGCTTCACGTTGTTCTTCAGCTCCACGCCCAGGGGGCCGTAGTCCCAGCTGTTGGCGAGGCCGCCGTAAATCTCGCTGCCGGGGAAGACGAAGCCCCGGCCCTTGCACAGGGCGACGATTTTTTCCATGGTCTTCTCAGTGTTTTTCATTGCGGTTGCACTCCTTATAATAAATAGTTGATTTCAGCCTAATCGCGGTTCAGGTAACGGTACAGCCGCCAGGTGATAAACACGCCGGCGAAGTACGTGTAAGCGAGGATGATGCAGTTCCAGACGGTGTACCAGGGTTCCGGCGTCCGGTCCCTGATCAGAAAGAGCATCAGCAGGCAGGGAATGGCAAACACTCCCAAGGACAGACCTATAAAACGGACAAGGTAGCCTAAATAACGGTTTACTTTTTCGTCTGACCATTTTGTCATGCTGGTCTTATTTTTTTCCAGATTGTATTCATACTGTACCCACGCCAGTCCAATAAAGGAGAGCCAGATAAACCAAGGCGTTTTGACGTTTTTCCTTTTCAAGGCTATCAGCTCCCAAACAAAAAGCGCCCCGAGCCGAAGCTCAGGGCGAACTTGCAAAGTCCGCGGTTCCACCTGAATTTCCCCCCGGAACGGGGAGACGCTCTGCCCGGTAACGGCGGGGACCCGGCGGGGCATTGCCTCCCCGCGGCGTGAAGGGGCGCCAAGCGTTCCCGCTCCCGGAAGGGCTTGCACCAAAACGCCCTCTCTCTTTGCCGGGATGTGGGAGGCTCCTCCCCTTTGTGCCTTTGAGCTTTCGTCACTGTATCATGTTTTTTGCGGGTTGTCAAGGGGGAGCGGAGCTTTCCCTCTCCTGACCCCCCCGGCTCCCTTGCCAAACGGGGGCCGCCTGTGCTACTATAAGAGCGTCTTTAAAACCCTGCCTGAAAGGATGAGCGGAAATGAAGGAAATTCGCAGAAAGAGGGCCGTGGCCACGGCATGGAAACTCTGCCTGGAGGTGACTGCCGGATAAAATAAGGAGGTTTTCATGAATGATATTCCCAGTCCGGACGTGGTGTTTCCCAATGAGTACGGCACGTCCTGCTTTTTAAAAAACGTAATCACCGCCCCCAACATCACCGTGGGGGACTACACCTATTACGACGACCCCGTGGACCCCGCGGCCTTTGAGCGGAACAATGTGCTGTTCAACTGGCCGGAGTTCGGGGACCATCTGGTCATCGGAAAGTTCTGCTCCATTGCCAGCGGCGTGAAGTTCATCATGGGCAGCGCCAACCACCGCCTGTCCAGCGCCAGCACGTATCCCTTTTCCGTCTTCGGCGGCCTCTGGACGGAGCGCACGCCGCCCCACCTCTCCCAGCTCCCCTTCAAGGGGGACACGGTGGTGGGAAACGACGTATGGCTGGGCCGGGAGTGTGTGGTGATGCCCGGCGTGCATATCGGGGACGGGGCCGTCGTGGCGGCGTATTCCGTGGTTGCCAGGGACGTGGAGCCCTACGCCGTCGTAGGGGGAAACCCCGCCCGGCTTATCAAAAAGCGCTTTTCCCAGGAGCTGATTGACTTGCTGCTCCGGCTCCGCTGGTGGGACTTTCCGCCGGAGAAGCTGGCGGATTTCCTGCCGGTGCTCTGCAATGAGAATCTGGAGGAGGTCCGGGAGATTATCCGGAATATGCTGGACGCGTGAAAAAAGGCGGGGAGGGTCAAGGGCCCTCCCCGCTTTTCCGTTTATTCCTCCGGCTTCACCAGGGCGATGTGCAGCTCGTCCAGCTGCCCCTGGGTCACTTCACTGGGCGCGCCCATCATCGGGTCCTGGGCGTTCTTGTTCATGGGGAAGGGGATGATCTCCCGGATGGAGTCCTCCCCCGCCAGCAGCATGACCATCCGGTCGACGCCCGGGGCGATGCCCGCGTGGGGCGGCGCGCCGTAGGTAAAGGCGTTGTACATGGCGGGGAATTTGGACTTTACGTCCTCCTCGCCCAGGCCCACCATCCAGAAGGCCTTGACCATAATCTCCGGGTCGTGGTTCCGCACCGCGCCGGAGGAGAGCTCCACGCCGTTGCAGACCAGGTCGTACTGATCGGCGGTGATGCTCAGGGGGTCGATTTCTCCGCTAATGGCCTTTTCCACGGTTTCCAGCCCGCCGGAGGGCATGGAGAAGGGGTTGTGGCAGAATTCCAGCTCGCCGCTCTCCTCTCCAATCTCGTACATGGGGAAGTCCACAATCCAGCAGAAGGCGTACTGCTCCTTGTGGAAGTGGCCGGGGCAGAAAGCGCCCAGGGTCTTCACCAGCACGCCCGCCGTTTTCTGGGCCGCGGCCCTGGGCCCGGCGGACAGGCCCACGAAGCAGCCGGGAGTGAGGCCCAGGGCCTCCGCGGCCTGCTCCTTGACGGGCTGGACGAATTTGGCGATGCCGCCCACAATCTCCCGGTTCTCGTCATAGCGGAACCAGTAGGCCTTATTGCCGGACTGTACCTCCACGTCGGCGCACAGCTTGTCGATTTGCTTCCGGGTGCCCTCGAAGCCGGAGACCACCACCGCCTTCACCGTCTGGTGCTCAAAGGGCGGGAAGCCGCAGCCGCCCAGCAGTTCCGTCGCGTCCTGGACCGTCAGGTCGATGCGCAGGTCCGGCTTGTCGGTGCCGTAGGTTTCCAGGGCCTCCAGATAGGGGATGCGCACGAAGGGGGCCTTGGAGGCGGCGCCGTACTTGCCGTACTTGGCGAAGATGGGGGGCAGCACGTCCTCAATGACGGCGAACACGTCCTCCTGGGTGGCGAAGGCCATCTCCATGTCCAGCTGGTAGAACTCGCCGGGGGAGCGGTCCGCCCGGGCGTCCTCGTCCCGGAAGCAGGGGGCAATCTGGAAATAGCGGTCAAAGCCGGAGGTCATGAGAAGCTGCTTGAACTGCTGGGGGGCCTGGGGCAGGGCGTAGAATTTCCCCGGGTGGTTCCGGGCGGGGACCAGATAGTCCCGGGCCCCCTCCGGGGAGGAGGCGGTGAGAATCGGCGTGGTGATCTCCAGAAAGCCGTGGTCCGTCATGGCCTTGCGGATGGCGGAGACCACCTGGCACCGCAGGACGATGTTGTCCTTCACCGCCGGGTTCCGCAAATCCAGGTAGCGGTACTTCAGCCGCTGGGCCTCGTCGGCCTCCCGGCTGCGGTTCACCTGGAAGGGGAGCTCGTTGTGCTGGCAGCGGCCCAGGATTTCCACCCTGGAGGGGACGATTTCCACGTCCCCGGTGGGGAGCTTGGGATTTTTGCTGTCCCGCTCCCGGACAAGACCCTCCACGGAAATGGTGGATTCCTTGTTGATGCCCTTGAAGGTGTTTACCAGCTCCTCGGTCTCGGCCACAATCTGCGTCGTGCCGTAGAAGTCCCGGAGGACGACGAAGGCCAGGCTGGCGCTGACGGCCCGGACGTTTTCCATCCAGCCGGAGAGCTTGACGGTTTTTCCCGCGTCGGCGAGGCGGAGCTCGCCGCAGGTGTGGGTGCGGTTTTGTGTCATGTTGTTGGCTTCCTTTCCCGTTCAACGGTAAATTTTTCAATACAAATTGGAGATATAGGTCGAATCATTACGATTTGGAATCTTCTGCAAAGGGGGATTCCACCAGAAAGGCGGCCAGCTCCCGGCTTTCTTCCCGACCGTGGGAGACGTAGAGAGGCAGATTGAGATAGGGCCCGTAAGACCATTGGCCAACAAAGACCTGGAGGGCAAGAGGCGTGTCCCAGTCCCCCTCGGATTGGAGGCTGTAGAAATGGAGGTAGATATTGTATTCCTTTTTTCCTTCTTCCCCACGGATGGGGCCGCGGCCCATAGGAGGCAGCACACGGAGAAGGGGCTCCAGGGGCGAGCGGTGGAAACGGAGGTCCTCCAATTCCGCCAGTACGTCCGCCGTCAGCTCCGCCGCTTCCTGAGGGGTTTCCGGGTATAGCTGCCAGGAGTGGGAGCCGTTAAAGGCGCCCAGTTCTATGACCGACGCTTGGGTCCAGTCCGGCGAAACGTTCCCCAGCAGGAAATAAATATCCACCGGCCGTGCATACCAAAGGCACCAGAGCGCCAGCAGGGCCAGCAGTCCCCAGCGAAGAGCCTTTTGATGCTGTTTTAAAAGTGCCTTCATTGCTTCCCTCCTCAGTGGGGCCTAAAGTCCCGGCCAGACCATTTCCCAAAGTTCTGCCGGAAAGAAAAAGCGGCAGGCGCAGCTCCAACAAAAGCGCCAGGTTAGCGGCAGCGAGGAGAGACGGACGGGCCTTACTTCAACCTCCAAAACCCCCGCTTGCACTACGCCGCGGACTAAAGACTTGCGTATTGAAATCGTCCGTACCGCGCCGCGCCCCCGTATCGTCCCCGTTCCTTCTTTTTCTCTTTTGGACCGTGCACGGCCCGTTTTCTCTTTTTCTTCTGGAAGAAAAAGAGAAAATGGGGGGTGCAATGAACCAGCCATCGCTGGCCCCCAATCCGCCCCGCCCGAAGGGCGAGTACCACCCCGTCATCCCTTGATGACAAACCCCCGATTCCGTGCATCCAGCCCCGCCTTGATGCGGTAAATGGTGGCCTTGGGGTCCAGCTTCGTCTGCTCCCCGGTCTGCATGTCCTTGCAGGCCGCCACTCCGGCGCTGATTTCATCCTCTCCCAGGAAGACCACGTAGGGAATCCCCAGCTTGTCCGCGTAGGAAATCTTCTGCTTGAACTTCTTCTCCTCGCAGTGGAGCTGGACCCGGACGCCGTTGTCCCGGAGCTCCGTGGCGAAGGCGATGGCGGCGGACAGGTCCTCCGTCATGGGCAGAATCAGCACGTCCGCCGGGGCGGTGGGAAGCTCCGGGTTCAGCATGCCCTGCTCCCCCAGAACGTAAAACAGCCGGGTCAGTCCGATGGAAATTCCAACTCCAGGGAGTTGTTTATCCGTATAATATTCCGCCAGGTTATCATACCGCCCGCCGGAGCAGACGGAGCCGATTTCCGGGTGGTCCAGAAGCACCGTCTCGTACACCGTCCCAGTGTAGTAGTCCAGCCCCCGGGCGATGGTCAGATCCACGGCGAAGCTTTCCGCCGGAACGCCGAAGGCCCCCAGGTGCTTTACCACGGTTTTCAGCTCCTCCAGCCCCTGGTCAAAGAGGGGGTTCCGGCCCCGGTACTCCTCCAGCTGGGAGAGCACCGCCGCATTCTCCCCGTTGATGGAGATGAAGGACAGGATTTCCCGGGCCTGCTCCCGGGAGAGCCCCAAATCCCTGGTGAGGATGGCCTCCACCTTTTCAAGGCCGATTTTGTCCAGCTTGTCCACCGTGCGCATAACGTCCTGGGCCCGCTCCGTCAGGTTCAGCATGGCGTAAAAGCCGTTCAGGATTTTCCGGTTGTTCACCCGGATAAGGAAGCGCTTCAGCCCCAGGGCGGAGAAGGTCCGGTAGATGATGGCGGGAATCTCCGCCTCGTTGAGGATGGACAGCTTCCCGTCCCCAATCACGTCGATGTCCGCCTGATAGAACTCCCGGAAGCGGCCCCGCTGGGCCCGCTCGCCCCGGTAGACCTTTCCGATTTGGAAGCGGCGGAAGGGGAAGGTCAGGTCGTTGTAGTGCAGGGCCACGTACTTGGCCAGGGGGACCGTCAGGTCAAAGCGGAGGGAGAGATCCGCGTCCCCCTTCTGAAAGCGGTAAATCTGTTTCTCCGTCTCGCCGCCGCCCTTGGCCAGCAGGACCTCGCTGGCCTCGACGACGGGGGTGTCCAGGGGCGTGAAGCCATAGAGGCTGTAGGTTTCCCGGAGAATCTCCATAATCCGCTCCATCTGCCGCTGGGGAGCGGGGAGAAGCTCCATGAAGCCGGAGAGGGTACGGGGGGTCTGTTTTGCCATAACGCTGCTCCTTTTCTCAGTATAGGGGCCTCGGGCGGAAGCGAAAAAGAGCGCCGTCCTCCCAAAGCGTTTTGGGACGATAGCGCTCACCGCTTCGTGGTGCCACCCAAATTCAAGGCTTGCGCCTCCTTTTGCCTCCTGGTACGGGGAGGGGGCCGTGGGCGTTTCCGCCCCCGCTCCGCCGCTGTCCTTCCTCCGGGCCAGGCCGGGACCCTTTCAGCCAAGGGGTCCCTCTCTGGGGGGTGGCGCATGGAGTACTGCTGCGGCGTCGTCGCGGTGAAATCCTTGTGATTATATGCGTTTTTTCCGCAAATGTCAAGACGGCCTTTCGGCCTGGAGGAAAATCTCCGCCGTGCTGCCGCCTGATTTTGGGCGCAGTAATACAGGGCGCCTCTAAAATCCCCAAAATGAGAGGCTGAGCCGCCGGACAGCCGGAGCGCGCGGATGTTTTCCCGCGTCCTTCCCGGAGCCTTCAGGCCAGGGGGCGGGAGGTGGAGGGGTTGACGATTAAGCGCCAGTCCAGATCGCCCCGGGCAAGGCCCAGAACCAGCATTTCCGCCGTGGCGATGTTGCTGGCGAAGGGGACGCGGTTCTGGTCGCAGAGCCGGGAGATGTAGGAGATGTCCTCCGCCCGTTCCTCGTTGGCGGGGTCGTTGAAGAACAGCACCAGGTCAAACTCGTTGTAGGAGATGCGGGCGCCAATCTGCTGGCTGCCGCCGTGGGCGTAGGTCAAAAAGCAGTGTACGTCCAGGCCGGTGGAGTCCGCAATCATGTGGCCGGTGGTGTTGGTGGCGTAAAGCTGGTGCCGGGCCAGAATGCCGGCGTAGGCGGTGCAGAATTGGACCATCAGCTCCTTCTTGTTGTCATGGGCCATCAGCGCGATGTTCATGTCATGCTCCTTTCTTAAAAAACTGGCGCGGCAGGGCGTCCTGAGCCTTGCTCCCGCGGCGTCCGGCAATGGTGAAGGCGGAATTTCCTCAACGGATTCGCAGCAGCGGCACCTTTTCCCCCTGAAGCCGCCGGGCGATGTTCCGGCAGGCCGCCGCCGCTCCCTGGCTGGCGTTCAGCAGCAGGGG
This sequence comes from uncultured Oscillibacter sp., assembly GCA_949959305.1. Classification (GTDB taxonomy): domain Bacteria; phylum Bacillota; class Clostridia; order Oscillospirales; family Oscillospiraceae; genus Oscillibacter. Next base: position 16,537 of record CATLJA010000012.1, read on the forward strand.
GACCCCCCTGTTCAGGGAGAGGGGAAGGGCGTCGTCCTCCGGGATGACCCCAAGCAGGGGCAGGCCCGCCTGGTCGATGGCGTCGTCGATGGTGGCGTGCATGCTGCGCAGCATCTTTTTCCGCACCCGGTTTACCGTCAGGTGGAGCCGCCCGCCGGGGAAGCGGTGCAGCTCCATCACCGTGTGCTGCGCGTCCCGCAGGGAGGACGCGTCCGCCGTGGCCACCACTACGCAGCGGTCCGCGGCGCAGGTGGCCAGCCGGAAGCCTGCGTCCAGGCCCGCCGGGGCGTCCAGGAAGCAGTAGTCGAACCGCTCCCGGGCGGCGTCCATCAAAAGGGTCATCTCCTCCTCCGTCACCGGGCGGCCCCGGTTTCGGACGGGGGCCGTCAGCAGAAAGAGGCCCGGAAGGTCCGGGTGCTCCACGGCCGCCGCGTCCAGGGAGCAGCGCCCCTGGGCCGCGTCGGTGAAGTCCATAATGGCCCGGTCCGTCAGCCCCAGGGCCAGGTCCAGGTTCCGAAGGGCTATGTCGCAGTCCACGCACAGCACCCTCTGCCCCAGCTGGGCCAGGGCTGAGCCAACCCCGGCGGTAAAGGAGGTCTTGCCCGTGCCCCCCTTGCCGGAGACCACGGCGACGCATTGGCCCGCCATGGAACGCGCCTCCCTTCGATGCGGTAATTTTGTACCCTCTATTATAACGGATTCTTCTTGATTTTTGCAAACGTTCTGGGATATTTTTTCGGGGTTTCCGCAATTTTTGTAATAATGACCAGCCGGCGGGGGATGTTTGTGCCGGGAATGACGTAATCCACGGGCTTTTCCAGCCGCCCGCCCAGCAGGCTGACCGCCCGGCCGGAGGCGTTCAGCTCCTCCGCGGTGTCCACGGACTTCATGGCCAGGAACCTTCCCCCCGTTTTCACCAGGGGGAGGCACAGCTCCGCCAGCACCGGCAGGGCCGCCACCGCCCGGCTCACCGCCAGGCCGAAGCCCTCCCGGCGCTCCCGGGCGAACTCCTCCGCCCGGCCGTGGACGCACTCCACGTCCTCCAGCCCCAATTCCCCGCAGACCTCCCGGAGGAAGTCCACCCGCTTGCGCTGGGCGTCCAGCAGGGTCAGGCGGAGGGAGGGCTCCAGAATCCGCAGGGGCAATCCCGGAAAGCCCGCCCCCGTGCCCACGTCCACGACGGCCTCCCCGCGAAAGTCCGCCAGGGCCAGCAGGGCGGCGCTGTCCAGGAAGTGGAGGCGCGCCGCCTCGGCGGGCTCCGTAATGGCGGTGAGGTTCATCACCTTGTTCCTCTCCGCCAGCAGCTCCCCGTACCGAATCAGGGCCGGGATTCCCCCGGTGGGGAGGGAGAGGGCGGACAGGCCCTCCCGGAGGATGGGCTCCATCATCTGCTTTTCAGCAGGTCCCGGATTTCCGTCAGGAGCTGCTCCTCAGCCGAGGGGCCCGGCGGCGGGGGCGGGGGAGCGGCTTCCTTCTTTTTATGGAAGCTGTTCAGGGCCTTCACCAGGCAGAAGACCACGAAGGCCATAATCAGGAAATTGAAAACAGCCTGGATGAAATTGCCGTAGGCAATGACGGCGGGCCCGACGCTCACGGACAGGTCCGCGAAGGAGACGGAGCTTGTGAAGACGCCCAGGACGGGCATGACGATGTCGTTGATTAAGGAGTTGGTGATGCTGGAGAAGGCGCCGCCGATGATTACGCCCACCGCCATGTCCATCACGTTTCCCCGGGCAATGAAGGTTTTGAATTCCGACATAAAGCCGGAGGCTCTTCCTGCCATAATTCACGTTCCTCTCATTTTAAAGTACGGCTCTCCCGCAGGATGGGCTTGCCCGGACCCCCCTGCCCCGCCAGGGCCGGGCAGGGCACGGAGGCGGAGTCCTGTATCCCTTGCGCCGCAATGGATACAGGGCGCAGACGGGAATACAGCCGTTAAAACCGCCCAAAGCGTGCCCTTGTTCATCCGAGCCGTTTTTATGGCCTGAAAACAGGCCGCCGCTTTTTTAGGACAAAAAAGCTTCCAAAAAGGGACTTTAGTCCGCTTAAAACCCGGATATCGGCCGGATTTTGTACAGGAAAGCCGGGGCCTTACCGCGCCGGGACCAGCTTTTCCGTCCCGCCCATGTAGGGGCGCAGGACCTCGGGGATGACCACCGTGCCGTCGGCCTGGAGATTGTTCTCCAGGAAGGCGATCAGCATCCGGGGCGGAGCCACGCAGGTGTTGTTCAGCGTATGGCACAGCTGGGTCTTGCCGGACTCGTCCTTGTAGCGGATGCGCAGCCGCCGGGCCTGGGCGTCGCCCAGGTTGGAGCAGGAGCAGACCTCGAAGTATTTCTGCTGCCGGGGGGACCACGCCTCGATGTCGCAGCTCTTGACCTTCAAATCCGCCAGGTCGCCGGAGCAGCACTCCAGCTGCCGCACGGGAATCTCCAGGGAGCGGAACAGCTCCACGGAGAACTGCCACAGCTTTTCGTACCACATGGGGGACTCCTCGGGCTTGCAGACCACAATCATCTCCTGCTTTTCAAACTGGTGGATGCGGTACACGCCCCGCTCCTCGATGCCGTGGGCCCCCTTCTCCTTGCGGAAGCAGGGGGAGTAGGAGGTCAGGGTCTGGGGCAGCTTTTCGCTGGGGACAATCTGGTCGATGAACCGTCCAATCATGGAGTGCTCGCTGGTGCCGATGAGGTACAGGTCCTCCCCTTCGATCTTGTACATCATGCCGTCCATGTCCGTCTGGCTCATAACGCCCTCCACCACGTTGCCGTGAATCATGAAGGGGGGGATGCAGTAGGTGAAGCCCTTGCTGATCATGAAGTCCCGGCCGTAAGCCAGCACCGCCTCGTGAAGCCGGGCGACATCGCCGAGAAGGTAGTAAAACCCGTTGCCGGAGACCCGGCCCGCCGCGTCCAGGTCGATGCCGCCGAAGGACTCCATGATTTCCGTGTGGTAGGGGATGGGGAAGTCCGGAGTTTTCGCATCGCCGAAGCGCTGGACCTCCACGTTTTCGCTGTCGTCTTTCCCGATGGGGACGGAGGGGTCAATGATTTGGGGAATCAGCAGCATCCGCTTGTGGAGCTCCGCCTCCAGCTCGTTCTCCAGCTTTTCCAGCTCCGCCAGCCGGTCCGCCTGCTCCTTGACCTGGGCCTTGACGGCCTCCGCCTCCTGGAGCTTGGCGGGGTCCTTCTTGGCCTGGCCCATCAGCATGCCAATCTGCTTGGAGAGGGTGTTCCGGTTGGAGCGGAGCTGGTCCGCCTCGGCAATGGCCGCCCGGCGCTTCGCGTCCAGGTCGATGGCCTCGTCCACCAGGGGGAGCTTCCCGTCCTGGAATTTTTTCCTGATGTTCTCCTTTACCAGGTCGGGATTCTCCCGGATAAAGCGGATATCAAGCATAATGATTTCCTTCTTTCCTTAAATATAAAATGTACCGTCAAAATTTTGTTTCACGTGAAACGCTCCTCAGTCATCCTCCAGCAATGGCCGGAGCCGCTCCGCCAGGGCCTCTCCGGCCTCCCGGGAGTTCTCCGCCCAGAGGGTGAGGTTCCGGCCGGAGTATGGGGAATAGTACATCCACTCGTCGATGAAGAATTGGAGCTGAACGCCGCCTGCTCTCCAAGTGCCGACGGAAAGCATGATGTGGAGGTCCCCGTCGTGGGTGACGCGCCCGGTGCTGGTGCGTTTCGGTACGAACTGCAAGAGGAGGTTCCAGGGCGGGCGGCGGAACCGCAGGGCCTCCACCGCCTCCAGCGTCGCGTCCCACTCCGGGTCCTCCGGGGAGAAAGCCTTGAGAGGATAGTCCCTGCCGCCCTCCTCCAGCTCCCGCAGGGTGAAGTCCATGGTATCGGGCTCCTTCATTCCGGGAGCCAGGCCGTAGACGTCCACGGGACGGGAGTACCACGCCGCCCACAAAACCAGCGCCAGAATGATAGCCACGGCCTTCCAGTGGGCCTTGAGCCGGGTCATTGCTCCGCCTCCTGTCCTTCGGAAGCTTCCGCCTCCCGGGCCTCCACGGCCTCCTTCAATTCCTGGTAGCGCTCCGCCGGGGGCGTTACCCCCTCGCCGGAGAGCTGGGAGAGAGCTTCGGCATAGCCGCCGCCGTCAAATTCCGCGATGGTCTGGCGGCAGGCCGCGTAATCCTGGGCGGCGTACTGCTGCTGCAAACGGTAGAGAAGGCTCATGCCCTCCGCTTGCCGCTCCGCCGCCTCGCCGCGGGCCCGGGCGTCTTCTGCGGCGGACTCCAGCTCCTGAATTTTCTCCCGGGCCTCCTCCAGCTCGGTTTGAAGGGCGGCGGTCTGCTCCTGGAGCTCCTGCGCCCCCTGCATGGCGGCGACGGAGCTCTGGAGCCGCCCCAGGGCCTCGGTATTGCTCCGCTGGTGGGAGGCGAAGGACCAGGCCATCAGCAGGAACGCCGCGGTGAACAGCACCATGATGTAAATAATCACGGGCTTTTTCCCCTTGGGCGCGGGCTCCTGCTCCGGCTCTGAGGGACCGCCTTCGTTTCGTTTTTCCAGCTTCATGCCTCCGGTTCCTTCCTCCTGATTTTCAGCAGCTCCAGGGCCTCCAGAAGATTGTTCAAATCGTCCACGTCGTAGTATTCCAGCTCAATCCGCCCCTTTTTCCGGCCCATGACGATTTTCACGCCCCGGCCCAGCTTGCTGGACAGGGCCACCTGGGCCTCCAGGGTGTAGTCCACCTCCTTGGGCGGCGCGGGAAGCTCCGGTTCCTCCTCCCACTCCGCCGCCATCCGCTTTGCCAGAGCCTCCGTCTGCCGGACGGAGAGCTGGCCCTGGACCACGGCCTCCGCCGCCTTCGCCTGGAGGGCGGGGGAGAGGGGCAGCAGGGCCCGGGCGTGTCCGGCGGAGAGGGTTCCCTCCTCCACCAGCTTCCGCACGGAGGGCTGGAGGCTTAAAAGCCGCATGGCGTTGGCCACGGCGCTGCGGGATTTTCCCACCCGCCGGGCGGCCTCCTCCTGGGTCATGTGGTAGGTCTGGATCAGGGACTGGTATCCGGCGGCCTCCTCCATGGGGTTCAAGTCCTCCCGCTGGAGGTTCTCCACCAGGGCCAGCTCCGCCGCCTTCTGGTCGTCGGCCTCGATGACCACGGCGGGGACCTCCGTCAGGCCCGCCAGCCGGGCGGCCCGCCAGCGGCGCTCCCCGGCGATAATCTGATAGTAGCCGGAGGACAGCTTCCGCACCGTCAGGGGCTGAATCACCCCGTGCTCCCGGATGGAGTCCGCCAGCTCCGCCAAAGCGCCGTCGTCAAAGGTCTTCCGGGGCTGGGCGGAGCAGTTTTCCACCTGAGAAATGGGTAAATACAGGTTCCCCGCGGCTTCGGGTTTTAATACGTCGTCCCCCAGCAGGGCTCCCAACCCCCGGCCCAGGCCGGAGGGTTTTTTAGTTGCCATGAAACGCACTCCTTTCCAATGAGGCGGCTTACTTCAAAAACTCGGAGGCAAAGGCCGCGTAAGCGTCGGCCCCCCGCGAGGTCCGGTCATAGGCGCTGATGGGCTTTCCGTGGCTGGGGGCCTCGGAAAGGCGGATGTTCCGGGGAATCACAGAGGCGTATACCTTGCCGGGGAAGTAGTGCTTCACTTCCTCCGCCACCTGGAGGGACAGGTTTGTCCGCCCGTCGAACATGGTCAGAAGCACGCCCTCCAGCTCCAGGGAGGGGTTCAGGGAGCGCCGCACCAGCCGGACGGTGTTCATCAAATCGGAAAGCCCCTCCAGGGCGAAGTACTCGCACTGCACCGGAACCAGAATGGAGTCCGCCGCGCACAGGGCGTTCAGGGTCAGCAGCTCCAGGGAGGGCGGGCAGTCGATCAGGATAAAGTCATAAGCGTCCCGCAGGGGCTCCAGGGCCTCCTTCAGCAAAAACTCCCGCCGCTCCATGCCAATCAGCTCGATTCCCGCCCCCGCCAGGGCCTTGTTGGAGGGGAGCACGTCCCCATAGCGGGTATGGGACGCCACCTCGGCGGCGGGCAGCTCCCCGATGACGGCGGAGTAAACCCCCTTGGAGACGGTCTTGTCCACGCCCATGCCGGAGGTGGCGTTGGCCTGGGGGTCGAAGTCGCAGAGCAGCACCTTCTTTCCCGCCTCCGTCAGGGCGGCGGACAGGTTGACGCAGGTGGTGGTTTTTCCCACGCCGCCCTTTTGATTCACAACAGCGATGATCTTTGACACAAAAGCACCTACTTTCTATCGATTTTTCATTATAACAAGGCTGGGACGGCCTTGCAAGGTCAAAACCCACAATTTTTTGAAAAATTGGGGGCAAAAGCAAAAAGTTTCACGTGAAACAGCCCCACAGGCAAAGGCCCCGCCGTTTCCGGCGGGACCTTGTGTTTCACGTGAAACAAATTCGGCGGATTTCTCAGCCCCGGCCCAGCAGGCGGACGCTGTAGGGGGGAGCGGAGGCTGTTTCGCCGGGGAGGACTTCCCCGGTGCGGAGGTCCCGGAAGCCGCCCCCCGGCAGGGAGAGGGTCCGCTCCTCCGGCCCGGCGTTGACCAGGGTGAGGGTGTCCTCGCCGGGGGCTTCCCGCAGGAAGGCGAGCACAGGGCCCCGGGCCTCCAGCCAGCGGAGGGAGCCCCGGCGGAGGGAGCCCCGGCTTTTCCGCAGCTGTCCCAGCCAGCGGAACCAGCTGAGAAGCTCCCGGTCCTCATGACCCCAGGGATAGGTCCGGCGGTTGAAGGGGTCCGCCGCGCCCTCCATGCCGGCCTCGTCTCCATAGTAAACCATGGGGGAGCCGGGGAAGGTAAAGAGAATGGCCGCCGCCACGTGGAGCCGCTCCAGCGCCGCCTCCCGCTGGCGGCCGTTCAGGCGGAAGGCGGACTGGGCCTCCCGGCCCTCGGGCAGGGGAACGCCTCCCAGCACCGTAAGAACCCGGGGGGTGTCGTGGGTTCCCAGGAAGTTCATGGCGGAATAGAAGGCGGCGGGGGGATAGTTCTCCCGGATGGTCTCCATAGCCTCCTTGAAGTCCTCCGCCGGGCCGTCCAGCAGGTAGTTCAGCAGGGCGGTGCGGAAGGGATAGTTCATCACGCCGTGAAGCTCCCGGCCCAGAAGGTACCTGCGGCGGCGGGAATAAGAGATTTTGTTGCTGGCGTCCTCCCAGACCTCTCCCAGCACCAGAGCCTCGGGGTCCGTCTCCTCCACGGCGGCGCGGAGCTGCTCGATAAACTCGCCGGGGAGCTCGTCCGCCACGTCCAGCCGCCAGCCGGAGGCCCCGGCCCGGAGCCAGTGCTTTACCACGGAGTCCCCGCCCTGAATGATATAGTTTACATAGTCCGGGCAGTCCTCCCGGACGTTGGGCAGGGTGCTGATGCCCCACCAGGAATCGTAGGACCCGGGCCACTGGCTGAACTGGAACCAGCCGTAATAGGGGCTGTCCTGGCTCTGGGCCGCGCCCAGGGAGGGATAAAAGCCGTCAGCGTTGAAGTAGACGCTCTGAGAGCCGGTATGGTTGAACACGCCGTCCAGCAGCACCCGGATTCCCTTTTCCTTCGCCTTGGCGCAGAGGTCCTTAAAATCCTCCTCCGTACCCAGCATGGGGTCAATTTTCCTGTAATCCGCCGTGTTGTAGCGGTGGTTGGAGGCGGATTCAAAAATGGGGCAGAAGTAGAGGGTGGAAACGCCCAGGGCCGCCAAATCGTCCAGATGGGCGGCCACGCCCGCCAGGGAGCCGCCGAAAAAGTCCCGGTTTTTAACCTCGCCGTTCTCCGGCCGCCAGGCGGGGCCGTCGTTCCAGTCCTCGTGGACCCAGCGGTCCCCGATGAGCCCGGCGGGATCGGGAAGCTCCAGGCGGCAGTAGCGGTCCGGGAAAATCTGATAGGTTACGCCCTCGCCGAACCAGGAGGGGGTATGGCTCTCCTCATAGACGGTGAGCTGCCAGGGGATGGGTCCCCCCTCGCTGCGGTAGCCGGTTTTGTCCAGAAGGCATCCGGTGCCGTCGTCCCGCCAGAAGCGGAACCAGTACCAGGCCAGCTCCGGAGCCTGGAAGGGGGCGAGGGTAAGGGAGAAGCAGGCCCGGTCCTCCCAAAAGCCGGAAAAGGGCATTTCCACCTCCAGCTCGTGCCCGGCGAATTCCCGGCGGATGATAACGGAGCAGTGGGTGAACCCCTCGCTGGAGAGGGGGCGGCAGGTAAGGGACCACTCCTTCCCGCAGGGAAGGGCGCCGTAGGGCTTCTTGCAGTGAGCGTCGCGGGAGTCGAAGACGGCAGGAACGTTCATTCAAAAAACTCCTTGTTGATTGGTATGGATGTTTCACGTGAAACACGCCTCTCCGTTCCCCACAGAATCCGCGGATTTTGCGGGGACTCCGTTCAGGGGAGAAGCTGGTTTTCCCCGGTGACGGCCGCGCCGTCCCCGCCGGGGGTGAAGTAGGCGTTGAGAATGTTCACGGCGGTGGAGGCCAGGGCCGCGCCGGAGTCCGCCCGCTCGATGGCGATGGCCACGGCGATTTCCGGGTCGTCATAGGGAGCGAAGCAGACGAACACGCCGTGGTTCTTCGTGTCGGGCCCCACCTGGGAGGTGCCGGTCTTGGCTCCGGCGGAGACCACGCAGCTGCGGAAATAGGGGGCCAGCGTGCCCTCCACCAGGCCCTTCATGCCCTCCTTCACGGCGTTCAGGTGTTCGCCGCTGATGTCGATGGTGCGGACGGGCTCCGTATTGCCCACCGCGATAACCTCGGAGTTGTCATAGGCCTTGGCGGCCTTCAGCAGGTGGGCCTGGCAGTGCTTCCCGCCGGAGACCAGGGTGGCGATATAGTTGGCAAGCTGGAGGGGGGAGTATAGCTGGGTGCTCTGGCCGTAGGCGGCCCAGGGGGCCTGGTCCTGGCCCTGGGGGTTTTCCGGCAGGAGCCCGGCGGTCTCGGGAATTTCGATGCCGGTTTTCTCCCCCAGGCCGAACAGAAGCAGGTATTCCCGCAGAACGTCCATCTGCATCCGGTAGCCCAGCTCGGAAAAGAAGTAGTTGCAGGAGTTGGTGATGGCCCCGGTGACGTTCAGGTTCCCGTGGCCGGAGCGCTTCCAGCAGAAGCTGTAGCTGTTCTCCTCGTCGCCCGGATAGAGCCACTTGCCGGTGTCCCGGATTTTCTCCGTCAGGGTGGTGTCCCCGTGGAGCAGGGCGGCTATGGCGGTGAAGGGCTTCAGAGTGGAGCCGGGGGGGTATTTGCCCACGGTGGCCCGGTTGAACAGGGGAGCCTGGGGATCGGTGCTGACGGCGGCGTAATTCCCGCTCTGGCGGAAAGTGGCCAAATCGTAGGTGGGGTAGGAGGCCAGGGCCAGCACCTCCCCGGTGCCCACCTGGATTACCGCCGCCCCCGCGCCCCGCTTTTCGTCGCCGTCGGCGTTCAGGCGGGTGACGGTCTCCTCCAGAAAGCCCTCCACCTGGGCCTGGAAATCCAGGTCGATGGTCAGCTCCACAATATTGCCGGGGACCGGCTTCGTGAAGTAGAATTCCCCGGTGATCTTGCCCTCGCTGTTGGTGGAGACCATGCGGCGGCCGTCCTGGCCCTTGAGATACTCCTCAAAGGCCAGCTCCGCCCCCTCTTTGCCGATTAAATCGTCGTAGTCATAACCCTTCTCCTTTAAAGAGGGATAGTCGTCCTCGATGCCGATGCTGCCCACATAGCCCAGAACGTGGGCGGCGCAGGAGGTCTCGTACTCCCGGACGGAGGAGAGCGTCACCTTGGCCCCGGCGTAGTTTCCGTCGCTGAGGAGGGAGATGAAGGGCGTGCCGATATCCTGGGCCAGGACGTAGGCGTTATAGTTGTCCAGCTTCCGCACGGACAGCTCGTACTGGACCCCCAGCACCATCCGGGCCTGGGCCATGGTGTAATTTTCGGGGATGCGCAGCGCCTCCCGCATGGCGCCCATGAGCTGGGCGGGGGTGACGCCGGCCTCGACCAGCAGGTCCGCCGTCAAATCGGCGGGGACCAGCCGCTCCAGCAGGTCCGCGGCCCGCCGCTCCGGGCTGAGCTCTCCGGCGGGAGCGGCCTCCGCGCCCTCCCCGGGCTCCGGCTCCGGGGTGGAGACCGCCTCCGGGTGGCGGAGCAGGTACTGGCCCAGGGCCTCCGCGCAGGGCTTCAGGGTTTTGAGATAGGCCAGAAAGAGCTTTTTCTGCTGGCTGTCCAGCTGGTCCACCGCGTAGCCGTAGGGGGCCAGGCGGGAGATGGGCAGGTTGTCGTTCCAGGCAACGCCCTCCTGCTGGCAGAGCTGGACCAGGCGCAAAATGGCCTCGTTGCTGTCCGCGCCGGGGGGGAGGAGGGCGGCGTCAAAGGTCAAATCGTAGGTGGAGCGGTTGCTGACCAGGGGCCTTCCGTTGCGGTCGGTGATGATGCCCCGGGAGGCCTCCACCTTCTCCGACCGTACGATGGAGCGGACGGCCTGGTCGGCGTATTTCTCGTGGTGAATGACCTGCACGTCGTAGAGCACAAAAAGATACGCGGTCAGCGCCAGCACCAGGAAGGCGGCCAGCAGGTAGAGGCGGGTGTTTTGCATTTCCTTGCGGTCCATAGGGTGCCTTTCTATCGTAAGTCAGTCGTCCAAATGGGTCCTTCGGAAGACGGAGCGGTAAAGCAGGGTCAGCGGAATGACGAAGGGGGCGCTTACGCAGAACTCCCGGACCATGACCAGGGCCCCGGCCTGCCAGGCGGCCTTGCCCTGCATCCAGAGAATCAGGCAGCGGAAGCTGTCCGTCAGCAGGAAGGCGGCGGCGGCGGCGGTCAGGGAGCAGAGGAATCCGGCGGGCAGCCAGCTTTGGGAGAGAAGCCCCGCGCAGAGCCCAATCAGGGGGAAAATCATGGTGCACAGGCAGGGAATGGGCCCGGGCAGCAGAAAGTCGCACGCCAGCCCCACGCACAGGGAGAAAATGGTCCCGGCCAGGGGCCCCTCGAAGGTGGCGGGGACGGCCGCCAGAAGGGGATAGAGAAAGGGAATGACGCTCCAGAACTCCAGGCGCTGGAGAACGCTTCCCTGCACCAGCATGCACAGAGCTGTGGCGGCGGCGTAAAGGGACCATTTGAATATGGTTTCGTTTCTCGCAATCATAAAAATCCTCCGCCGGGCCGTCAGGTGATAATCTCGAAGGATTTGATGACGAAAACCTCCGTCAGGGCGCTCAAATCCGTCTCAGGGAGCAGAATGGCGTAAGAGGCCGCGCCGGAGTCGTCCACCCGGACCTCCTCCACCGAGCCGATTACCAGCCCGGAGGGATAGTACCCGTTCAGGCCGGAGGTCACCACGATGTCCCCGGGCAGAAGGGTGCAGTCCGCCGGGAGGTAGTCCAGCCGCAGGCGGTTTTCCCGCATCATGGAGAAGTCCCCCTGAGCCACGCCCAGCTCCTTGGTCCGGAACACCTGGGCGCCCAGGGAGGTGTCCGTGTCCACCAGGGTCAGCACCGTGGACCAGTTGGTCCCCGCCTTGCTGATGACGCCCACCAGGTTCCCGCACGCGTCGATGACGCAGTCCCCCACCTGAACGTCCAGGGAGGTCCCCTTGTTCAGCGTCAGGGAGGAGGTCCAGTTGGTGGACTCGTGCTCCGTAATCATGCAGGCCTCGTAATCCGACAGGTCCCGGCGCTTCTCCGTCAGCTCCAGAAGCTGGTGGAGGAGCTTGTTTTCCTCCACGGCGGCCTCCGCCTCCCGGATGGTCTCCGCGTCCCTGGCAATCTGCTGGCGGAGGGCGGCGTTTTCGGCCAGCAGGTCCGTGGTGTCCTTATAATAGTTTTGCAGGTCGTTGAACCAGTTGGCGGCCGCCGTGTACCCCGCCCGGAAGGGCGAGACGATGATTCCCGCCAGGTTTACCAGCGGGGAGGAGCTGGGGCTGAACACCGACATCACCGCCAGGGACACCGAGAGCACGGCGGCGGCAAAGAGCACCCAGAGCCCGTTTTGTTTCAGGAAATTTTTCAATCCTATCACCTGTCAAGGCCGAAAATGGAAGGGAAGCGGGGGATCACAGCAGAAAAACGCCGAACTTTTCCAGCATTCTGGAAAGGCGCAGCACCGGAAGGCCCATCACGTTGAAAAAGTCGCCCTCCAGCCCCTCCACCAGCAGGGCCCCCCGGCCCTGCACGCCATAGGCCCCGGCCTTGTCCATGGGCTCCCCCGTGGCGATGTAGCGCCGGAGCTCCGCCTCCGTGGCGGAGCGGAACAGAACGGCGGTGGACTCGGTTTCCGTGAGGACGGTTTCCCCCCGGCGGACGGTGACGCCGGTGCAGACGGTGTGCCTGCGCCCCTGGAGGGCGGTGAGCATCTCCAGGGCGTGGGCCTCGTCCCGGGGCTTGCCCAGCCGGGCCTGGTCCAGAAAGACCATGGTGTCGGCGGTGATGACAATGTCGTCCGGTCCGCAGAGCCTTGTCGCGGCCTCCGCCTTCTCCCGGGAGATATAGGCCACCACCTCCGGCGGCGCCAGCCCCTCGGGGAAATATTCCTCCACCTCCGGGGCCCGGACGGTAAAGTCCGTCAGGCCGATGCGCTCCAAAAGCTCCCGCCGCCGGGGAGACCCGGAGGCCAAAACAATCTGTGCCATAGGTCCTCCTCACTTTCCGGTGGAGCCGAAGCCGCCCCGGTCGGGGCCCTCCAGCCGGTCCACCCGGATGAAGGACAGGAGGGGCTGGTTCTCCACAATGCGGAACTGGCAGAGCCGGGTGCTTTTCGGAATTTCCACGTCCCGGGTGGCGTAGGCGGGCCAGCGCCACTGGTCCCCGTCTCCCCGGTAGGAGCCGTCCACAACGCCCATGGAGTTGGCCTGCAGCAGGCCGTAATTTTTAAAGGTGGAGCTACGGGGAACCACATGGGCCTCGTACCCCTCCGGCAGGGCCACGGCGACGCCCAGGGGAATGAGCCGGAATTCCCCGGCCTTCAAAACCACGTCCTCCGCCGCCCGCAGGTCCACCCAGTCGGACCCGGGGACGCAGCGAAGCTCCTCCAGATCCTCCGCAAAGTATTTTACCTTGATTTCCTTTGTCTCTCTCATGACAACGCTCCTATATCGCTCTGTGTTGTATTATTTTTCCGAATCTCAACGCTTTGTATTCACTCCACGCCCCGCTGGTACAGCCCCCGGGTAAATTCTCCGGCGGGGGCGGCGTGCTCCAGATAGTCCCGGCAGACCCGGGCGCACTCCTCCGGGCTCTCCGTGGTGAAGCGGAGGCGGGCGTAGCGGAGCCCCAGCCGCCGCCATTCCGGCCGGTCCGCCAGCCAGAGGGGGCGGCTGTTCTGCACCTCCGTCCGGTGGCCGAAGGCGGGGAGGAGGGGGAAGGCGGCCCCGGTGCGGTCGTTCAGGAAATTGGGGCGCGCACAGCGGCAGGACCCGGCGTTTTGAATCAGGCAGTTTTCCGTAATCATCAGCGGCAGGCGGCCGTAGACAATGGCCTCGGCGGGGAGGATTTTTTTCATGTCCCGCATCTGGGAAAAGCGCAGCTCGAAGGAAAGGCAGGCGGATTCCAGCCCCTTCTCCCGGAGAAAGGCCAGGGAGCGGCTGTTGAAGACGTTGAGGCCATAGTCCCCGTAGAGCCGCCAGCCGCCGTCCCGGGCCAGGGGAAAGTGGCCCAGATTGCCCAGCAGCAGTCCCGTGACCCCCAGGGCCCGGGCCCTGTCCAGCCAGCGGCGGAGCAGGTCCTCGTCCTTATCCCGCCAGACCCGGGGAAGCACCGCGCAGTACTCCGCCTCCGCCTCCGGCAGGGAGGAGAGGCCCGCCAGAAGCTCCAGAGGCGCGCAGACCCGGGCGGGCCGGAAGGCCAGAAGCTCCGCCGTCAGCTGTCCGGCGGCGGCGACGGAAACCGTAAGCCGGGGCTCTGCCCCGGAGCAGTCCATGTCCGGCAGGGGCGGGGGAGCGTACTCCCGGCGGACGGGCGGGGCGGAGCGGGCGGCGCTCAGCGCCTCCAGCGCGTCCCGCCGCAGGGCGTTGACGGCGGCGGCGGAGAGGTGGAGCCCCGGCTCCACCGTCACGTCCGCCCCGGCGCAGCGGTAGGGAGTTCCCCCGGTCTTGGACAGGCGGGCGGAGAGATCCTCCGCCGTCAGGGGCCGGGTTCCGGCGGGCTCCGGGACGGGGCCGGAAACCGCCGCGCGGTTTCCCAGGCCGTCGTCCGCCGCCAGGGAGCAGGGGACCCCGGCCCTCACCGCACAGGTGAACTCCACGGGAATCCGCCGGTCCGCCCCGGCCGGGACGGGCTCCTCCGCCGGGGCGGCGTTCTCGGGCCGGAAGCCCAGCATTGGCCGGCCCTTTGCCCCCCGCCAGTAGGCGTCGGTGAAGCCGGAGCGGGAAAAGGCCCGCTCCAGAAGCGCCCGCTCCCGGGGGGTGGGCTTCCGCCCCTCCTCCAGAAGGCGGGCGTAAATGTCCGTGACGGCGGACACGTAGCCGGGGCGGCGCATCCGCCCCTCGATTTTCAGGCAGGAGACTCCCATCTCCGCCAGCTCCCCGAGATGGTCCGCCATGCAGGAGTCCTTCAGGCTCAGGGGCCGCTTGTCCTTCGCGGCCTCGTTGACCCCGTAGGGCAGGCGGCAGGGCTGGGCGCAGCGCCCCCGGTTGCCGGAGCGCCCGCCAATCAGGGCGCTCATGGCGCACTGGCCGGAGTAGCACATGCACAGCGCCCCATGGACGAAAACCTCGATTTCCACAGGGCTGCTTCGGCAGATGGCCGCCGTCTCCTCCCCGGAGCACTCCCGGGCCAGCACCACCCGCCCGCAGCCTTCGGCGGCGATTTCCCTGACGCCGCCGGAGGTAAAGAGGCTCATCTGGGTGCTGGCGTGAAGGGGCAGGTCCGGCAGGGCGCGCCGGAGCAGGCCGAAAAGGCCCCAGTCCTGGACCAGCACCGCGTCCACCCCCAGCCGGGAGGCGGTGCGGGCGGTTTCCAGAGCCTCGGGCAGCTCCCGGTCTGAAAGAAGGATGTTCAGGGTAAGAAAAACCCGGACGCCCCGGATGTGGCAGAAGGCGACGGCCTGGGCGAACTCCTCCTCCGAGAAGTTCCGCGCTCCCCGGCGGGCGTTGAAGGCCCCCCAGCCAAGGTACACGGCCCCCGCGCCGTGCTCCGCGGCGGCCTTCAGCGCCTCCGGCGACCCGGCGGGGGCCAGCAGCTCCGGCAGGGCCGGGCGGCCCGGCCTCACTTGGAGCCCCGGCTGTCCAGCCGCTGCTGGAGGCGGACAATCTCCCGCTTCAGCTCGCCGACCTGGCTCTGGGCCTTTCCGGCCTCGTCCAGATAGCCCTTAATCTGGCGGCGGAGCTGCTCGGCGGCGGCCTGGGCCTTGAACAGCTCGTCGGCGATGTTGGCGGCGGTGAGGACGGCGGCGTCGGTCCGGCCCACCCGGGTGCTGTTGAGCACCTCGTCCATTTTGTCGCCCACGTAAGCGCCCACCTTCTGCATGTAGGAGGGGGACTCCTCCGCCACGAAGGTGTAGTCCTCCCCGCAGATGGTCACGACGACGCGGTTTGCCATAAAGAGACCTCCTTTGCCCCCGGAAGACGGGTTTCCCGGCGGACTGCGTAATTTAACAGCGTACAGTATAGCATACCTGACGGACAGACGCCATAAGAATTTGGGAAGAAACCAAAAAATTTACAAACTTTTGGCCCGGCGGGCAGAAAAAAGGGCGCGCCCCTTCCGGCGGCGCGTCCTCCCCTTATTATTAAGCGTCTCAGTATCCGATGATGAGCCCCTTCTCCATGGCGTAAAAGCTGGTGAGCCCCCGGCAGGGGAACAGCTCCACGCTCTTGACGGGCAGGTCCTTCAAAATCTGCTCCCTGAGCTTCAGCGCCCCCGGCAGGTTCTCGCAGTGGCAGAGGACGACCTCCGCCCCGGTGCAGTCCTTGCTGTCCTTCATCAGCGCCGTGATGGCCTGGTAGGTCCTGGCCTCCCCCCGGGCCTTTCCGGCCACGTGGATGGTGCCCTGGGGCGTGGCGTCGGCAATGACGTGGATGCCCAGGGAGTGGAGCAGGGTCCCCACCAG
Organism: uncultured Oscillibacter sp.; assembly: GCA_949959305.1. Lineage (GTDB taxonomy): Bacteria > Bacillota > Clostridia > Oscillospirales > Oscillospiraceae > Oscillibacter. The sequence continues at coordinate 32,480 of CATLJA010000012.1, forward strand.
CGGGCGCATCCGCCCGTTCTTAATGAGGTTGTCGAAGTTCTCCAGGGTGAAGCAGGTCCGCAGGGCCGCCTGGTACAGCCGCAGCTGGGCGCAGATCTCCTCAAAATCCCCTCCGGCCTCCAGCAGGCGCTTTGCCCGGCGGATCAGCAGAATCATGGCCCCCGCGGTGGCCTTGGAGTCGATGACGCAGATTTCCTTCTCCGGGTGCTCCTCCAGCGCCATGTCCCGGCCCAAAACGGCGGCGTTGTAAGTGCCGGAGAGGTTGGCGGAGATGGTGAAGCACACGGCCCGGTCCGCCTCCTCAAAGGAGCGGGCGAAGGCGGCGGGGGAGGGGCAGGCGGTGGAGGCGGCGGCCTTCTCCTGGGCCATGGCCCCCAGGAGCTGGGGAATCTCCAAATCGTCGTTGTCGATGAACTCCCGCTCCCCCACCTGGAGCCGCAGGGGCACCGTCTCAAAGAGAACCGCCCCGCCGTCAAAGCCGCTCATCCGCAAATCACAGCTGCTGTCGCTCACAATTTTACAAGTCATATAAAACACCCCGCAATATGGTTTTCAATATCATGTCTTCTGTTATCATACAGGATTCCCGGCGGATTGTCAACCGGAAACGGGAAAATACCCCTGAAAATTTTGCCGGGAAGGAGGGGGGAATTTTTCTCTCCAATCCACGGTTGACATAACGGTGTGGACAACTCTGTGGATAATGTGCAAAACCCCCTTCCCGGAAGGGGTCCCGGGAGGTAGCGGAGCCGTTATGAAAGAGTAACAAAAGTAACATTTCTCAGAAAAACGGCAGACCGGGCCGGGAAAAGGCGGGAAAGGGGGCCCTCCGCGGGAGGGGGTTGAACCTTGGGAATTCCTGTGATATAATCAAACCGCTTTGAAAATCCGGGCAATTTTCGGGATTTCCCCCCTATATCCTGCGCCCGGAGGCGAAAAAGATACATTCCCGGCGGAGGCCGCCGGTTTTGGAGGAACTATGGCGAAGAAACAGGATTACGGCAACGAGAGCATTTCCGCCCTGAAGGGCGCGGACCGGGTGCGGAAGCGGCCCGGCGTCATTTTCGGATCCGACGGACTGGACGGCTGCGAGCACGCGGTGTTCGAAATACTCTCCAACTCCATCGACGAGGCCCGGGAGGGCCACGGCAGGGCCATCACCGTCACGCGGTTTCTGGACCACAGCGTGGAGGTGGAGGACGCGGGCCGGGGCTGCCCGGTGGACTGGAACGAAAAGGAGCAGCGCTTCAACTGGGAGCTGGTCTTCTGCGAGCTTTACGCCGGAGGCAAGTACGACAACGCCTCCGGGGACAACTACGAGTTCTCCCTGGGCCTGAACGGCCTGGGCTCCTGCGCCACCCAGTACGCCTCCCGCTATATGGACGTGACCGTCTGGCGGGACGGCTTCGAGTACCGCCTCCGCTTCGAGCGGGGGGAGATTGCGGGGGAGCTTCAAAAAACGCCCCTGCCCAGGTCCCAGGCGAAAAAGACCGGCACCCGGACCCGCTGGCTCCCGGATTTGGACGTATTCACCGACATCGCCATTCCGGCGGAGTACTTCGCCGGGGTCATGAAGCGCCAGGCGGTGGTGAACGCCGGGATCACCTTCCACTTCCGCAATGAGACGGAGCCGGGGAAGTTTGAGGAGACGGACTTCGTCTACGAAAACGGCGTGGCGGACTACGTGGCGGAGCTGGCGGGGGAGACGGGCCTGACCTCCCCGGCCTTCTGGCAGGCGGAGAAAAAGGGACGGGACCGGGAGGATAAGCCGGAATACAAGGTGAAGCTCTCCGCCGCCTTCTGCTTTTCCAACCGGGTGAACGTGGTGGAGCACTACCACAACTCCAGCTGGCTGGAGCACGGCGGCAGCCCGGAGAAGGCCAGCCGCTCCGCCTTTGTCTCCGCCATTGACAAATACCTCCGGGAGCAGGGGAAGTACCAGAAGAACGAGAGCAAGGTGACCTGGGCGGACGTGGAGGACTGCCTGATTCTGGTCACCAGCAACTTCTCCACCCAGACCAGCTATGAAAACCAGACGAAAAAGGCCATCACAAATAAGTTCGTCCAGGAGGCCATGACGGAATTTCTCCGATCCAACCTGGAGATTTACTTTATAGAAAACCATTTCGACGCGGAAAAAATCGCGGAGCAGGTTCTTCTGAACAAGCGGAGCCGGGAAAAGGCCGAGGAGGCCCGGCTGAGCATCAAGAAAAAGCTCAGCGGCAGCGTGGACATCGCCAACCGGGTGCAGAAATTCGTGGACTGCCGGACGAAGGACCCAAACCGCCGGGAAATCTACATCGTGGAGGGCGACAGCGCCCTTGGCAGCGTGAAGCTGGCACGGGACTCGGAGTATCAGGGCATCATGCCCATCCGGGGCAAGATTCTGAACTGCCTGAAGGCGGACTACGCCCGGATTTTCAAGAGCGAAATCATCACCGACCTTATCAAGGTCCTGGGCTGCGGCGTGGAGGTCGCAAACAAGCACGCCAAGGACGTTTCCTCCTTTGATTTGGGAAACCTCCGCTGGAGCAAGGTGGTCATCTGCACCGACGGCGACGTGGACGGCTTCCAGATTCGGACCCTGGTGCTGACCATGCTGTACCGCCTTACGCCGACCCTGATCCGGGAGGGGTATGTGTATATCGCGGAAACCCCCCTCTTTGAAATCAACTGCGGGGAGAAGACCTGGTTTGCTTACTCCGACAAGGAGAAGAACGACATTGTGAAGGAGCTGGAGGGGAAGAAGTACAAGATTGACCGCTCCAAGGGACTGGGCGAGAACGACCCGGACATGATGTGGCTGACGACGATGAACCCGGAGACCCGGCGGCTCATCCGGGTGATGCCGGAGGACGTGGAGCGGACGGCGGCGGCGTTCGACCTTCTGCTGGGGGACAACCTCCAGGGGCGGAAGGACCATATCGCCGAGAACGGGTACAAGTACCTGGAGATGGCGGACATTTCGTGACCGCCGACTTTATGTGAAGGAATAAGCTGTTATGCCAAAGAAGAAAACGCCTGACGGCGGCAGGCCCAAGGCTGGAAATCCCAATGTGCTGGGCCTGTGCGCCGCGGTGGTGGAACAGCCCATCACCGACACCCTGGAAACCAACTACATGCCCTACGCGATGAGCGTCATCGTCTCCCGGGCCATTCCGGAAATCGACGGGTTCAAGCCCTCCCACCGCAAGCTCCTGTACACCATGTACAAAATGGGCCTTCTCACCGGGAGCCGGACCAAGTCCGCCAACATCGTGGGCCAGACCATGCGCCTCAATCCCCACGGCGACGCGGCCATCTACGACACCATGGTCCGCCTCTCCCGGGGCTACGGGGCGCTGCTGACCCCCTTTGTGGACTCCAAGGGCAACTTCGGCAAGCACTACTCCCGGGACATGTCCTGCGCCGCGCCCCGGTACACCGAGGCCAAGCTGACCCCCATCTGCCAGGAGCTGTTCCGGGACATCGACAGCGACACCGTGGACTTCGTGGACAACTATGACAACACCATGAAGGAGCCCGCCCTGCTGCCCACCACCTTCCCGAACATCCTGGTCTCCGCCAACATGGGCATCGCCGTGGGCATGGCCTCCCAGTTCTGCGGCTTCAACCTGAAGGAGGTCTGCGACACGGCGGCGGCCTATCTCAAAAACCCGGACTGCGATCTGCTGGAAACCCTGCCGGCCCCGGACTTCCCCACCGGCGGGGAGCTGATCTGCGACCGGGACGCCCTGCAGGACATCTACGCGACGGGCCGGGGCGGCGTGAAGGTCCGGGCCAGGTGGCGCTATGTCAAAGAGGAAAACCTCATTGAAATTACGGAGATTCCCTACTCCACCTCCACCGAGGCCATTCTGGACAAGGTGGCGGAGCTTATCAAGGCGGGGAAGGCCAGGGAAATCGCCGACATGCGGGACGAAACGGACCTCTCCGGCCTGAAGCTCACCATCGACCTCAAGCGGGGGGCGGACCCGGACAAGCTCATGGCCCGCCTCTTCAAGCAGACCCCCCTGGAGGACGCGTTTTCCTGCAACTTCAACGTCCTTATCGGCGGGATGCCCCGGGTCCTGGGGGTCCGGCAGATTCTGGAGGAGTGGACCGCCTGGCGCACCGAGTCCGTCCGGCGGAGGGTCTTCTTCGTCCTGGGGAAGCGGAAGGAGAAGCTCCACCTCCTCAAGGGCCTCAAGCGCATCCTGCTGGACATTGACAAGGCCGTCAAAATCATCCGGGAGACGGAGGAGGAGGCCGAGGTCATCCCGAATCTGATGATTGGCTTTGGCATCGACCGGACTCAGGCGGAGTACGTGGCGGAAATCCGGCTCCGCAACATCAATAAGGAATATATCCTCAAGCGGGTGAGGGAGACCGAGGCCCTCCAGGACGAGATCGGCGATTTGGAGGATATCCTCCAGGACCCCCGGCGGGTGAAGAAAATCATCCTGGACGAGCTGAGGGACGCGGCGGAGAAGTACGGCGAGCCCCGCCGCACCGCCATCGTCTACGCCCACGAGCTGCCGGACCCGGGAGAGGACGAGGGGCCGGAGGAGTACCCCGTCCACGTCTTCCTCTCCAGAGAGGGGTACTTCAAGAAAATCACGCCCCAGAGCCTCCGCATGAGCGGCGCCCAGAAGTACAAGGAGGGGGACGGCCTCCGGCAGAGCTTCGAGAGCACCAGCCGGGCCGAGGTCATGTTCTTCACGGACAGGTGCCAGGTCTACAAGACCCGCCTCAGCGAGTTCGACGATTCCAAGGCCAGCGTGCTGGGGGACTATCTCCCGGCGAAGCTGGGAATGGACGCGGGGGAGAGCGTGATTTTCATGGCGCTTCCGGGAGATTACTCCGGCGGGCTGCTGTTCTTCTTCGAAAACGGCAAGGCGGCCCGGGTGGAGCTGAAGGCGTACCAGACCTCCTCCAACCGGCGCAAGCTCACCGGGGCCTACTCCGGCAAGTCCCCGCTGAAAGCCATTCTCCGTCTGGACGGGGAAATGGAGCTGGCGGTCTTCTCCACGGAGCCCCGGTGCCTGGTGTTCCACACGGCGCTGCTGGCCCCCAAGACCACCCGCTCCACCCAGGGCGTGGCGGTGATGGCGCTGAAGCCCAGATACCAGCTGGACGCCGTCCTCCCCCTGGAGGAGACGGCCATCGCCAACCGGAGCCGCTACCGGGTCCGGGCGGTGCCGGCGGCGGGGGCCCTGCTGCGGCAGGAGGACACCGGAGAGGTCCAGCTGGGACTGCTGGACGGGGAGCCCCAAGGGTGACAGGAGGGCGCTGAAACGGCCCCTGCCGCCCGCCGGGAAGCCGGCGGCGGGACGGGATATGATATGAAAGACGGAAAGGGAGGCCGCTATGACAAACTTCGACACTGTGAAACGGAACCTGGAGGCCCGGGGCTACGCCGTCCGCGTATTCCCCACCGGGAAGGAGGCGGCGGACTACCTGGCCGCCAGCCTGGACGGGAAGTCCGTGGGCTTCGGCGGCTCCGCCACGCTGGAGGCCCTGGGGCTTTACGAGCGCCTGGAAAGCCGCGGCGAGGTGGTGTGGCACTGGAAATGGGAGGACCCCGCCGCCGCCCGGCGGGCGGCGCAGGCCACGGACGTGTACCTGACCTCCGTCAACGCCCTGGCGGAGACGGGGGAGCTGGTGAACATCGACGGCGCGGGGAACCGGGTCGCCGCCACGCTGTTCGGGCACGAGAAGGTGTATTTCGCCGTCGGCCGGAACAAGCTGGTCCCGGGCTATGACGAGGCCGTCTGGCGGGCCCGGAACGTGGCCGCCCCCCGGCGGGCCCGGCAGCTGGGGAAGAAGACCCCCTGCGCCGTGAAGTGCGACCGCTGCTACGACTGCAAAAGCCCGGAGCGCATCTGCCGGGGGCTGGCGGTCCTGTGGGGCCCCATGATGGGCATGGCGGCGGAGGTGCTGCTGATAGACGAGGATCTGGGGCTGTAACGCCTCTCCGCGCCCGGCGGCCCGCAGAGGGCCGGAGGGGCGGCGGTGAATTTCTGGAAAGGAGGCCCGCCATGCTGGGAAAAGCGTTGACCCTGGCGCTGGCGCTGTGCCTGCTGACGGGCTGCTCGGCCCTGCTGGAGCGGACCTACGCCACCGAGGAGCCCCACAGCAGCAAGTTCTGGGAGAGCGAGGCCGCCGGAACCCTCCGGGCGGAGAACCATCAGGACGTGGTGAACGACCTGCTGCTGGTGGTGGGCCAGCACCGGGAGACGGCGACGCTGCGGCTGTATGACTTTGAGAGCGACCTGGCCGTGGCGGACACCCTGGAGGAGGCCACCATGGAAATCCAGCAGGAGACGCCCATGGGAGCTTACGCCGTGGAGTATATCACCGCCTCCAGCCACGCCCAGCGGGGCTATTACGAGGTGGCGGTGAAGGTGGGCTACCGCCGGACGCTGGAGCAGCTCCAGGCGGTGGTGAACGCCACCAGCCCCGGGGCGGTGTACAGCCTGCTGGCGGCGGCCCTGGACGAGGGGAAGACGGAGCTGGCGGTCCGCATGGGCTATTGGGGCGAGGACGGCCAGACCCGGGTGGAGGACGCCATAAGCCAGCTCCGGGAGGAGCGGGAGCTGACGGAGTCGCCGCCCTGGGCGGTAAATTATTACCCGGGCCCGGAGAACCCGGGGCTGGTGGAGTTCCTTCTGGACCCGCCGGAGCCGGAGGAGGGGGAAGCGCCCGGAGAGGACGGAGAGGCGGCCCCGGGAGAAGGCGGGGAGCAGCCGCCCGCCGGAGAAAACG
>CATLJA010000013.1 GCA_949959305.1 uncultured Oscillibacter sp.
TACCTGGTCAGCCTGGACGAGGAGCACACCAACGCCCTGCTGGAGGTCTCCCCCTACTACAGCGCCTACACCATCCCCGCCGGAACTTACTGAGCCCCAACCCGGGCCATCCCCGGCAAGGGCCGCGTCAAGCGGCCCTTGCCGCATTGAAAGGGCGGCGCGCCGCCGCCTCTTCAATACGGCAAGGGCCTTACTTCATCTTCATAAGGAGGCGTCGCCAATGAGCGAAAAAGACAGAAAAAACCTTCCCGACATGGACGAGGTCATGCGGAAGTACGACCGGGAGTCCGCCACCCGCATTTGGGAGGGGAGGCCCAAGACCGTGGTCAGCGTGGTCATGGCCCTGTTCTCCCTGTACTGCATCTGGATGACCCTGTTCTGCACCTGGGATATGCCCATCCGGCTCAGCTCCTTCCTGGGACTCATCACCGTCATGGGGTATCTCACCTATCCCGCCCGGAAGGACCACGTGCAGCCCAATTCCATGCCCTGGTACGACGTTTTGCTGATGCTGCTGGGGGCGGGGTCCTTCTTCTACTACTGCGTCAATTATAAATCCCTGGTCCTGGTCATCACCAGCGCGGGCAAAATCAATCCCGCCAGCGAGACCGCCATTCCGGGCGCCTGGTTTTACCTGGTCATCGGCATTGCGGCAGTCCTGGTCCTGGCGGAGCTCTGCCGCCGCTGCGTGGGCGTGCCCATTCTCTGCGTGGTGGGCGCTCTGCTGGTCTATACCTTCGCCAGCGGGCAGAACCTGGCCCGGGTCGTCTACACCCTCTTTTACGGCACCTCCGGCGTTATGGCGACGCCCATCCAGGTCTGCGCCAAGTTCATCGCCGTGTTCATCATCTTCGGCGCGTTTCTGGAGCGGACGGGCATCTCCAGCTTTTTCATCGACCTCGCCAACTCCCTGGCGGGCAGCACCTCCGGCGGCCCCGCCAAGGTGGCGGTCATCTCCTCCGCCCTGTGCGGCATGGTGTCCGGCTCCTCTGTCGGAAACACCGTCACCACCGGCTCCGTCACCATCCCCATGATGAAGCGCACCGGCTACCAGGGCGAATTCGCCGGGGCGGTGGAGGCGGCGGCCTCCACCGGCGGGCAGATTATGCCCCCCATCATGGGCGCGGCGGCCTTCCTCATGGCGGAGTACATGGACACCACCTACGCCAACGTGGCCCTCAAGGCCATCCTGCCCGCCCTGCTGTACTTCACCGGCATCTTCCTGGCGGTCCACCTGGAGGCCCGCCGCCTGAACCTGAAGGGCATCCCCCGGGACCAGCTGCCCAAGTTCGGCATTTTAATCCGCAGCATCTACCTGCTCCTTCCCCTGGTGATTTTGGTGTGGATGGTCTCCACGGGGACCCGGACCCTCCAGTTCTCCGCTTCCATCGCCATTCTGCTGGCCATCCTGGTGAGCCTGCCCCATATGTATACAGACAGCCGGAACCAGCACGACGAGGGCTTCGCGGCCCACTTCGTGAAGGACACCGCCTCCATGGTTGTCGGCTCCCTGGAGGCCGGCGGCCGGAGCTGCATCACCGTGGCCGTGGCCTGCTCCATGGCGGGCATGGTGGCCGGGTGCATCACCGTGACGGGCCTGGCCTCCAAGCTCATCAACGGGGTCATCAACATCAGCCGCATGGTCCCCAACGAGGCCCTGGCCATGTTCATCGCCCTGTTTTTGACCATGCTGTGCTGCATCGTGCTGGGCATGGGCGTGCCCACCACGGCCAACTACTGCATCATGGCCTCCACCTGCGCCCCCATCCTGATCCAGCTGGGCATCGGCAAGATTCCCGCCCACTTCTTCGTGTTCTACTTCGGCATTGTGGCGGACATCACGCCCCCCGTGGCCCTGGCGGCCTACGCCGGCAGCGCCATCGCCAAATCCGATCCCATGAAGACCGGCGTCAACGCCACAAAGCTGGCCATTGCCGCCTTCATCGTCCCCTATATCTTCGCCTACAGCCCGGCCATGCTCTTTGTGAACGTGACCAGCGTCTTCCAGGTGGCGCAGATCGTCATCAGCGCCCTGCTTGGCATCTTCGGCGTGGCCGCGGCGCTGAACGGCTACCTGTTCCGCCCCATCCCCAAGTGGATGCGCCTCGCCCTCATTGTGGCGGGCCTTGCCATGATGATTCCCGGCGACGCAACGGACGTGGTGGGCCTCGCCGCCCTGGCGGCCATGGTGCTCTATCAGCGGACCATGGCGAAAAGGAATCCCGCAAACGCCTGAATTCTCCCTGAAACCCGCCCCCTCCCGGGGCGGGTTTTTCCCGTGGGCCCTTTGACGGAAATTCCAGCCCCCTCCCCCATATTTTTGTACACAATGCTCCGAAACCTTTCCAGTCCTTCCCCCGTCTGAGTTACAGGGAGCCCGCTCCCCCCGGCTTCAGAAAATATTAAGAAATCTGTAACCGTTTTGTTGTTGTTTTCCCCGGCGAACTGTTCTAGCATAGATGATACAGTTTCGGCACGCCCGCCCGCAGGGAGAATGCGGGCCCTCAGAAATTCCATCCAATGCGGTGAAGGAGAAAGCCTATGTCAGAAGTCATGGATCGCGAGCAGCAGACCGGGACCGCCCAGGCGGCCCCAGAGGCGGCCCCGCCTCCCGCGCCGGAAGCGGCGGCGGAAAAGACCTCCCTTTTGAAAAAGTGGAAGGGAATGCCCAGGAAGAAACGGCGGAAAATTGTCCGGCGGTTCGTCACCCTCCTGATACTGGCTGCCGCCGGCCTGGGCGTGTGGCAGTTCTTCTCCTCAAAGAAGGAGGAAGGGGAGACCGAGGTCCTCACCGACGTGGTGCGGTACGACTCCATCACCTCCACGGTGGAGGGCAGCGGGCTGACCAAGGCCAAGGACAGCGAAACCATCACCATCGCCACCACCGGCACGGTATCCGAGGTCTTCGTCAACGAGGGCGACACGGTGGAGCCCGGCACGCCCCTTTTCATCATCGACTCCGACGCGGCCCGCACCGCCGTGGAAAAGGCCCGGCAGGACGTGCTGGGCCGGGAGAAGCAGCTGAACGCCCTTTTGAAGGACGTAGCGGGGCTGAACCTGGCGGCGGGCTACTCCGGCAAGCTGATGGACGTGGTGGATTTGAACCCCGGCGACACCATCAGCAAGGATCAAAAGCTGGCCGTGCTGGCGGACGACACCCGCCTGCGGCTTACCCAGTACTACAGCTACGCCTATGAGGGCATGATTCAGGCCGGCCAGAGCATGGACGTATCCATTCCCGCCCTGATGAGCTCCCTCCCCGGCACGGTGGAGGCGGTCCATATGGTCAGCCGCATCACCCCGGAGGGAACCAAGCTCTTCTCCGCCGACATTCTGGTGGACAACGACGGAGCCCTCACCGCCGAGATGGCGGCCTCCGCCACGGCGACCACGCCGGAGGGGGAGACCGTCTATCCCTACGAGCCCGGAAAGCTGGAGTATTACCGCACCGGCGACTTGAAATCCACCGTCAACGGCACCGTCCTCTCCAGCTCCCTGGTGGACTTCCTCCAGGTCAGCGCCGGGCAGGTCCTGGTCCGGGTGGACGGCGAGGACAGCGAGGCGGAAATCTACTCCGCCCAGCAGAGCCTGGACGAGGCGCAGAAGACGCTGGAAACCGCCGAGAAGAACCTGGCGAACTGCAGCGCCGTGGCCTCCATCGCGGGCAAGGTTATCGGCCTCACCATGAAGCCCGGGGACGAAATCGCCGCCAACACCACGGTGGTCACCATCTCCGACACCTCCTCCCTGATTGTCAACGCCACCGTGGACGAGCGGAACGTCAGCGCCGTGGCGGCGGGCACCATGGTGGAGCTGGACCAGTGGGGCACCATGGCGATGGGCATGGTGGAGAGCGTCAGCCTCTCCAGCACCATCAACAACGGCGTGGCCACCTACCCCATGGTCATCTCTGTGGACAACATGGAGGAAACCCTCCAGGTCAACAGCTACATCAACTACTCTCTCACCGCCAGCGAAAACGACAACTGCCTGGTGCTGCCCCTCCAGTCCGTCCGCACCGTCTCCACCGAGGACGGCGAAACCCTGACGGTGGTTTATGTCAAGGGCAGCAAGCCGGAAACGGCGGTGGAAAACATTATGGCCAGCGAGACGATTCCCGACGGCTTCTGGCCCGTGGCCGTGGAAATCGGCATCTCGGACAACTACAACGTGGAAATCAAGTCCGGCGTGGAGGAAGGCACCGAGGTCTTCACCCAGATTCAGACGGCCAACCCCTGGGGTTACTGATATGGCAAATCTGATTGAGCTGAAAAACATCTTCAAGATCTACGGCGAGGGTCTTGAAAGCGAGGTCCGGGCCCTGGACGGGGTCAGCCTCACCATCCGGCAGGGGGAGTTCGTGGCCATCGTGGGCCAGTCCGGCTCCGGCAAGTCCACCATGATGAACGTCCTGGGCTGCCTGGACATCCCCACCCGGGGGGACTACCTTCTGGACGGCACCGACGTCCGGGAGCTGACGGACAAGGAGCTGAGCCGCATCCGCAACAAGGAAATCGGCTTCATCTTCCAGCAGTACAACCTCATCCAGAGCCTGACGGTGCTGGAGAACGTGGAGCTGCCCCTGATTTACCAGGGCGTCGGCGCGGACGACCGCTACGACATGGCTCTGGAGGCCCTGGACCGGGTGGGCCTTTCCAAGCGCGTCAAGCACAAGCCCACGGAGATGTCCGGCGGCCAGCAGCAGCGGGTTGCCATCGCCCGGGCCATCGCCACCAAGCCCCCCATCATCATGGCCGACGAGCCCACCGGCGCCCTGGACTCCCGGACGGGCCACGAGGTGCTGGAGTTCCTCCAGCAGCTCAACCGGGAGGGCACCACCGTCATCCTCATCACCCACGACAACGGCATCGCCGCCACAGCCCGGCGCTGCGTGCGCCTCACCGACGGGAAAATCGTGGAGGACAGGGAACAGGAGGTGGACTGGTTTTGAACATCCGTCAGGCAGTGAAAATGGCCTGGAAATCCATCATTGGCAAAAAGGGCCGCTCCATGCTGACCATGCTGGGCGTTATCATCGGCATCGCCGCCGTCATGACCATCGTCTCGGTCATGAGCGGCTACGCCGCCAAGACCATGGAGCAGTTCTCCGCCATGGACAGCAACAAAATCACGGTGGACATATACAGCTACATGTACACCGAGGACGAAAACGGCAACTGGGTCCCCGCCGGGAAGGACTACTTTCCGGACCTGTACGCCTACTGCAAGTCCATCCCCCAATACATTGTGGGCATCACGCCGGAGGCCCGGGCCAGCGTCAACGTGGTCTACGGCACCAAAAACTCCGCCAATTTCGAGTGGGGCTGGGACGACATGACCAACCAGATGACCGGCCAGCGGCCCCCGGACGTGTACTACGTCTCCGACCAGTACAGCGCCTGCAACAACCTGATTATTACCAAGGGGCGGGATCTGGGCGAGCTGGACGTGGAGCGGTACAACCAGGTCTGCGTCCTGGGCTCCCAGGCGGCGGAGGTCTTCTTCGACTCCGCCGACCCGGTGGGCAAGGTTCTCCAGCTCAACGGGCAGAGCTTTGAGGTGGTGGGCGTCTACGCCCCCCGCCTCACCGGCAGCGACGCGCAGAACAGCACCATTGACAACATCATCCTCCTGCCCTACACCGCCCGGCGCATTCTGGGAGGCGACCGGATTGAGAACTTCACCGTCAAGGCCAGGGACGGCGTTTCCACCACGGAGGTGGCCACCCGCATCCGGGGCTTTTTGAAGGGCGTGGTGGACCCGGCCACCGGGGATTCCTACGTCAGCCCCGACGACCGCTGGCAGCAGAGCATGAACGAGCAGATGGGCATGATCTCCCTGGTGCTGGGGGGCATTGCCGCCATCAGCCTTCTGGTGGGCGGCATCGGCATCATGAACATCATGCTGGTGACGGTGACGGAGCGGACCAGAGAGATCGGCATCCGCCGGGCCATCGGCGCCCAGCGGAGCTCCATCGTCACCCAGTTCCTGATTGAGGCGGCCATGCTCTGCGGCATCGGCGGCGTCATCGGCATCGCCATCGGCACCCTGGGCTGCTACACCGCGGGAAACCTGCTGTTCCACATGACAATCTATCCCTCCGTCAGCGTGACGGCGGGGGCCCTGGGCTTCTCCGTGCTGCTGGGCCTCATCTTCGGCAGCTATCCGGCCATCAAGGCCTCCAAGCTCCAGCCTGTGGAGGCTCTGCGGGCGGAATAAGCGCTTATCCGCAAATCAGGCGTGCGCAGAAAAGCGCCCGGACACGCTGTGTCCGGGCGCTTTTGCCGCTTTGCGGGCGTTGCAAAGGCGGGCGGTTTATGTTATAATTTGTCAAACCCGCAAATCCAACGCTAAAGGAGGAGCCTTCCATGCAAGTTACCTTCCTCATCGGCAACGGCTTTGATTTGAACCTGGGATTGAAAACAAAATATGAGCAGTTTTACCCATCCTATACAAGCACTATTGATTTGAACGAACCGGATATTGCTCTGTTCAAGGCTCTCCTGGTGAACGGCGGCAATTATTCCCGCTGGGCGGATTTCGAGCGGGCCCTGGGAGAGCATACGAAGGAGCCTCCCCTGGATAAGGAGGATACGCTCCGCAGATGCCTCCAGGACTTCAAACGGCAGTTTGCCAGGTACCTGAGGGCGGAGGAAAGCCGCATTGACTTCAACGCCTGCGCCGGCGACATGGCGAAGGAATTTGCGTCATGTATCTTCTCTCATCTAGACTACCTCCAGCCCCAGCCCCGGAACGCGATCCGGGATGCCTTTTCTTCGCAAAACATATTGCCGAGCCGGAGCGATACCTATCACATCCTGACTTTCAACTATACCACGGTGATTGACCGGCTGGCGCCTCATATCGATCCCTCCGATTTCCCCCGTTCTTCCTTAGGGCAGGTCATCCACGTCCACGGGACCCACACCGCCGGTATGATCATGGGGGTGGACAGCCTTGAGCAGGTGGCAAACCCGGACCTCTTTACCAGTCCCCGGCAGCAGCGCCTGCTTCTCAAGCCCCTTATCAACCAGCAGTCCGGCCCGGACAACGACAGGAACGCGAGAACCTGCATTTGGAACAGCCGTGAAATCTGCATCTTCGGCATGTCCCTTGGCGCAACCGACGCCGTCTGGTGGAGGCGGATCGGCAAATGGCTGACGGAAAAGTCCGCCAGGCAGCTGGTAATTTTCTCCCGGAGCCACGATTTGGAGCTTCTTCTTCCCGAGAGTATTTTAGACTATCAGGACTCCGTGCAGGACCGCTTCTTTGCCCAGACGGAGATTCCCCCCGAGAGCTGGGACAATTTCCGGGACCAGGTCCACATCGCACTCAATACCGATATCTTCAACCTGAACCCCGTTTTCAAGGCCCCCCTCATCGGCAGTCCCTCTCCCCCGGCTCTCGCCGCCAGGTAAACCGCCCATTCCGTCCCCGCGAAAGAAAGGAGCGCGCCTATGAGCACCCCCCTGAACGCCGTCACCCACGCGCAGAACATCCGTTACGACAAGGCCGCCGAGGCCCTCTATATCATCGACCAGAGCCTCCTGCCCAACGAGGAGAAGGAAATCCGCCTCCGGACCGCCGGGGAAATGGTGGAGGCCATCCAAAAGCTCCGGGTCCGGGGCGCGCCCGCCATCGGCATCTGCGCCGCTTACTGCCTCTATGTCCTGGCCCGCTCTATTCAGGAGCCGGAGCCCGCCGCCTTCCAGGCCCGCCTCCGGGCCTTCTCCGCCCAGCTGAACGCCTCCCGCCCCACGGCGGTAAACCTCAGCTGGGCCCTGGGTGAGATGGAGAAAACCGCCGCCGCCCATCTGGAGGAGCCCCGTCCCGCCCTGCTGGAGGCCCTGTACCAAAGGGCGGTGGAAATTCACCAGGACGACATTGCCAAATGCCGGGCCATCTCCGAATACGGCCTGAGCCTTCTGAAGGAGGGCGACGGCGTTCTCACCCACTGCAACGCCGGGCCCCTGGCCACCTCCCGCTACGGCACCGCCCAGGGCCCCTTCCTGCTGGCGGCGGAGCGAGGGCTCCGCATCCGGGTCTTCGCCGACGAAACCCGCCCCCTGCTCCAGGGGGCCCGCCTCACCAGCTACGAGCTCCACCGGGCCGGGGTGGACGTGACGCTGATCTGCGACAACATGGCCTCCATGGTGATGAAAAACGGCTGGGTCCAGGCCTGCTTCGTGGGCTGCGACCGGGTGGCCGCCAACGGGGACGCCGCCAACAAAATCGGCACCAGCGGCGTGGCCATCCTGGCGAAGCACTACGGCGTTCCCGTCTACGTCCTGGGCCCCACCAGCACCGTTGATTTGAGCTGCCCCGACGGGGAGCATATTCCCATCGAGCTCCGGGACCCGGAGGAGATTAAAACCCTCTGGTACGAAAAGCCCATGGCCCTCCCCGGCGTGAAGTGCTACAACCCCTCCTTCGACGTGACGGATCACACGCTGATTTCCGGCATCGTCACGGAGAAGGGCGTCTGCCGCCCCCCCTATACCGAGAGCCTGGCGGCCCTGTTCCGCTGAGGGGGCCGCCATGGTCCAAATTTACGGCACTTTGGGCCCCGCCTGCTCCGATACCGGAACCCTGGCGGCGCTCCTTGAAGCCGGCATGACCGGCGTCCGGCTGAACCTCTCCCACGCGGGCCTCCCGGCGGCGGCGGAGCAGCTGGAACGCCTTCACGCCGCCGCCCGGCGCTGCGGCGCTGCGCCCCGGCTCCTCATCGACATGCAGGGCCCGGAGCTCCGGGTGGGCGTTCTCCCGGCCCCCCTGGCGCTGGAGGACGGGGCCCCGGTACGCCTGGGGCCGGACATTCCCCTGCCTCCCGCGGCTTTGTCCCGCCTGGCCCCCGGCCAGGAGGTGCTGCTGGACGACGGCAGGCTCCTCCTCCGGGTCATAAAGTCCCTGCCGGAGGGAGCCCTGGCCCGGGTGGAGCGGGGCGGCGTGCTCCAGAGCCGGAAAAGCGCCGCCCTTCCCGGCGTGGACATTCGCCTCCCCGCCATGACGGACAGCGACCGGGAAAACCTCCGGCTGGCAAAGGACTATGGCGTTACCGGCGTGATGCAGCCCTTCGTCCGGGGCCGGGAAGACCTGGAGGCCGTCCGGGCGGTTCTGGACCGCACGGGCGGGCAGGATATCCGGCTGTTCGCCAAGATTGAAAACCTGGAGGGCGTGGAAAAGCTGGCGGAGCTGATTCCTGCTGCGGATGAAATCGTCATCGCCCGGGGGGACCTTGGAAATTCCGGCCCCCTCTGGAAGCTCCCGGCCCTGCAAAAGCGCATCGCCGCCGCCTGCCGGGAGGCGGGACGGCCCTTTATGGTGGTGACGCAGATGCTGGCCTCCATGGAGCGAAGCCCCGTCCCCACCCGGGCGGAGGTCAGCGACATTTTCAACGCCGTGCTGGACGGCGCGGCCTCGGTGATGCTCACCGGGGAGACCGCCGTGGGGAAATACCCTGTGGAGGCTATGCGGTATCTGGCCGGCGCCGTCCGGGAGGCGGAACTCTACCTGCAAAGCCTATAAGTCCAAAAAAACAGCGCCCGGCGGCCGGCCGGGCGCTTGCGCTATGTCAATTCATACAGGGGCCTCCGCCGGTCATAGGGCTGGGGGCGGTAGGTGACGGAGGAGATTTTCCGTCCCGAAACTCCGTATTTCGGATGGGACCCGAAGAGGTCGATATACCGCTCCAAATCGTCCCTTTCCTCCGCCATGGCCTCCAGCAGCAGCGCCGCCGCCCGGGCGTCGTCTATGGCCCGGTGGCTGTTCACCGCCCGGTCCTCCAAATGATAGGCGGCAATGGCGTTCTCCAGCTTGTGGGGATAGTCCCTCCGGTCCCGGTACACCGTCAGCGCGTCCAGGAACCGGGGCTTTTTCAGCGCCTCCGCCAGGCCCCAGGGCCGGAGGAGGTAAAAGAGGAAATTCAAATCAAACTGGGCGTTGTAGGCCGCAATCAGGGGCCGCTCCGCCCCCTCCAGCAGGTCCGTAAAGGCCCGGGCCGCCTCCTCGTCCCCCACGCCCTCGGCCTCCAGACGCTCCTGGGTGATGCCGGTCAGGTCCGTGATGAAGGGGTCCAGCCGCCGCCCCTCCGGCAGGCGGATAAAGAGGTCCATGCCCCCGGCCTCCGCCCCGTTTTCCAGGGACACCGCGCCGATTTCAATAATCCTGTCCCGGTTGAAGTCAATGCCGGTGGTCTCCGTATCAAAGACCACCATCCGGTCAAACTCCTCCCACAGCCTCATGCCCCCATCTCCTCCAGCCAGCTCTCCCCGGTGGCGTAGTCGATGGCCACGCCGGGCTGGACGTTGTAGGCGAAGACGTTGAAGCACACGCCGTCCCCCGCGTCCTCCACGGAATACGCCTCCATCTGCACTCCCCGGGCCACCAGCTCCGTCCCCACAAACACAGGCGTCACCCGGTAGAGGACGTGGTTGTCCGTCCGCCGCACATAGTCCGCCACGTCGTTTTCAAAGGGCAGCATCCCGGTGACGTTCAAATACCGGGTGCCTGTAATGAGGTTTTTCTCGTTGGCGTTCTCCCCCGCCAGCTGGAAGCCGATGAGGTGGCAGCGGTTATAGAGGTACTTCCCGTCCACGCAGTCGTACTTGGCGGAGACCCAGCCTGTGGGCTTCACGTTCCCGATGCTCTCCCGCTCCTCCGTGGGCATCAGCTCCGGGCAGATATTCGCGTAGGCCGCGCCGCAGCGGCCCAGATAGTCCAGCTCGCTGTAATGCTCGAACGCCTCCAGGGTCATCTCCTCTTTCGTAAAGCCCGGCTGGTTGTCCTCCAGCTCCACGTAAGCCGCGCCGCGCCACTCCGGAATATCCTCCAGGGACACCGGCTCCGGCCGCAGATACCACTGGACCGCCGCCGCGGCCACGCACAGAATCAGCAGCGCCGCCGCCTGCTTCGGCGTCAGCCGCTGTTTTGTCCTTCCCCTCCGCTTCGCCATATCCGCCCTCCTTGAACCGCAAAATTTCGACACTCCAAATATAACATCTTCCGCCAGCTTTTTCAACCGATAATCCATTCGCCGCCGGATATGCTGAATGGTGACAACATTCAACAAACCGGAGGTGCCTATGCTCCAGCGTATGCGAAACTTTGCCCTGCTCATGCTCCCCCTTTTCTTTCTGGCGGGGATGCTTTATCTCCAGGGGAAATCCCTCCCCGCCGCCGCCCCGGCCGTCATCCCGGCCTCCGCCGACAACTGGGGCCTCTCCTTCCCCAACGAGGGCCAGTCCCCCACCGGCAACGCCAGTGTGGAGGACCTGGCCCAGTACGATGCCTGGTTCCTGGGGGACACGTCCCGGAAGGTCATCTACCTGACCTTCGACTGCGGCTATGAAAACGGCTATACGGAGAAGATTCTGGACGCCCTGAAAAAGCACAACGCCCCGGCGGCCTTCTTCGTGGTGGGCAGCATGATTGAAACCGCCCCGGACATTATCCGCCGCATGGCGGAGGAGGGCCACATCGTGGGCAACCACACCTTCCACCACCCGGACATGTCCGCCATCTCGGACCAGGCGGCCTTCCAAAAGGAGCTGGACAGCCTGGCGGCCCTCTACCAGGAGACCACCGGACAGGAGCTTCCCCGCTTCTACCGCCCGCCCCAGGGCAAGTACAGCCAGGAAAACCTGAAGCAGGCCCAGGCCCTGGGCTATAAGACCGTGTTCTGGAGCCTTGCCTACGTGGACTGGTACACGGACAACCAGCCCACGGCGGAGCAGGCCTACGCCAAGCTCCTCCCCCGCATCCACGACGGGGCCATCGTCCTGCTTCACTCCACGTCCCAAACCAACGCGGACATTCTGGACGAGCTTCTGACCAAATGGGAGGACATGGGCTACCGCTTCGCCTCCCTGGAGGAGCTGCCGGAAATTTGAATCCCTCTTGCAGCTTTGGAAAAAGTGGTATATAATAGCGCCAAAAGACCGCCTTCCCGGCGGCAAAAACAGGAGGCGCGTTATGAATCTGACCACTGCGGCCCTGCTGGACCTCTCCCACACCCTGGCGGGGGACTACCTCGCCCAATTCCAATACCCCTGGGAGGCTCTGGACGGCATCAAGGACCTGATTTTAAGCCTGGGCCCCGCCCTGGACCCGGCGGAATATGAGGAGCGGTCCCCCCAGGTCTGGGTCCACAGGACCGCCTCGGTGGCCCCCACGGCCTTCCTGGGCGCACCCTGCATCATCGGGCCGGACGCCGAGGTCCGCCACTGCGCCTTTGTCCGGGGCTCCGCCCTGGTGGGCGCGGGGTGCGTGGTGGGCAACTCCGTGGAGCTGAAAAACGTGATTCTGTTTGACAGCGTCCAGACCCCCCACTACAACTACGTGGGGGACTCCATCCTGGGCTACAAGAGCCACATGGGCGCGGGGTCCATCACCTCCAACGTCAAGTCCGACAAGACCCTGGTGACGGTCCGGGACGGGAAGGAGCGCCTGGAGACGGGCCGGAAGAAATTCGGCGCGATTCTGGGGGACCACGTGGAGGTGGGCTGCAACAGCGTGCTGAACCCCGGCTCCGTCATCGGGCGGAACGCCAGCGTTTACCCCCTGTCCTCCGTCCGGGGGGCCGTCCCGCCGGACAGCATCTTCAAAGGCCCCGGAAGCATCGTCCGCCGGGACTGAAATTCATAAAAGGCCCGGCATGGGGAAAGCTCCCTGTGCCGGGCCTTTTTTAAATTAGGGCTTGACAAATACCCCTCCGGGGTATATTATCAGAATATCAAAATACCCTATAGGGGTATTGCTGCCAGGGAGGCGTCCGTCATGGAGAGCTGCGGCTGTCACAAAACCAAAGAGCGCTCCGGCGAGGAGTACAAGCGCCTCGTCAACCGGCTGAACCGGGTGGAGGGCCAAATCCGGGGCATCCGGGGCATGCTGGAGCGCAGCGCCTACTGTCCCGACATCCTCTCCCAGGTGGCCGCCGCCAACGCGGCGCTGAACGCCTTTGCCAAGGAGCTCCTCTCCGAGCATATCCGCACCTGCGTCACCCGGGACGTCCGGGAGGGAAAGGACGAGACGGTGGAGGAGCTGCTGCGCACCCTGCAAAAGCTCATGAAATGACATGGGCAATATATCTGCTGAACAGGAGCATTCGTTTATGGAACAATACAACGTCACCGGCATGAGCTGCGCCGCCTGCTCCGCCCGGGTGGAAAAGGCCGTGGGCAGGGTGCCGGGAGTCACCTCCTGCTCCGTCAGCCTCCTGACCAACTCCATGGGCGTGGAGGGCAGCGCCCCGGCGGAGGAAATCATCGCCGCCGTGGAGAGCGCGGGCTACGGCGCGTCCAGAAAGGGCGCGGAGAGGACCGCCGCCGGAACCGCCGCCGCCAGCCCGGAGGAAGCCTTGGCGGACCGCGAGACCCCGCTTTTGAAAAGGCGGCTGTATTCCTCCCTGGCCTTTCTGACAGTCCTCATGTACTTTTCCATGGGCCATATGATGTGGAACTGGCCCGTCCCGGCCTTCTTCCAGGGAAACCACGTGGCCATGGGCCTTCTTCAGCTTCTCCTCGCCGCGGCCGTCATGGTCATCAACCAGAAATTCTTCATCAGCGGCTTCAAGAGCCTCTGGCACAAGGCTCCGAACATGGACACCCTGGTGGCCCTGGGGGCCTCGGCGGCCTTTGTCTACAGCACCTACGCCCTTTTCGCGCAGACCAGCGCCCAGGTTCGGGGGGATATGGGCGCGGTGATGGACTGCATGATGGAGTTTTACTTCGAGTCCGCCGCCATGATTCTAACCCTCATTACCGTGGGCAAGATGCTGGAGGCCCGGTCCAAGGGCCGGACCACCGACGCGCTGAAAAGCCTCATGAAGCTGGCCCCCAAGACCGCCGTGCTGGAGCGGGACGGCCGGGAGACGGCGGTCCCCATTGAGCAGGTCCAGAAGGACGACGTGTTCCTGGTCCGCCCCGGGGAGAACATCCCGGTGGACGGCGTGGTCATAGAGGGCTCCAGCGCCGTCAACGAGTCCGCCCTCACCGGAGAGAGCATCCCCGTGGACAAAGCCCCCGGCGACGGCGTGTCCGCCGCCACGGTGAACCAGTCCGGCTTCCTCAAGTGCCGGGCCACCCGGGTGGGAGAGGACACGACCCTGTCCCAAATCATCCAGATGGTCAGCGACGCGGCGGCCACCAAGGCCCCCATCGCGAAAATCGCCGACAAGGTCTCCGGCGTGTTCGTCCCGGCGGTCATTTCCATCGCCGCAATCACCACCGCCGTGTGGCTGCTGCTGGGACAAAGCGCGGGCTTCGCCCTGGCGCGGGGCATCTCCGTGCTGGTAATTTCCTGCCCCTGCGCCCTGGGCCTCGCCACTCCCGTCGCCATTATGGTGGGCAGCGGCATGGGCGCGAAAAACGGCATCCTGTTCAAAACCGCCGCCTCCCTGGAGACGGCGGGCCGGACGGAAATCGTGGCCCTGGACAAGACGGGCACCATCACCCGGGGCGAGCCCAGGGTGACGGACGTCCTCCCGGCCCAGGGGCTCAGCGAGACGGAGCTGCTCCGCCTGGCGCGGGCCCTGGAGCAAAAAAGCGAGCATCCCCTGGCCCGGGCCATTCTCCAAAAGGCAGAAGAAGAGCAAATCCCGGCGGAGGAGGTCACGGACTTCCAGGCCCTGCCGGGGAACGGCCTTACCGCCCGCCTGGGCGGAGCCGCCCTCAGCGGCGGAAGCCTGACCTTTATCAGCGGCCAGGCCGCGGTGCCCCGGGACCTCCAGGAAAAGGCCGAGGCCCTGGCGGAGCAGGGGAAAACCCCGCTGCTTTTCAGCCAGGACGGGGAGCTGCTGGGCGTTATCGCCGTGGCGGACGTTATCAAGGAAGACAGCCCTCAGGCGGTGCGGGAGCTGCAAAATATGGGTATCCGCGTGGTCATGCTCACCGGAGACAACCAGCGGACCGCCGGGGCCATCGGAAAACAGGCCGGGGTGGACGAGGTCATCGCCGGGGTCCTGCCCGACGGCAAGGAGAGCGTTATCCGCAATCTCCGGGAGCAGGGAAAAGTCGCCATGGTGGGCGACGGCGTCAACGACGCGCCGGCCCTGACCCGGGCGGATATTGGCGTGGCCATCGGCGCGGGAGCGGACGTGGCCATCGACGCGGCGGACGTGGTGCTGATGAAAAGCCGCCTCTCCGACGTGCCCGCTGCCATCCGGCTCAGCCGGGCCACCCTGCGGAACATCCATCAGAACCTGTTCTGGGCCTTTTTCTATAACACCATCGGCATCCCCCTGGCGGCGGGGCTGTTCATCCCCTTCGGCCTGACGCTGAACCCCATGTTCGGCGCGGCGGCCATGAGCCTCTCCAGCTTCTGCGTGGTTTCCAACGCCCTGCGGCTGAACCTGTTCGACCTGCGGGACGCGAAGAAAGACAAACCCATCAAGACAAGACACGCCAAACATTCCGAGGAGGTAACGACAATGGAAAAGACCATGAAAATCGAGGGCATGATGTGCGGGCACTGCGAGGCCCGGGTAAAGAAGGCACTGGAGGCCCTGCCGGAGGTCAGCGCCGCCAGCGTCAGCCACGAAAGCGGCACGGCGGTGGTCACTCTCTCCGCACAGCTGCCGGATGAGGCCCTGAAAAAGGCCGTGGAGGACCAGGACTACAAGGTGCTGGGCATTCAGTAAGAAAAAGCGGACCGCCTCCCGGCGGTCCGCTCTTTCATGGGCGTTCAGAAAGTAAATTTTCCGCAGTCTTCCTCCTGGCCTTTTCTCTGTTTTCCGGCCAGCTTGTCTGACATTCCGCCCCGCTTTATCTTGTCCACGTCCCGCTCACAGGACTTGGCCTGCTCTTTCCGAAGCTCCTCCATGAAGCCCGACAAAAGAGCCTGATGCCCCATTCCGGTATAGGAAGGAGCGCGGGGAGCTCTCGGCCCTCCGCATCCAAAGGCATTTGCCGCTGAAATCATCGTCCAGCCTTCCTTTCGATTGGTTTGAACGCCTGTCAGGCAATCGCGTCCAGAACATCCCGAATCTTCCCGAACAGGATGGTCTCCGGCCCCTTCTCCCAGGAGCCGGTCCTTTCGCTCCAGCTCATGATGCCGGCCATGTATTTCGACCAGTCGGCCACATTGCCGCTGGAGGGAAAGAACTGCGTATAGCCCATCGGATTTCCCTGGGCGGGGACGATGGTGGCTCCGGTCCTCACATGGCTGAGGGGCGTCAAACCCAGGCTGCAGCCCTTGACGCCGTAGCTTACGTAATCCTTATCCGCCTCGTCCAGGACGCCGAACTCGCAGAGCTTGTCGATGAACGCCTGATACTCCAGCTGGGACATGCCTTCGGGGTCAAAGTTCTCCGACAGGTACTTCTTCTGCTCCTTGGTGAGCTCGGCCTTTGTCCCGCTGTCTTTCAGCCTGTCCGCCAGGCTCTCGGCAGCCTTCTTCTGCTGCTGTTCCAAGACCTCATGGACCAGGTCCGCATACTCCGTCTTGACGAAGCCGTACGACCCCTTCACCTCAAACCATTCGGACCGGAAACCTTGGGTGCTTTGCGTGCTTGCCGCTGAAATCATTGCTTTTCCTCCATTTCACAGATTCAATTGGTTTTGAGCGTCCCGTCCTTGAATCCGTTCAATGGAAGCGCTCCCGCCTCGATTCCTTTCTTATTGGAATATCGGCCGGATTTTGAAAAAATTAAGGAATCATTTCCCGGCGGCCCTGTCCGCCTCAATCTGGAGCTTCAGGGCCTCCACCGCCACCCGGACGGAGGTGCTGGTATCCTCGCTCATCTTCTGGTCCAGGCCCGCGGCTTCACGCTCCTGGTTCCAGACCACGTGGAAGCAGCTTCCGCAGCGGCAGCCCAAGGCCGCCGCCACCACGAACAGCGCGGCGCTCTCCATCTCGCTGGCCTTCACCCCCAGGCGCTTCCAGCTCTCCCACTTCTGCTGGAGCTCATAATATACCGGGGAGGCGGCGGGGTCGTGCTGGCCGTAAAAGCTGTCCTTGCACTGGACAATGCCGGTATGAAGGGGATAGCCCAGGGCCTTGGTGGCCCGGACCAGGCAGTCCACAATGCCGAAATCCGCTACGGCGGGGAACTCCAGGGGGGCGTACTCCAGGCTGGTATGCTCAAAGCGGATGGCCCCGGTAGCCACCACGATGTCCCCGGACTGGACGTTCACGTCGATGCCGCCGCAGGTGCCGGTGCGGATAAAGGTGTCCGCGCCGCACTTGTGGAGCTCCTCCATGGCGATGGAGGCGGAGGGGCCGCCGATGCCGGTGGAGCAGGCGGTAACCTTCTCCCCCAGAAGGGTTCCGGTCCAGACGTTGTACTCCCGGTTATAGGCCACCTGCTTCGCATCGTCAAAATACGCGGCAATGGCGGGGACCCGGCCGGGGTCGCCGGGGAGGATGCAGTAACGGCCAATGTCGCCGGCACTGCACGCAATATGGAACTGTTTTTCCAGTTTTTGCATAATTTCCACCTCTATGTCGTGATATTGCAGAAACAGTATACCAAATCGCTGCCAGCTTTGCAACAATTTGACGGAAAAATTTTAAAAGGGTCCACCTATTTTCAGGCGGACCCTTCCAAATCCGGCTTGCAGGGAGCGGGACTGCGCGCCGGGGCTCCGGCGCGGCGATTCTGCCGCGGCAATCCTGACGGATTGCAAGGAAAAGCGGCGCGGTATGCCGGGAAAAAGGCCGGCCGAACGGCGTTCAAGGGTTGCGAATACAGGTTCTAAATCCCGCTTTACTTCATGGTCACCACGGTGACTCCCGTCTCCCCCTCGCCGTAGACCCCCAGGCGGAAGCTCTTCACCGCCTTGCTCCGGCGGAGGACGGCATGAACGGCCTTGCGGAGGGCCCCGGTGCCCTTGCCGTGGATGATGGTGACGGTTTCCAGCCTGCCCATGACGGCGGCGGACAAGAAGCCCTCCACCACGCTCTCCGCCTCCAGGGTCTCCATCCCCCGGATGTCCAGCTCCCGGCTGGCGGCGGCGCGGGGGGCCCGGATTCCGCCGGAGGCGGCGGGGCTTTTCGGCTGCCGGGCGGCCCGCTCGCCGTCCTCAATCAGCCGGACCTCCTCCGCCTTCGCCTTCATTTTCAGCACGCCCGCCTTCAATTGCAGAACGCCGTCCTTCCCCACGGAAATCACCTCCGCCGGCTGCCGCACGCCGGGGAACTCCACCAGGTCCCCCTTGACGATGGGGCGGCTGGGCTTGGGGACGGGCTCCGGGCGGTCCTTTTCCGTGCGGAGCCGCTCCTCCGCCTGGTGCAGCCCCGCCCGGATGGCGGCCTGTGCGTCGTTGATGTTCTGGGCGGAATCCGCCGCCGCCTGCCGCCGCCGCAGCTCCGCCAGCTCGTTGAAGGTCTGGTCCGCGGCGGCCTTCGCGTCCCGGAGGATGCGCTTCGCCTCCGCCTCTCCCCGGCTCCGGGCGTTCTCCTTGGCCCGCTCCATCTGCTCCCGGAATTCCCGGGCCTTGCGGGCGTCCTCCTCCCGCTGGCGGTAGAGGCGGTCCGACTCCAGCTCCCGCTTTTCCAGCGCCTGGCGCTTGGCCTCCAGCTGGGTCAGAACATCCTCAAAGCGGACGCTGTCGCCGCTCATCTCCGCCTGGGCGGCTTCAATGACCTCCTCCGGAAGGCCCAGCCGCCGGGAGATGGCGAAGGCGTTGGACTTGCCGGGAACGCCGGTGAGCAGCCGGTAGGTGGGGCTCAGGGTCTCCACATTGAACTCGCAGGAGGCGTTTTCCACCCCGGCGGTGGTCATGGCAAAGGTCTTCAGCTCCGCATAATGGGTGGTGGCGGCGGTTCTCGCCCCGGCGGAGCGGACGTGCTGTATAACGGCGATGGCCAGGGCCGCGCCCTCCACCGGGTCCGTGCCCGCCCCCAGCTCGTCAAAGAGGACGAGGCTCTTCCCGTCCGCCTCCTTTAATATTCCCACGATGTTGGTCATGTGGGCGGAGAAGGTGGACAGGCTCTGCTCGATGCTCTGCTCGTCGCCGATGTCCGCCAGCACCCGCCGGCAGACCGCCACGGCGCTGCGCTCCGCCGCCGGAATGTGGAGGCCGCACTGGGCCATCAGCGTCAAAAGGCCCAGGGTTTTCAAAGACACGGTCTTGCCGCCGGTGTTGGGGCCGGTGATGACCAGGGTGTCGAAGCCGTCCCCCAGCTCCAGGTCGATGGGCACCGCCGTCCTGGGGTCCAGGAGGGGGTGCCGGGCCCTGCGCAGCCTGGTGACCCCGTCCCGCCGGACCTCCGGCCGCACGCCGTCCATTTTGTAGCTCAGCTCTCCCCGGGCGAAAATCAGGTCCAGGTGGACCAGGGCGTCATAGTCCCATTGGATATCCTCCCGGTGGGCGGCGGCCTCGGCGGAGAGCTCCGCCAGGATGCGCTCAATCTCCTTCTGCTCCCTGGCTTCCAGCTCCACGTACTCGTTGTTGGCCTGAACCACCCCCATGGGCTCCACAAAGACCGTGGCCCCGGAGGAGGAGACGTCGTGGACCAGACCGGGTAGGTTCCCCTTCTGCTCCGCCTTCACCGGGACCACAAAGCGTCCGTCCCGCTGGGTGATGATGGCCTCCTGAAGCACCTTGGCATAGCTGGGGGAGGAAATGATTTTCTGGAGAATCTGGCGGCTTTTGGCCTGGGCGGCCCGCATGTGGCGGCGGATGTCCGCCAGCTCCGGGGAGGCCGCGTCGGCAACCGTGTCCTCGTCGGGAATGCAGCGCTTGATTTTCTCCTCCAGGAAGCGGTTGCCGTGGAGGGAGAGAAACAGGTGGTCGACGGCGGTCTTCTCCGCCGCCTCGTCGTTGAAGTACTCCCGGGCCCGCCGGGCGGCGGCGAGCAGCCCCGCGATGCGGAGAAGCTCCCGGGCGTTCAGGCTCCCGCCCCGGTCCGCCCGGTCCAGGGCCTCCCCCACCGGCTTCACGCCGGAAAAGGAGGGCGCGCCCCTCTGTCCAATCATCCACCGGGCGGCGTCGGTCTGGTCCAGGAGGCGGAGGACCTCCTCCGCCTCCGTCTCCGGGGAGAGCCGGAGGGCCCGTTCCTTGGCCTCGGCGCTGACCGCCTGGTCGGACAGCAGCTGGAGGACCCTGGGCAGCTCCAGGGTGCGGAGGGATTTTTCAAACAGCTCGCTCATAGAAATTCCTCCTGTTAAGGGAATCCGCTTTCCGGCTTTTCCGGCGCAGGATTTCCCCTCGTTTTCCGGCTGGTCGAAATCTGTAAAGCAGCCTTACAAAATGCTTTTATAAAAGTCTAATGCCGAAAAGCCCCGCTCCAGCTGGGCATAGAGGAAGGCTTCCGCCGCCGCCGTGAGGCGGCGCAAGGGTTCCTCTCCCAGCCGGAAGGAATAGAGGCGTTTCGGTTCTCCGTAAACAATATGCCGCAGGGCGGCCAGAGAGTCCCTGCACAGGGGCCGCCCCCCTCCCCCGCCGCAGTCCCGGCAGCGGAGCACCCCCTGGACCGTGTCCAGCACCGGCTCCGCCGGGTCCTCCCGGCCGCAGAGGGCGCAGGCGTCCGCCAGGGGCTCATAGCCCGCCAGGCAGAGGAGCCGCAGCTCAAAGGCGGGCTTCACCAGGGCGGGCGGCTTGTGTAAAGTGGAAAGGGCGTACAGCCCGTTGAGCAGGTGGCGCAGAAGCTCCGGGGCGGGGACGTTCTCCGGGCAGACGGCCTCCGTCAGCTCCGCCATATAGCAGCCCAGCGCCAGGGCCGCCAAATCCGCCCGGAGCCCGTCAAAGAGCTCCAGAGTGGACGCGTCGCCGGCGTAATGCCAGTCCTTCCGCTGGTACAGCGTCCACTCGGCGTAGGCCAGGGGCTGGGCGGCGGCGGCAAATTTGCAGTTTTTCCGCCGGGCTCCCCGGGCAATCACCCCGATTTTCCCCTGCTCCCAGGTCAGCAGCGTCAGGATTTTGTCCGTCTCCCTAGTCTCCGTCTCCCGGAGGACCACGCCGCGGTCCACCATATAGGGCGTTCCCGCCACAGCGGACCCCCTCCTTTATGTACGGGGAGTATGATTCCAGTGTTAAAACACAGGAATCATACGATGGATTTAAGCCGTTTTGCTCGCCGCCATAAATGGCGGCAACCGCAAAACATGGCATATATTACTTTCGGTCTTGTCGCCAAAAAGTAATATTCTCCCCTTTTATGACAAATTGTTGTCTTTTTCGTCCTCCGCCGAGCGGTAGAGCATATAGGCCAGGGGCTCGCCGGTGAGGCAGAAGAGCTCCCAGAGGGGCGCGGGCTCCATGTTTTCCATGTCGAAGACCTCCTTTGCGGTATAGTCTGCGAAGGCGGTCGAAATGGATACGTGGAAAGTTCCGGCGAATTTGGAACGAAGCCCTCAATCCTCCCGGTAGCCCAGGCTGCGGACATAGTTCACGTTGTCCCGCCAGTTCTCCTTGACCTTCACCCAGGTTTCCAGATAGATTTGGGTCCCCATGAATTTTTCCATGTCGTGCCGGGCCAGGGAGCTGATTTTTTTCAGCATGGCCCCCTGCTTTCCGATGATGATGCCCTTATGGCTGGCCTTCTCGCAGTAGATGACGGCCCCCACGTCCACGATGCCGGAATCCCGCTCGGAAAACCTGGTGATTTCCACGGCGGTGCCGTGGGGAATCTCCTTGTCTAGGCAGAGTAGCAGCTTTTCCCGCAGCAGCTCCCCCATCACCTGCCGCTCCGGCTGGTCGGAGGTCTGCCCGTCCGGAAAGAGCTGGGGGCCCTCCTGGGCGTACTTCCGCAGCTCCGCCGTCAGCTCCTCCAGGCCGCCGCCGGTGCGGGCGGAGATGGGGATGATGGCGCCGAAGCCGTCCCACACCTCGTTGTAGGCGGCGATAACGGGCAGCAGCTCCGCCGGCTCCACGGTGTCGATTTTGTTGACGGCCAGGATACAGGGCAGCTTCTCCTCCCGTATCCGGCTGATAAGGGCCTTCTCCGGCCCCCCCACGTGGGGGATGGGCTCCGCCAGCAGCAGGGCGCAGTCCACGTCGGAAAGGCTGGCGGTGATAATCTTGACCATATAGTCCCCCAGGGCGGTCTTGGGCCGGTGAAGGCCCGGGGTGTCCATCAGGACGAGCTGGGTGTCCTCCCGGTTGACCACGCCGTAAATGCGGTTCCGGGTGGTCTGGGCCTTGTTGGAGACAATGGCGATTTTCTCCCCCACCAGGGCGTTGGTGAGGCTGGATTTGCCCACGTTGGGGCGGCCGCAGACGGTAATCATGGCGGTTCTCTTGATGTCGGACATAGGTGATCCTCAGCTTTCCTTGCGCAATAATTTTTTTATAACGGCTTCAGCCAAATTTCCGCCTGGTTCTCACCGCGCCAGCACCTTTTTCAAATACTGCCCGGTGTAGGACTCCTTGCAGGCGGCCACGGCCTCCGGCGTTCCGGTGCAGACGATGCTCCCGCCGCCGTCGCCCCCCTCGGGGCCCAGGTCGATAATCCAGTCGGCGGACTTGATTACGTCCAGGTTGTGCTCGATGACCACCACCGTGTTCCCGCTGTCCACCAGCCGCTGGAGGACCTCCAGAAGCTTGCGCACGTCGTCGGTGTGGAGGCCCGTGGTGGGCTCGTCCAGAATGTAGATGGTCTTTCCCGTGGCCTGCTTGCTCAGCTCCGTGGCCAGCTTCACCCGCTGGGCCTCGCCGCCGGAGAGCTCCGTGGAGGGCTGGCCCAGCTTCACGTACCCCAGGCCCACGTCCTGAAGGGTCTGGAGGCGGCTGCGCAGCTTGGGCAGAGGGGCGAAGAACTCCAGCGCCTCGTCCACCGTCATCTCCAGCACCTCGGAGATATTCTTCCCCTTATAGTGGACCTCCAAAGTCTCCCGGTTGTACCGGCGGCCCTTGCACACCTCGCAGGGGACGAAGATGTCCGGCAGGAAGTGCATCTCGATTTTCAGCACGCCGTCGCCGGAGCAGGCCTCGCAGCGGCCTCCCCGGACGTTGAAGCTGAACCGGCCCGGGCCGTAGCCCCGGCTCTTGGCCTCCTGGGTGGAGGCGTAGAGCTCCCGGATGTCGTTGAACAGGTTCGTGTAGGTGGCCGGGTTGGACCGGGGCGTCCGGCCGATGGGGCTCTGGTCAATGCTGACCACCTTGTCCAGGTGCTCCAAACCATCAATGCCCGCGCACCTGCCGGGGTGGACCTTCATGCGCATCAGCTCCGCCCCCAGGCGCTTGAACAGCACCTCGTTCACAAGGGAGGACTTTCCGCTGCCGGACACGCCGGTGACCACGGTGAAGGTCCCCAGGGGGAAGTCCACGTCCACCTTGCGCAGGTTGTTCTCCTCCGCTCCCCGGACGCGGAGGAATTTTCCGTTTCCGGGGCGGCGCACGTCGGGGACGGGCACCTTCTTCTTCCCGGAGAGGTACTGGCCCGTCAGGGAATTGGGGTCCGCCATGACCTCCTCCGGCGTGCCGGCGGCGACGACCTCCCCGCCGTGAATGCCCGCGCCGGGGCCGATGTCGATGAGATAGTCCGCCTCCCGCATGGTGTCCTCGTCGTGCTCCACCACCAGCAGGGTGTTCCCCAGGCTCTGGAGGTTCCGCAGCGTCGCCAGCAGCTTGTCGTTGTCCCGCTGGTGCAGGCCGATGGAGGGCTCGTCCAGAATATACAGCACCCCCATCAGGCTGGAGCCGATCTGGGTCGCCAGGCGGATGCGCTGGCTCTCGCCGCCGGAGAGGGT
The DNA here is from genome assembly GCA_949959305.1 of uncultured Oscillibacter sp. Lineage (GTDB taxonomy): Bacteria > Bacillota > Clostridia > Oscillospirales > Oscillospiraceae > Oscillibacter. The sequence goes on from CATLJA010000013.1 coordinate 23,630, forward strand.
CCCCGCCGCCCGGCTCAGCGTCAGGTAGCCCAGGCCCACGGAGCGGAGGAAGCCCAGGCGGGACTTGATCTCCTTCAGAATCCGGCCGGCAATCAGCTGCTGCTGCTCCGTCAGCTCCAGCCGCTCCACCCACTCCAGCTCGTCCAGCACGGAGAGGCGGGTCAGCGCGTCGATGTCCTTTTCCCCCACCGTCACGGCCAGAGACTCCTTTTTCAGCCTCCGTCCCTTGCAGGCCGGGCAGGGGCACTCCGCCATCAGCTCCTCCAGCTCCCGCTTGCTGGCGTCGCTCTGCGTTTCCTGATAGCGGCGCTCCACGTTGTTGCAGACGCCCTCGAAGGGCTGGTAGAGGACTCCCTTCCCCCGGGGCTGGTCATAGTGCAGCTCCAGCTTTTCGCCCCTGGTGCCGTAGAGAATGATATCCTTCGCCTCGGCGGAGAGGGTTTCCCAGGGCTCGTCCAGGGAGAAGCGGTACTTTTTCGACAGCGCGTCAAAATACATCCGGGAGATGCCGTCGGAGCGGATGTTCCCCCAGCCGCTGGCCTGGATGGCCCCCTCCAGAATGGATTTTTTCGGGTCCGGGACCACAAGGCCCACGTCCACCTTCAGCTGGCTGCCCAGGCCCGTGCAGGCCGGGCAGGCCCCGAAGGGGTTGTTGAAGGAGAACATCCGGGGGGTCAGCTCCTCGATGGAAACGCCGCAGTCCTCGCAGGCGTAATTCTGGGAAAACATCAAATCCCGCTCCTCCCGGAGGAGGTTCACCACCACCAGCCCGCCGGAGAGGGCGGAGGCGGTTTCCACGCTGTCCGTCAGCCTCTGCTGGATGTCCGGGCGGATGATGAGGCGGTCGATGACAACTTCGATGTTGTGCTTTTTGTTCTTCTCCAGCTTGATTTCCTCGTCCAGCTCGTAGAGGTTCCCGTCGGCCCGGACCCGGACGTAGCCGGAGCGCTTCGCATCCTCGAAGACCTTGGCGTGCTCGCCCTTTTTGCCCCGGACGACGGGGGCCATCACCTGGATGCGGGCGCCCTCCGGCAGGGCCATCACCTGGTCGATAATCTGGTCGATGGTCTGCTGCTGAATGACCTTGCCGCACTTGGGGCAGTGGGGGGTGCCCACCCGGGCCCAGAGAAGGCGGAGGTAGTCGTAAATCTCCGTCACAGTGCCCACGGTGGAGCGGGGGTTTTTCGAGGTGGTCTTCTGGTCGATGGAGATGGCGGGGGAAAGGCCCTCGATATAGTCCACGTCGGGCTTCTCCATCTGGCCCAGGAACATCCGGGCGTAGGAGGACAGGGACTCCACATAGCGCCGCTGGCCCTCGGCGTAGATGGTGTCGAAGGCCAGGGACGACTTGCCGGAGCCGCTGAGGCCCGTCATGACCACCAGCTTGTCCCGGGGGATGGTCACGTCGATGTTCTTTAAATTGTTGGCACGGGCGCCTTTTACGATGATTTTATCTTGCATAGGGGGGCTCCTTGTATTCCCCCAAACGGGGGAGGGTTTTCCGGCGCTGACGCGCGGGGGGGATTACAGCCATGATGATGGCTGGTGCATTGCACCCCCCATTTTCTCTTTTTCTTCCAGAAGAAAAAGAGAAAACGGGCCGTGCACGGTCCAAAAGAGAAAAAGAAGTAATGGCCCTTCGGGCCTGTTTTTTGCCCTTCTATCGGTAGAACACCTTGTAAAATCAGGCTTTGCAATGCTGATACTTCGGTAGGAGCTTGCACTTCTTTGTGGGGCCTGACCCCCTGGTCAGGCCATTCCTTCAAGTTTTTGCCGATCTCTCCTCAGACCTTCCCAGCAGGTAGTCGGTGCTCACTTCAAAATAATCTGCCAGAATGCATAATGTCAAGGTGGGAATATTAATTTTTCCTTTTTCTATCCGCTGATAATGCGCCTGCGTGATTCCCAGCAGCTCGGCCATATCAACTTGACGCATTCGCCTCTCCTTTCGAAGCAGACGAAGACGCTCCCCTAAAATCTTTAATGGTCCCATAAAAGCTCCTTGACATATTGTTTTAAATATCATATAATATATGGCATAAAAAGAATATTTTTGGGAGTGCTGTCATGGACACAATCACTCAAAGACTTTTCGACACCTATGGAGAAGCGGTCCTAAAAGAGCTAGGGCACGGGTTTGACGAAAAGCAGCTTGAAAAATGGCTGGAAAAATCCCCAATCGATGAAAAAACCCGCTATCGGATTCTCGATGAACTCTTCGATTATTACCAGCACTGGGCGGCGGCGTCTTTTGCCGCCGGATTTCACTTGGGTCTTTCCTTGTTATATGACGAGATCCGCCGTTTCCGCCCGGAGAAGGTCTAACAACGCCCGTGGCTCCACCTCCACCTGGGCGCCGATTTTCCCGGCGGAGACGTAGATGGTCGCAAAGTCCAGGGCCGTTTGGTGGAAAATCGTGGGATACGGCTTCTTCATGCCCACGGGGCTGCACCCGCCCCGGACATAGCCCGTCACGGCGGTGATGTCCTTCACCGCCAGCAGCTCCACGGACTTCTCCCCCGCCGCCTTCGCCGCCTTTTTCAAATCCAGGCTGTCCGGCGCGGGAATGTCAAAGACGCAGTACCCGCCGGAGGCCCCCCGGCACACCAGGGTCTTGAAGGCCCGCTCCGGCTCCTGGCCCAGGGCCCGGGCCACGTGGACGCCGTAGTCCCGGGTGCCTCCGGGACCCCCGGCCTCCTCGTAGAAATGGGGGATATAGGGGATCTTTTTCTGCTCCAGAATCCGCATGACGTTGGTTTTCTCGTCCTTTTTCCTTGCCATAGCTCACCTCAGAACATACACGCCCGCCAGGACGCACAGAACGCCCAGGGCCGCCGGCGGACCCAGGGGCTCGCCGAAGGCCAGCACCCCCGTCAGGGCCGCCGCCACCGGCTCCAGGCTGGCCAGGATGGAGGCGCGGCCCGGCTCCATCCGGGCCAGGCCCCAGGTATATAAGATGTAGGGCGCGGCGGTGGAGAACACCGCCAGGGCCAGGGCCGTTCCCCACACGCCCGCGTTCCCGCCAAAGGCCCCCGCCAGCTCCGCCGGGCGGAGCAGGACCAGGGAGGCCGGGCCCGCGAACAGGAAGGTCCAGACCGTCACCGCCAGGGGCGGGTAATGGGCCAGGGCGAAGCGCCCGAAGATGCTGTAAAGCGCGTAGAAGAACCCGGACCCCAGGCCCAGCAGCACGCCGGGGAGGGTCACGGACAGCCCGCCGCCGGACACGCCGCAGACCAGGGCGCAGCCCAGCAGGGTCAGCGCCAGGGCCAGGAGCTTTTTCCCCGTCACCGGCTCCCTCCAGAGCACGGCGGAGAGAAGCACCACGAAGGAGGGGGCCGTGTACAGCAGGATGGAGGCCGCGGCCAGGGAGCAGAGCTTCTGGCAGGAGAAGTAGCACACGGTGAACAGCGCCACGCTGACCACGCCTGTGCCGAAGAAGTATTTGAGGTGCCGCCGCTCCACCCGGAAAACGCTCCGGTCCTTCAGCGCGAAGAACGCCGCCAGCAGGACCATGCCGCCGAAATTACGAACCAGGACGATGGAAAAGGGCGAGAGGCCCGCCGCCATCAGCCTCCGGTTCCATAAGCCGATCACGCCCCACAGGGCCGCCGCCGCCAGAACCGCGGCGCTGGCCGGGGCTTTTTTCTGCGTCTCCATCTATTCTCCCAGAATCTCCCTCTGCGCATACTTGGGCAGCTTTTTCAGAACCAGCCCGTGGGACTGGGCGCACAGCTCCCGAAGGATATCCTCCGGCAAATCCCCGTCCAGCAGGCAGGCAATCCAGTTCCGCTTGTCGCAGTAGAACCCCGGCAGGATTTCCGGGTGCGCCGCCCGGAGGATTTCCCCCCGGGCGGGCTCGCATTTCAAATTCACCAAATCGTGCCCGTTATAAGCCTCGTCCTTCATCCCCCGGGGGGAGCAGACGGCGGCGAAGAGCTTGCCCCGTATCATATAGCGGAACCAGGCCCACTCGGGCTTATAGTCCTTCTCCGCCCCCGGCAGGGACAGGAGGTATTCGTCCAGCCATTCGTATTTCATCCCGTTTCACCCCGCAGCTCGATAATCCGGTCCCGCAGGACCGCCGCGTACTCGAACTCCAGCATTTTGCTGGCTTCCTTCATTTCCTTCTCCAACCGCTTGATTTCCGCGTCCCGCTCCGCCTGGTTCAGCTTGCGGTGATGGCGGGCCCGGGTGGTCTCGTCCTCCGCCGCGGCGGAAATCTCCAGCACCTCCCGGACGCCCTTGATGATGGTCTTGGGGACGACGCCGTGCTCCCGGTTGAAGCGTTCCTGAATTTCCCGGCGGCGCTCCGTCTCGTTCATGGCCGCCCGCATGGAGGGGGTGACCGTATCCGCGTAGAGGACGACCAGGCCCTCCGCGTTCCGGGCCGCCCGGCCGATGGTCTGGATCAGGGAGGTCTCGGAGCGGAGGAAGCCCTCCTTGTCCGCGTCCAGCACGGCGACCAGGGAAACCTCCGGCAGGTCCAGCCCCTCCCGCAGGAGGTTGATGCCCACCAGCACGTCGAACTTCCCCAGCCGCAGGTCCCGGATAATCTCCATCCGCTCGATGGTTTCCACATCGGAGTGCATATACCGGACCTTGACTCCGGCGTTTTTGAAATACTCCGTCAGGTCCTCCGCCATTTTTTTCGTCAGGGTGGTGACCAGCACCCGTTCGTCCTTTGCCGCCCGGGCGCTGATTTCCTCCAGAAGGTCGTCGATCTGCCCGGTGACGGGCCGGACCTCCACCCGGGGGTCCAGCAATCCCGTGGGGCGGATAACCTGCTCCACCACCCGGTCCGCCCGCTCCCGCTCGTAGGGGCCGGGAGTGGCGGAGACGAAGACGGCCTGTCCAATCCGGCCCTCGAACTCCTCGAATTTCAGGGGCCGGTTGTCATAGGCGCAGGGGAGGCGGAAGCCGTACCTGACCAGGCTGTCCTTCCGGGCGTGGTCGCCGTTGTACATGGCCCGGACCTGGGGGAGGGTCACGTGGCTCTCATCCACGAACAGCACGAAGTCGTCTGGGAAGAAGTCCAGAAGCGTCATGGGCGCGGAGCCCTGGGGCCGCTCGGAGATGATGCGGGAGTAATTCTCGATGCCGGAGCAGTAGCCCAGCTCCGCCATCATCTCCATGTCGTACTCCGTCCGCTGGCGGATCCGCTGTGCCTCCACCAGCTGGTTGTTTTCGGTAAAAACCCGGACCTGCTCCTCCAGCTCCCGGCGGATTTCGCCGATGGCCCGGTCCATTTTATCCTTGGTGGTGACGTAGTGGCTGGCGGGATAAATAACCACGTGGTTCAGCTTCAGGGTTACGGCCCCGGTGATGGGGTTGAACTCGCTGATGCGGTCAATCTCGTCGCCGAAGAACTCCACCCGGACGGCCTTATCCTTGTAATAGGCGGGATAAATCTCGACGGTGTCGCCCCGGACCCGGAACATGTTGCGCTCGAAGGCGACGTCGTTCCGCTCGTAGCGGATTTCAACGAGGCGGCGCAGAAGCTGGTCCCGGTCCCACTCCGCCCCGGCCCGGAGGGAGACGGACAGCTTGGCGAAATCCTCCGGCTCGCCCAGGCCGTAGATGCAGGAGACGGAGGCCACGACGATGACGTCCCGCCGCTCCAGCAGGGCAAAGGTGGCGGAGAGGCGGAGGCGGTCAATTTCCTCGTTGGTGGAGGCGTCCTTGGCGATATAGGTGTCCGTGTGGGGGATATAGGCTTCGGGCTGGTAGTAGTCGTAGTAGCTGACGAAGTACTCCACGGCGTTGTTGGGGAAGAACTCCTTGAACTCCGCGCAGAGCTGGGCCGCCAGGGTCTTGTTGTGGGCCAGGACCAGGGCGGGCCGCTGGACGGCCTCGATAACCTTGGCCATGGTGAAGGTTTTGCCGGAGCCGGTGACGCCCAGGAGAACCTGCTCCTTCAGCCCGCACTCTATGCCCTCCGCCAGGGCGGCGATGGCCTCCGGCTGGTCGCCGGAGGGCTGGTATTCGGATACGACTTGGAATTTCGGCATGGGGACCTCCTGTGGGCGGGACTCGGGCGGTTGAACTGGGCCTATCATACCACGAACCCGGCCGGAACGCAACGTTTGTTCGATATATTTTTGAAAATACCCGGCGGCTCCCCTCAGCCCAGGAACCCCGACTCGGAAAAGGAAATGAAATCGTGGTCGGCCACGATGATGTGGTCCTCCAGCCTCACGTCCACGGACTCCAGGGCCGCCTTGACCCGGAGGGTGGCCGCGTGGTCCGCCTGGGAGGGCAGGGCCACGCCGCTGGGGTGGTTGTGGGCCAGAATCACGGAGCAGGCGGAAAAGACTATGGCGTTCTGCACGATTTTGCGCACGTCCAGGTTCACCGCCGAGGCGCCGCCCTCCCCCAGGCGGCGGCAGGCCAGGAGCTTCCCCTTCCCGTCCAGGCAGATTTGATACACCGCCTCGTTCCGCTCCCGGGAGAACAGCTCCAGGAGGTAGGCCCCCACCCGCTCCCGGGTGTTCAGGGCCAGCTCCCGCTCCAGGTCCGCCAGCCGGGCCTTTTGGGCAAGCTTGGGAACCAGGCGCAGCAGCATGGCCGTCCGCTCTCCCACGCCCTCCACCTGGACCAGCAGCTCCGCCGGGGCGGAGAGCACGCCGGAGAGGCTGCCGAAGCGGTCCATCAGGGCGTGGGCCAGGGGGTTCACGTCTCCCCGGGGAATGGCGTAGTAAAGCAGCAGCTCCAAAGCCTCGTGGTCGGCGAAGCCCGCCAGCCCGTTTTCCGAAAAGCGCCTGCGCACCCGCTGCCGGTGCCCGTCATGAACGCCCATGGCTCCGCCTCCCGCCTCCCCGCTCCGCCGGGCGGGGCGGATTCAGAGCTTGACATTTGGAAGATATGATAGCATATTTTCCCTGCGCCGTCAATCTTCCGGCGAATTTCTAAAAGTTTTTGTATACAAACGGATTTTTCTGTGCTATACTATACCGAGTTGACGCTCCGGCGGCCCTGAACCGGGTCCCTGGAGCGGGTTCGCCGGGACCTTTTCCCCCGGCGCTTTTGAATCGTATTTTTCCAGGGCGGGACGCGCTTCCCGGCTGGTCAAATAATAAAAGCGGCTTTCATATCCGGATACGACAGGACGCATCCAACCCTCCGCCGGCGTAACGGGGCCGGGCGGACGGCGGGCGTCTCTTCTTTGCTGTGCCCATACGCCGGATACAGGGCCGCGGTACATCTTTTTTATTTATAAGGAGTTCTATCATTTATGGCAGAAAAACTGAAAATCATTCCCTTGGGCGGTCTTAACGAAATCGGAAAGAACATGACCGCCTATGAGTACGGCGGGGAAATCATCGTGGTGGACTGCGGCATGGCCTTCCCCGGGGACGACATGTACGGCATCGACTGCATCATCCCCGACGTGACCTACCTGATTAAGAACCGCGCCCGCATCCGCGGGCTCTTCATCACCCACGGCCACGAGGACCACGTGGGAGCCATTCCCTACGTCCTCAAGCAGGTAAACCTGCCCATCTACTGCACCCGCTTCACCGCCGGCCTCATCCAGCTGAAGCTGGAGGAGCATGGCCTGGCCAAGAGCACCAAGCTCATCACCGTGGAGCCCGGCAAGTCCGTCCGGGCGGGGAAGTTCACCGTGGAGTTCATCCACGTCAACCACTCCATCGCCGACTCCGTGGCCTTCGCCATCCACACCCACATGGGCACCGTGGTCCACACCGGCGACTTCAAAATCGACTCCACCCCCATCGACGGGGAGGTCATCGACCTGGCCCGGCTGGGCGAGCTGGGGAAGGCGGGCGTGCTGGCCCTGTGCGCCGACTCCACCAATGTGGAGCGCCCCGGCTACACCATGAGCGAGCGGGCCGTGGGCCAGACCTTTATGCGCCAGTTCCAGGGCTGCGAGGAGCGCATCATCGTCACCACCTTCGCCTCCAACGTCCACCGCATCCAGCAGGTGCTGGACGCCGCCGCCGCCCACGGGCGGAAGGTGGCCGTCACGGGCCGGTCCATGGAGAACATCATGCGGGTGTCCACGGAGCTGGGCTATATGAAGGTGCCCAAGAACACCCTGATGGACGTCAGCAAAATCAAGGGCCTGCCCAAAAACAAGCAGGTCATCGTCACCACCGGCTCCCAGGGCGAGGAGATGAGCGCCCTGTACCGCATGGCCTTTTCCACCCACAAGCAGGTGGAGGTGGGCCCCGGGGACAAGGTGATTATCTCCGCCTCCGCCATCCCGGGGAACGAGGTGACGGTGAGCCGGGTCATCAACGAGCTGTTCCGCAAGGGCGTGAAGGTGATTTACGACCGGGCGGACATGCTCCACGTCTCCGGCCACGCCTGCCAGGAGGAGCTGAAAATCATTCACGCCCTCACCCGGCCCCGGTTCTTCATCCCCCTCCACGGCGAGCAGAGGATGCTCCAGATTCACAGCCAGGTGGCCCAGCAGATGGGCCTGGACCGGAACCACATCGCCATCGCGGAAAACGGCTCCGTCATCGAGCTGACCGCCAAGACGCTGAAGCTGGGCGGGGCGGTCCCCGCCGGGGAGGTCTTCGTGGACGGCTCCGGCGTGGGCGACGTGGGGGCCGTGGTCATGCGGGACCGCAAGCGCCTGGCCGAGGACGGCATGGTGGTGGTGGTCCTGCCCACCTCCAGCCACGACGGCGGCCTCCTCAGCCCGCCGGAAATCGTCACCCGGGGCTTCATCTACGTGAAGGAGTCCGGGGACTTGATGAAGGAGCTCCAGGGCGTCGCCATGGACGCGGCGGAATCCGTCACCCGCAGGCGCGGGCGGGACGACGGGGAGCTCCGGGGCGTGGTGAAGTCCGCCGTCAGCAGCTACCTCTTCAAAACAACCAAACGCAGCCCCATGGTCATTCCCGTTGTGACGCGGCTGTGAGCCAAATAAAAACACGGACAGGAGACCTTCCTGTCCGTGTTTCATCGCTCCTTGCTGAGCCCCAGCAGGTAATCCGTGCTGACACCGTAATACTTACTCAATGTGATCAGGTGATGGATAGGCAGCTCGTTGGCGCCCCGCTCATAGCGTGCGTACATGGTCTGGGACGTTCCCAGGACCTCGGCGATCTGTGACTGTGTCTTGTCGGCGTCTTCGCGCAAATCACGAAGAATACGTACATACTCCATCTCATCCACGTTCGACACCCCCCCTATTGACTTTTACCCTGTTCGTCTTCCAGCTTTACTTTAGCATAAAAAACCTGACAAGTCGGGTTCACAATACACAATTTTACTTAAATTTCTTCTGGTTTCCTTGTATAATTTGTTGGATTCCGCAGATTTTATTTGATTAAAGTTTTAAATTCTCGAAAATCAGGGGACTTGTAAGGCCGGACCGCTTTACAAGCGGCTTCCTTTTCTGTATAATAGGCCTGAAAATCCGCGTTCATTTTACCATACGCCCCATCACGTGAAAAGAGGAAAATTTTTATGGAATATACAGAAGGCGTCCGGTTCGACAGCCTGGGGCTGTCGCCGGAAATCATGCGGGCCATCCGGCGCAGGGAGCTGGAGCTGACCACCCCCGTCCAGGCGGGCTGCATCCCGCCCATGATGGACTGGCGGGACGTTATCGCCAAGGCCCCCACCGGCACCGGCAAGACCTTTGCCTACGGCATCCCCATCATTGAGCACATTGACCCGGAGGACGACTCCGTCCAGGCCGTCATCCTGGCCCCCACCCGGGAACTGGCGATTCAAATCACCGACGAGCTGCGGGACGTCTCCGCCTTCCGGCCCGGCGTGCGCTGCGTCTGCCTCTACGGCGGCCAGCCCATCGGGAAGCAGATTGACGCGCTGAAAAAGAGGCCCCAGATTGTGGTCGCCACCCCGGGGCGGCTCAGCGACCACATGAAGCGCCGGACCGTCCAGGTGGACAGCGCCCGGACCGTGGTGCTGGACGAGGCGGACCGGATGCTGGACATGGGCTTCATCCACGACGTGACCCGCCTGCTGGACAAGATGAACAAGCGGCGGAACCTGGGCCTGTTCTCCGCCACCATCTCCCGGGAGGTCATGGACATCGCCTGGGTCTACCAGCGGGACGCGGAGGAGGTCACCGTCCGGGAGGACGAGCAGAACAAGCCCGACATCAAGCAGTTCCGCATGGACATCGGACAGAACGAAAAGGCGGACGCCATCGCCCGGATTCTGGAGGAGACAGGCTTTGACCGCTGCATGGCCTTCTGCAACACCAAGGGCTCCACGGAGCGCATCTGCAAGTTCCTGCAAATGCGGGGCGTGGACGCGGAGTGCATCCACGGCGACGTTCCCCAGCGGCGGCGGGAGCAGGTGATGAACCTGTTCCGGGAGGGAAAGCTCCGGGTGTTCGTCTCCACGGACGTGGCCGCCCGGGGCATCGACGTGGACGATGTGGACATCGTCTTCAACTGCGACGTGCCCGACGAGAATCAGGACTACGTCCACCGCATCGGCCGGACCGGCCGGGCAAAGCGGCAGGGCGTGGCCGTGAGCCTCATTGCGGACTACCCGTCCAAAATGCGGATTGACGACATCGCGCAAAAGACCCGGAACGAAATCGTCCCCGTGAAGTTCGGAGAGGACGGGAAGCTGGAAGTGATTGGCTGAGTGATAAAGAGCGCCCGGGCACATGGTGCCCGGGCGCTCTTTCCGTTCCGTTTTGCGGCCGCTTGCCGAAAGGCTTCAGCCCAGGGAGGCCAGCTCCTCCGCCACCCGGGCCTCGCTCTCCCGCATGGCCCGGAGGGTCTTGTCCATCAGCTCCTCCAGCTCCCAGCCCAGGCGCGCCGCGCCGTCCTTAATCACATCCCGGGAGCAGCCGGCGGCGAACTTCTTGTCCTTGAACTTCTTTTTGAGGGAGGAAACCTCCATGTCGGAGCAGGACCTGCTGGGCCGCATCCGGGCCGCCGCGCCGATGAGGCCCGTCAGCTCGTCGGCGGCAAAGAGCACCTTCTCCATCTCGTGGGCGGGCTCCACGTCGGAGCAGATGCCGTAACCGTGGCTGCAGACGGCGCGGACAAGCTCCTCCGGGCAGCCGATTTCCGCCAGCAGCTCCGGGGCCTTTTTGCAGTGCTCCTCCGGCCACTTCTCGAAGTCCACGTCGTGGAGCAGGCCCACCGCGGACCAGAAATCCGCTTCGTCCCCATAGCCCAGCTCCCGGGCGTACCAGCCCATGACGGCCTCCACGGTCAGGGCGTGCTGGATATGGAAGGGTTCGGCATTGTACTTGCGCAGCAGCGCCAGGGCCGCCGCTCTGTCGGGACAGGCTTTCATAGGGCAGTTCTCCTTTTTTTATGATATCGAAAACAGTATACGGCTTTGAGGCGCGGATTGCAAGGGGCGGAGCCCCTTCTGCCTTTCGCGCCGGCGGTTCCGCACGGAAGGCGGCTTCCCTGAGCGCGGCTTGAACCGGAACGCAGGCCGTGATATAATCAGAGCGCTGAACCGGAATCCGCGGGAGGGAAGCGTCCGCCCGCATGCTTTGAAAGGTGTATGGATTGAAATGACAGATTTGGAATTGAGGCAGAAAGCCGCTGGAATCGCGGCTCAGTTTCGGGATAAAACCGTGCCGGATGAGGAAATAATCCGTCAAATCCAGGAGGAGCCGGAGCTCGTCCACGCACAGTGCCTGTCGGGCGCGAACCTGTTTCTGACGGCGGTGGCGGCAAACCGCTTTCCCGTGGCGCGGGCGCTCCGCGAGATGGGAGCCGACGTCCATTGGACGTGTAAGGCCAGCGTGTTCAACGGCAACGCGCTGAACGTGGCCCATACTCCCCGGCAGGCGGAGCAGCTTCTTGAATGGGGCGTTGAAATCGAGCGGAACCTTTCGCTCCTGATTTCAGAGCCGTTCAAAAACCCCGCCATTATGGCGGCGTTTCACAACGATGCCACCATGCTGCTCTACTGGCTCGGGAAGCAGAGGGAGCTTTTTGCGGACACGCCGGAATACGCCGCGGAGATTTTTTACGCCGCCATAAACGTGGTATCCATGATGAACCAATACGACATGCTCTCCCGCGTCATAGCGGACGACGAGCTGTTCGGCATCCTCAAGGAAATTTATTCCCAGGCCGGCAATGCAAAATCCATCCGCCTGTATCTCAGCGCGTTAAGGCACATCAGCGATGAGAGGCTGGAACCCAGGAAAAAGGAGCTGCGGAAGACCCTGAACGCAAGGAAGCGGGAGCTGTCTTCCGCGGCGCAGCCTCCGCTCTGACGGCGCAAAAGGCAGGCGGGAGCGTCTTGAACAGGGCTTTGCAGGCGCGGCGAAAGTCAACGGGTTTCCCCGCCCCTCCGCTCTCCCGGGTCCGGGTCGGCGTCCAGCGTGACGAAATAATCATAAAAGGGCAGCAGAAACTCATACCCCCGCTTCAGCCGGTCCACGACAGCCCGGGAAAACAAGTCCTCCGTCAGCTTCTCCTCGTGGCAGACGGTAAAGGACTTCGCCTGGTACCAGGGCTCCAGCAGCGGCGAGGGGGCCGGGCCCTTGGGGCGCTTGTACGCCTCCGTCACCAGGGCGAACTCCTCCTGCCCCTCCAGAGCCCGGGTCAGGTCCTCCATAGGGGCCGGGTCCCGGTCCATCCGGGC
>CATLJA010000014.1 GCA_949959305.1 uncultured Oscillibacter sp.
GGTCGTTGTCAAAGATGATCATGGTGGCCTCGGTGTTTTCGCAGTAGAGCTTCACCTCGGCGCACTTGCCCTCGCCGATAAAGGTCCTGGGGTCCGGGCTGTTCCGGTTCTGGAGGACCATTCCCACAGTCTCGCCCCCGGCGGTCTCCACCAGGGCGGACAGCTCCTCCAGGGTGTCCTCCCCGGCGTTTTCCTCCCGCCCCAGGACCGGGGAGTTCAGGCCCACCAAAACCACCTTGTCTCGAATCTTGTCTGTCTCTTGCATAGTACTCCTTTAATATTCGCGTATTACCTGGCGGAGTACGCCTCCACAATCTCGCCGGTGTAGACCCGGTGCCAGCCGCCCTTGGCCCCGTAATTGGGAAGGATTTTTTCCTCCCCGGCGGGGAGCACGCAGGCGGAATCCAGATCCTGGACGTAAAGGGTCCGGCATACCAGAACCAGCTCCGCCTCCTCGAAGAAGGGGGCGCCGCCCGCTCCGGCGCGGACCGTCAGGCCGCACTCCTTGATTTTGTCCATGTCCCGGCCGCTTTTCGTGCCGCAGAGGGTCATGGTCTTTTTCATGCCCCGGGGGAGTACGGAGACGGTGAAGTACTCCTGCTCCTCCATAAACTGGAAGGTATACCGCTCCGGCCGCACGTAGACCGTGCAGGTTTGCAGGCCCCACAGCCGTCCCGCCTGGCACCAGCCGATGGTCATGGTGTTGCAGCGGTCCGCCGTCCCGGCGGTGAGGAGGGCGTTTTCCGCTCCCAGGGCCGGGAGGATTTCCCGGACGGCGGCTTGGGGCTCGGTAAGATGTAAGCGCATGGCGTAGGACTCCTTTCTATTTTTCACTGTTTCCAGTATATGCGTTTTCCGGAAAAACGCAACGGGAAATTTCCCGGCCCCTATGGGTTCAGGGCCCGGATTTCCTCCTGGAGGCACTCCAGGAACCGGGCGGCGTGGCCGCCGTCCATCTGGGCGTGGTGGAACTGGAAGGAGACGGGCAGGGAGGCCCCCAGGAGCTTTCCGCGGTACTTCCCCCAAATCAGGAAGGGATTGTTGCAGAACCCGGCGTAGATGTTCACCGCCCCGTCGATTTCGGTCTGCGGCAGGGCGGAGGTGCCGATCACCATATAGCCGCCGTCCAGGTCATAGGCTTTGCCGGAGGCGCGGACCCGCTCCGTCAGGGCCAGGTAGTCTTGCCGGAACTGTTCGAAATCCCCGGAGAAGGGCACGTCGCAGGTGGCGATGCCGCCGTTTTCCAGGGCCGCCACCGTATTTACCGCCAGATTATCATAGCGAATCAGCTTGTCCCCCACCGGGAGGGTGTAAAACTCCTCCACCCGGGAGGCCGCTTTCCCGGCGCACCAGCACAGCAGCATGTTGAATTTCAAGCCGCGCCTGCGGCTCAGCCCCACGGGCCGGGACACGTCCAGGGTCTTGACCAGCGTCACCATGGGCATGGGGGCCTTCCCCCACAGCGCGAAGGCCCCGGCGCGGGGCGTTTGTCTCGGGTCCAGTTCTTCCATGACCGTTCCTCCTTAATAAAAACGCGGCTCAGGCAAACGCGGCGGGAATCTCCCCGCTTTTTACGGTTCCCTATGGATATACAGCCTTAAAAGGCCGGGCGCGCCGTCTTCCCCCGTCATGCAGAAAAACTCCCATCCATAGCGCTCGTAAAAGGACGTGTGGTCCGTTACAAGGTACAGCGTATCCACTCCCCTGGCTTTCATATCGGCGCACGCAAAGCCCAGCAGGGCTCCGGCGATTCCCTCGCGCCGCCGGTCCTCCTCCGTATATGCCGCGCAGACATTGGGAGCAAGGTCCTTTCGGGCGTGGAAATCATTTTCAATCACGCCGAGCCCGCCGATGATTCTGCCGGATTCCATCGCGGCATACCACTGCGGAACGGACGCCCTTCCATCCACGCACGCCTCCATGCTGTCCAGATAGGCGGCCAGGGGAATTCCCCACTTTTCATGGAACCATTGCGCCGTCTCCGCTTTCAGTTCCGGCCTGTCCGCGAGGCGTATGATTTCCCAGCTCATTTTCCGTTCCCTCCTCAAAGGCGCGAAAAAGAGCGCGCCGCAGCTACGGCGCGCTCTTTTGAATGTGACGTGCTCACTTGTCCAGGCCGAACCTCTTGTTGAACTTCGCGACCCGGCCGCCGGTGTCCACCAGCTTCTGCTTGCCGGTGAAGAAGGGGTGACACTTAGAGCAGACTTCCACCTTGATATCCTTCTTGGTAGAACCTGTCTCAATCACATTACCGCAGGCGCATGTAATCGTAGTCTGCTGATAATTGGGATGGATTCCTTCCTTCATTGCTCTGTTCACCCCTTTCTAAAACAAATTGCCTTATAACAGCATCTGTCAGTATAGCACGGCGTTTTTTAAAATGCAAGCCTTTTCTTCGATTTGGGGAAGTTTATTTTTTCCGCCTTCCCCGCAGCGCCCCCGCCCCGCAGGCCAGAAGGAACAGCGCTAGGTTCGCCGCCACCACCGTGGCCCCCACCGGCGTGGAGCAGGCGAAGGACACAGCCAGCCCCGCGCAGAAGCACCCGACCGACGTAAACGCGGCGCAGAGGGTCACCCCCAGGAAGCTCCGAAAAAGCCGCATGGCCGTCAGCGCCGGGAAAATCACCAGGGAGGAGATCAGCATGGCCCCCATCATCCGCATTCCCAGGACGATGGTCAGCGCCGTCAGCATGGCGAGAAGGGCGTTGTACCGGTTTACCTTCAGCCCCGTGGCCCGGGAGAAGCTCTCGTCGAAGGTCACGGCGAAAATCCGGTGATAGAACAGGACGAACAGCGCCAGCACCGCGGCGCAGAGAATCACCGACAGCGCCACGTCCGCCCTGCTCATGGCCAGGACGCTTCCGAACATGTAGTTGTCCACGTCCGTGGTCATGCCGGAGGTCTTGGAAATCACCAGCACCCCCAGGGCCAGGGAGGAGGCGCTGACCACGGCGACGGCGGCGTCGCTGTTCCACCGGGGGCTGTCCGCTACCCGGAGGAGGAGGAACGCCGCCGCGACGACCACGGGGATGGAGAAATACAGCGGCGTGAACCCCAGGGCCACCGCCGCGGCCAGAGCGCCGAAGGATACGTGGCTGAGCCCGTCGCCGATCATGGAATACCGCTTCAGCACCAGGGGCACCCCCAGCAGCGCGGCGCAGAGGCTCACCAGCACGCCGGCAGCCAGGGCCCGCTGGATGAAGGGAAAGGAAAACATCACAAACAAGCTCATTCCGCCGCCTCCTTGAAACGCCTCCCGCAGGGGGAGGCCAGATACTCCGCCGGAGAGCCCAGGAATATCCCCCCATGCCCGATATGCAGCACCATCCCCGCGTCCCGGAAGGCCGGGCGGAGATCGTGGGTCACCATGACCACGGCCATGCCCTCCTTTTTATTCAGGTAAGCCAGGGTTTTGTAGAGGTCCTGGGCGGCGGCGGGGTCCAGCCCGGTGACGGGCTCGTCCAGAATCAGCAGCCGCTCCGCGGCGCAGAGGGCCCGGGCCAGAAGCACCCGCTGCTGCTGGCCCCCGGAGAGCTCCCGGTAGCTCTTTCCCCGCAGCTCCAGCACGCCCAGCTTCCCCATGTTCATCAGCGCCCGGGAGCGCTGGGCGGCGGAATAAAAAAACCGCAGGCCCTTTCGGCTCAGGCAGCCGGAGAGGACCACCTCCTCCACCGTGGCGGGGAAGTCCCGCTGGGCCCGGGTCTGCTGGGGAAGGTAGCCCACGGCCCCCTCTTTCAGCTCCGCCGCCCGCTGGATGCTTCCCGAAAGGGGCGGCAGGAGGCCCAGAAGCCCCCGCAGCAGGGTGGACTTCCCGGAGCCGTTGTCCCCCACGACGCAGAGGTAGTCCCCGCTCCGGACGCGGAGATTCAAGCGGGTCAGAACGCTTTGTCCCTCGTACCCCAGGGACAGGTCCCGGCAGACAATGAGGTCGGCATGCTCCATAGTTCGCCTCCTGGCTTGCAAGCTGCAAATTGCTGACATCTTACAGCGGGACGGCGGAAAAGTCAAGGGCCGCCTTTCCCCTCCCGGCCCGCCGGACGGCGCCCCGCCGGTGCGAATACAGCTTCTTAGATACTATCCACAAAAACATCCGTTTATTTCTTCGGTACTGTACAAAATCGGTATACTCTTCTTGACTGGCGGCTGTATCCTGTGCTAGAATATGAACGTATTTGCCGGAAGGCACGGCGGTCTTTCCTCCAGGGAATTTGGGAAAGGGAGCGCTCCCTTTCCCTGCGCTTTGCAAAGCGCAGGGGCCAGAGTCTTTGGGGGGAAATCCGTGCTTTTCGGGGAAACTATTTAAAAAGGAGAAAAGAAGTTATGAAGAAGTTTCTCGCGCTGATCCTTTCCCTCGCCATGGCCCTGTCCCTGGCCGCCTGCGGCGGCGACAAGGGCGGCTCCGCCCCCTCCGGCGGAGACCAGCAGCAGTCCCAGCCCGCCGACTCCGGCAGCGGCGCCCAGCCCGCCGATTCCGGCGAGGAGAGCTACAACATCTCCGTCATCCTGAAGACCACCGCCTCCGAGTACTGGGGCTACGTGGTGGCCGGCGCCGAGGCGTATGGCAAGGAGCATCCCAATGTGACCGTCACGGTCAAGGGAGCCACCTCCGAAACGGCCTATGACGAACAGCTGAACATGATCGAGACCGACATGAACAACGGCGACATCGACGGCTACGTCATCGCCCCCCTCCAGGCCGACATGGTCGCCAACATGATCTCCGGCCAGACCAAGCCCATCGTGGCCGTGGACACCGACATCGACGCCCCCGAGGTCCTCTCCTTCGTCGGCACCGGCAACGAGGCCGCCGGCAAGCTGGGCGGCGAGGCCGCCGCCAACCTGGCCAAGGAGCGCGGCTGGACCGAGATCAAGTGCATTGAGATCGCCGGCGTTCAGGGCGACTCCACCAACGAGGCCCGCATGGCGGGCTACAAGGCCGGCATCGAGGCCGCCGGCGGCACCTTCCTGGACAAGGAGACCCAGTACGCCAACGCCGTGGCCGACCAGGCCGTCACCTGCATGGAGGCCATCATCCAGAACCACCCCGAAGGCATCGCCGTGATCTGCGCCAACAACGACGACATGGCCATGGCCGCCGCCCGCGCCGCCGCCGCTTCCGGCAACGAGAACTACAAGAACACCGTCTTCCTGGGCTTCGACGGCATCCAGTCCGCCTGCAACTCCATCCTCGCCGGTGAGGAGACCATGTCCGTCTGCCAGCAGGGCTACAGCATGGGCTACAACTCTGTGGACGCCGTGGTCCGCGCCCTTCAGGGCGAGAAGCTGGACGAGTTCATTGACGCCGGCGCCAGCATCGTCGATCCCTCCAACGCCCAGGCCCGCCTGGAGGAGCTCCAGGGCTACCTGGCCTGATAAAGCAAGCCGTACATCCCTTTTGAAGTGAGAGGAAGGGGCCCCGTTCCGGCTCCGCCGGAGCGGGCCCCTTTTCTCTTTTCCCTGTAACATATTTCCAGAAACAAGCGTGCCGCAAAACCCTGATTTCCAAGAGAATGAGGTGATTATTAGGTGGGCGAATACGTAGTTGAGCTGAAAAACGTAACCAAGCGGTTCCCCGGCGTCGTGGCCCTGCACAACATGCAGCTGGCCGTGAAGCCGGGCGAGATTCACGGGCTGATCGGTGAGAACGGCGCGGGCAAATCCACGCTGATCAAGGTTCTTACCGGCGTCCACATGGCGGACGAGGGCGAGATCTATGTCCACGGAGAGCGGAAGGTCTTCAAAAACCCCAACGAGTCCGCCGCCGCGGGCATTGCCTGCGTGTATCAGGAGCTGAACATCGAAAAGCTCCTCAGCGTAACCGACAACATCTTTATCAACAAATGGACCAAGAAGGGCTTCCTTCTGGACTACGAGGGCATGCACAAAAAGGCCGCCGAGGTCATGCAGTCCCTGGGCCAGGACATCGACCCCCGGAAGGCCGCAGGCACCTTCGGCATGGGCGTCCAGCAGATGATCGAGATTGCCAAGGCCGTCCTGATCGACGCGAAAATGATCATTATGGACGAGCCGACCTCCTCCCTGGGCGAAAAAGAGGTCAAGCAGCTGATGCAGACCTGCCGGGAGCTGAAGGCCCGGGGCGTGGGCATCCTCTTCGTCTCCCACAAGCTGGAGGAGCTGTTCGAACTCTGCGACCGGGTGACGGTCATCCGGGACGGCGAGTACATCGAGACCCGGGACATCCAGGACTGGAACAACGACTCCCTCATCACCGCCATGGTGGGCCGGACCCTGGAGAACCAGTTCCCCAAGGAGTTCGGCGCCAAGGGCGAGTGCATGCTGAAAATTGAGAACCTCTCCATCGGCGGCGTGCTGAGAAACGTCAGCCTGGAGGCCTACGGCGGCCAGATTCTGGGGCTCAGCGGCCTGGTGGGCGCGGGGCGGACGGAGACCGTCCGGGCCGTCTTCGGCGCGGACCCCATCGACGGCGGCAAAATCTACATCAAGGGTAAAGAAGTCCATATCAAGAGCCCCAAGCAGGCCATCGCCGAGGGCATCGCCCTGCTGACGGAGGACCGGAAGGGCCAGGGCTTGGTGCTGGCGGAGTCCATCCGCACGAACCTGGTGCTCTCCAGCCTGAAGCGGTACACCACCGGGCTGTTCCTGGACGAAAAGCGCATTCAGGAATCCGGCGAGGGCCACATCCAGACCCTGCGGATCAAGACCCCCTCCATCGACGAAATCGTGGGCCAGCTCTCCGGCGGCAACCAGCAGAAGGTGGTCATCGGAAAGTGGCTCAACAGTGAAGCGGACATTTACATCTTCGACGAGCCCACCCGCGGCATCGACGTGGGCGCGAAGGTCGAGGTTTACAACGTTATGAACAGCCTGGTAAAGGCGGGGAAATGCGTCATCATGATCTCCTCCGAAATGCCGGAGATTCTGGGCATGAGCGACCGGGTGGTCGTCATGCGGGGCGGCCGGGTCATGGCCACCGTAGAGCGGGACAGCAAGCATTTCAACCAGGAGGACATTATGAAAGCGGCTTGGGGAGGTAGTTTAGATGACTAAGAAAAAGAGCGGGTCCGGGTTCCAAATGGGAACCCTGCTGGCCCTGGTAATCATGTGCGTGGTTTTGTCCATCGCGAACTCCAACTTCTACAGCTACGCAAACCTTATGGGCATTCTGAAGCAGACGGCCTTCAACGCCTTCCTGGCGGTGGGCATGCTGCTGTGCCTGATCACTGCGGGCATCGACCTGTCCGTGGGCGCCAACGCCGTGTTCTGCGCCTGCGTCATGGGCGCTATGAACAAGGCGGGCGTCGGAAGCGGCGTTTTGATGATGATCGTGGCCATCGTGGCCGGCGGCGTGATGGGCTTCATCAACGGCACGCTGCTGACCCGGCTGCACCTGCCCCATCCCTTCGTGTCCACCCTGGGCATGAAGAACGTCCTCTGGGGCATGGCCCTGCTGGTCACCGGCAGTCAAATTGTCAACAACTTCCCCGAGTCCGTCCAGTTCCTGGGCAAGTCCACCATCAACGGCTTCCCGGTGAGCTTCATCGTGGTCATCATCTTGTACGTCATCATGCACCTCTTCCTGAGCCGGACGGCGCTGGGCCGGTCCATCTACTGCGCCGGCGGCAACATGGAGGCCACCCGCCTCTCCGGCATCAACACCGCCAACGTGCTGACCTTCTGCTACACCATGTCCGGCGTCATGGCGGCCCTGGGCGGCATCGTCTCCGTGGGCCGGTCCGGCATCTGCAACGGCGCCAACGCGAATCTCCCCTATGACACGGACGCCATCGCGGCCTGCATCATTGGCGGCGCGTCCTTCACCGGCGGCAAGGGCACCATGATCGGCACCATGCTGGGCGCCCTGATCATCGCGGTCCTCCGCAACGGCTTCGCCCTGATGTCCATCGACTCCGCGGGCCAGAACATCGTCCTGGGCCTGGTCATCATCCTGGCGGTCTTCATGGACGTGGTCCGGGCCGGCGTGGAGGCGAAGAACCGCCGCATGGCCGCCGCCGCCAAGCAGGAGGCCGAGGAGAAAGAGAAGGTCGCGAAGTAATGGAAAAGCTGAAAATCGGCGTGGTTGGCCTGGGCCGCCTGGGCCGGGTCCACGCGCAGAACATCCGGTATAAAATCCCCGGGGCGGAGCTGACGGCGGCCTGCTCCATCGTTCCCGCCGAGCTGGAATACGCCAAAAACGAGCTGGGCGTTGCCGACGTTTACACGGACTACAAGGAGATGCTGGCCAAGGCGGACATCGGCGCGGTGGTCATCGTCACCACCTCCAGCGAGCACTGCTGGCAGATTGAGGCCGCCCTGGACGCGGGGAAGCACGTCTTCTCCGAAAAGCCCCTGGGCGTGGATGTGGCCCAGTGCAGGCAGGCGGAGGCCGCCGTGGAGCGGCACCCGGAGCTGACCTTCATGCTGGGCTTCATGCGGCGCTACGACAAATCCTACGCCTATGCCAAGCAGAAGATTGCGGAGGGGGCCATCGGCACGCCCTACCTGGTGAAGGCCACCGGCATCGACCCGGAGGCGTTCGTGGACGGGGCCATCCGTTTCGCCAAAACCTCCGGCGGCATCTTCCTGGACATGGCCATTCACGACATCGACCTGATGCGCTGGTTCCTGGGCTGCGAGGCCACGGAGGTTTACGCCATGGGCTCTACCTTCAAGCACCCGGAGTTCAGGGAAGCCGGAGACGACGAGACCGGCGTGGCCGTCTACAAGTTTGAAAACGGCGCCATGGGCATGATCCATGTGGGCCGGACGGCCCCCTACGGCTACCACGTGGAAACCGAAATCGTGGGCACCGAGGGCACCATCCGCATCTCCGCCGTTCCCGAGAAGAACCAGGCCCGGCTGTACAACACAAACGGCGTGTGCGCCGAGTGCGTGGGCTCCTTCCCGGAGCGGTTCGAGGAGGCGTACCTCACCGAGGTCCAGGAGTTCGTGGACTGCGTCCTGAAGGGCCGGACACCCGGCGTCAGCGTCTACGACGGCACCAAGTCCACCGCCATCGGCTATGCCACCACCGAGGCGTGGAAAACCGGAAAGGCCGTGAAAATCGGATAAGGCCGGAAAATCCGGCGGGTGTTCTCACCCGCCGGATTTTTGCGCCGGACGCTCCGAAAATATTCATGGCAAAGAAAAGCTCCCGGAACCGTTGAGGCTCCAGGAGCTTTGTGGTGACCCGGCGGGGATTCGAACCCCGGACCCACTGCTTAAAAGGCAGTTGCTCTGCCGACTGAGCTACCGGGTCATGCCGTCAGAAAACTCTCGTCCCCGTCCCCCCCAGGGGAGCAGGGCTGCGCGAAGGGAATTTCAGAGCTGGCAGGGACGGCTGGACTCGAACCAGCGCATGAGGGAGTCAAAGTCCCTTGCCTTACCGCTTGGCTACGTCCCCGTGTTGGAAATAAGCGCGGGGACCGGGGAAAAGCCCCGATCCCCTGCTTTTGTGGGGTGGGAGATGGGACTCGAACCCACGACACCCGGAACCACAATCCGGTGCTCTAACCAACTGAGCTACACCCACCACATATCCATTCTCAGGCCCGCTTGACGAACGCCCAAAGGAGAGTTTGGCACGCCAGAAGGGACTCGAACCCCTGGCCTACTGCTTAGAAGGCAGTTGCTCTATCCGGCTGAGCTACTGGCGCGAATTTGGATGGAGCAGGTGACGAGAATCGAACTCGCATCCCCAGCTTGGAAGGCTGGTGCCCTGACCATTGTGCTACACCTGCATGGACCTTGGCCGCAAGGTTTTGGGCCTCCCTGGAAATCGTCAGCTTGGATATGATACCATGAAATCCCGCCGCTGTCAAGCGGTCTTGGGCGGTTTTTCCGCAAAATTTCGGAATTTTTTCTACCGTCCCAGCTCCAGAAGGGCCCCCAGCAGCCGCCGCCCCAGGGCGCGGTCCCCCAGCCGCTCCGGATGCCACTGCACCGCCCAAACCGGCAGCCTCCGGTGGCACAGGGCCTCGATTACGCCGTCCTCCGCCCACTGGACGGCCCGGAGGCCGCCGCCAAGACGGTCCGCCGCCTGGTGGTGGGCGCTGTTGACGTTCAGCCGCCCGCCGCACAGGGGCAGCAGGGGAGAAGGGGCGCTCCCCGCGCCGTGAATCCGGTCCCCGTCCGCCCAGGCGCCGTGGCCCGGAACGTCCTGGGCCAGGGTTCCGCCGAAGAAGACGTTGATGGCCTGAAGTCCCCGGCAGATTCCCAATACCGGCTTTTTCGCGGCGGTAAACTCCTCAAGCAGCCGAAGCTCCGCCTCGTCCCGCTCCGGCTCCAGGTTCCGGGAGGCGGTATTTTTCCGCCCGTAGCGCCAGGGCTCCAGGTCTCCGCCCCCGGGAAGGAGCAGGGCGTCCCACCGCAGGGCCTGGCCTGCCGCGGCGTCTCCGAACACCGCCCGGGCCCCGGCGTCCTCCACCATACGCCGGTAATTGGCGAAGCGCTCCGGCCCGCCCCAGATGTAAACCGTCTTCCTCATGCGCCGCCCTCCTTCACGCTCTCCCGCCAGCCTATGCGGAGGAAGATTTTTGGGTTACAGATATTGACTTGCGGGACGCTTCGTAGTATGATTTCCCTGTGCTGTGAAACGCCCGGTCTACCCCTGCGGGCAAGCGTTCCCCAGGAGCTCCGCCGCCTCCACAGCGAACAAAACCAAGAACACAGAATGGGGGATATCCTAAGATGAAAAGACTGCTTTCCTTGACCATGGCGCTTCTGCTGATTTTGACCCTGGCCGCCTGCGGCGGCGGCCCCGGCTCCGGCGGTTCGAGTTCCGGCGGTTCCAGCTCCAGCGGCTCCGGTTCCGGCGGTTCCGGCTCCAGCGGCGCCGGCAGCGGCGACGTCCGGGCGGAGGACGGCTACGCCGAGGCCCGCATCGGCGATGTGGTGCATTCCTATTTCATGGACTTCACCGTCAACAGCGCCTACACCACCTCCGATTACAACGGCCACACCGCCCCGGAGGGCATGAAGGTGCTGGTGGTGGAAATGACCATCAAGAACACCTTTAGCGAGACCCTTCCCATGTACGACGACGACTTCCAGGGCCAGTGGAGCGCCAGCGCCGAAACCGGGGAGTTCGCCTGGCCCATCACCGAGGGCGAGGACGGCAGCGACCTGGACACCGTGTGCGACGAGCAGCTTCCCGCTACATACGAGCTGGCGGTCAACGAGTCCCGCACCGGGACCCTGGTCTTTGACGTGCCTGCGGACGAGAAGGACTTCTCCGTCTCCCACTTGGAGCTGTTTGACGACGACAGCGAGGGAGATACCTTCTTCGTGTTCTTTACCGCCGAGGAGCGGTAAGCGGCGGCCGCCTCTATACAGTTTTTCAGAAAAAGCGCAATCAGGAGAGGACTTCGTAAGGAAGTCCTCTCCTTAATTTTCGCCAAGGCAGCCGACAGAAGAAATTTTTCTCAACGCGGAGGGATATTTCCGGCCAGCTCAAAGCCGAAAACCAGAAGGAATGGGCTGGACGGATGAATAATCCCAACGCCCGGGCAATAGGAATTGTAAACGGCAAATTGCGTTTGACTGACAGGGCGCACAGGCGCAGTTCCAGTAGCTGCGCCTGATTCACGCTTCCTCCGGCTTTGTCGGAACGGGATGGACGTCGGCCTCAAAGCCGATTTGCTCCAAGCCCTTACCGTAGAGAAATTGGAGCGCTCTTGTAAAAAGGTCGTTTTCCGCAGGGCTGATGTATTCCATAAAATCCCCTCCCGGGGCAATTCTATGTTTCGGGGCATGTACACTTGCGCTCCGGCTCCAAGCTCCGTTCGGCCCGTTCCCGCCGTTCTCCAATTCTCAAAGCCACGCCTTATCGGGCGGATTGGCCTTGCCGCATTTAACATCCGCCTGTGTTCACAGCCGGCGGGAAAGGAGGCCCCATGAAGCGCGTCGCGCTATACGTCCGCGTCTCCACGGCGGAGCAGTCCATTCACGGCCTGTCCCTGGAGACGCAGCAGGCCAGCCTGGAGGAGTGGGCAAAGCGGGAACAGGCAGAAATTGCGGGGCGGTACATAGACCCCGGTATTTCCGCGCGGAAAAAAGCCTCCAAGCGTCCCGGCCTCCAGCGGATGCTGGAAGACGTGCGGGCCGGGAAAATCGACCTGATTGTGTTCACCAAGCTGGATCGGTGGTTCCGCAATGTCGGCGAGTACTACAAGGTCCAGGAGGTTCTGGAGCAGTATCATGTGGACTGGAAAACCATTTACGAGGACTACGACACCTCCACCGCCGCCGGCCGCCTGAAAATCAACATTATGCTTTCCGTAGCCCAGGACGAGGCGGACCGGACCAGCGAGCGAATCAAGGTCGTCTTCGACGCCAAGCGGGAACGGCGGGAGCCTCTTACCGGGAACTGTCCCACCGGCTACCGCATTGAGGGCAGGAAGCTGCTCAAGGACGAGGAGACCCGGGAAGCCGTCGCGGCGTTCTTCCAAAAGTTTCTGGCCTCCGGCTCCGTCAGCGAGGCCCGGGCCCTGGCCTGGGAGGAGCACCGCCTCCGCATTGAATACCAGCTTGCCAGCAAGATGCTGGGCAGTCCCGTCTATTACGGCTTCTACTACGGCGTGCCCGATATGTGCCCGCCCTATATCACGAAGGACGAGTTCGAAAAAATCCAGGCTTTGCGGAAAAGGACGGTGCGCAAGGCGAAGGACTCCCGGGTATATCTCTTTTCCGGCCTGACCGTCTGCGGAGCGTGCGGCTGCCGGATGGGCGGGCGGACCAACAAGCGGGGCGGGACCGCCTTCTATAACTGCCCCGGCCGGTATATCCGCAGAACCTGCGGCAGCAGCGTGAACCTCTCCGAGCGAAAAATCGAGCGATACATTATGGAAACCATAGACGGAAAACTGTCCCAATACAAGATTGATTTCAGCCGCCTGCGGAGCACCACGCGGGGGAGAAACTGCCAGGCGGAGATATCCGCCGTCAAAACCAAGCTCTCCCGGCTGAAGGACCTCTATTTGAACGAGTTGCTCTCCCTGGAGGAGTACCGGAGGGACCAGGAGCCGCTGAGGGCGCGGCTTGCGGAGCTGGCCGAAGAGGCCGGGTCCATGGAAGCGCCGGACTTCGGCAGGGCCGAAGCCCTTTTGTCCCGGGGCTGGCAGTCTGCCTGCGAGGGCCTGAGTCCGCTCAGCCGCCGGGACTTCTGGAGAATCCTAATCAAAGAAATCCGCATCTTTCCGGACCGGAGGATAGAGTATGATTTGGCGCTGTAATTTTGGGTCCCCGCATTACTTAATTTATACGCGCCGGTAGGATTATAAAAACAGTGGTCGCCGATGCGGGTCTGCCAATACCCCACGCCGGTGGGGAAAAAGCTCCGGCACTCGGGGCCGAAGGGGTTATAGAACCAGAGGGACTCCGCCACGTCCGGCAGGCGGTTCCCGGCGATGGCCCAGTCGGCGATGTCGTAGTGAATCTGCTCGGGCCGCATGTTGAATATGTTCTGGGGGTTGTAGGCGCCCCCCTCCGTCTCGCTGGCGCAGACGAACTGGTAGGGCTGGAAGATGATATTTCGGATGCTGCCCTGGCCCACCCGGGCATACTCGCCGCCCCGGGCGTGAACCCGGTTCATCACCACGCCCGCCACGGCCTTCATGCCGTTCTCCCCCTCGCCGCCCGCCTCGCATTCAATCAGGCGCGCCAGCAGCTCCCGGTCGGAATATGCCATGGTGCATTCCTCCTTTGTCGCTGGTTCATTGTACGCAAAAGGGAGGCCGCTGGTGACAGCGGCCTCCCTTTTGGAAGGAAGCGGAACCCGCCCAGGGGCGGGCCTCGCCGGTTATCCTTTTTGCTCCCGGATGGCGGTTCGGAACATCTCCTCCGTCTGCTGGATGGAGCGGTCCAGGGCGTACTGCTTGGCGTGCCCGGCGTAGCGCTTTCCCATCTCCTCCCGCTCCTCCGGGTGCTCAAACCACCAGTCGATTTTCTCCGCCAGGGCGGCGGCGTCCCCCGCGGGAAACAGGCTCCGCCCGTCCAGGGCGAACTGGGGCGTGGCGGAGCGGGGGGAATCCGCGATCACGGGCACCAGCCCGCAGGCAAACGCCTCCATGCAGCTCATGGCCTCAATCTCCGCGTCGGAGGTGTGGACGTACAGGTCCGCCATGTGGAGAATCTCCAGCAGGCGGCCCGGCTCGTAGAACTCCATGACGGCGGGGTTCGGCAGCTTCTCCGCCAGGCGGCGGTACTTCTTCTCCAGGGGGCCCTTCCCCGCCAGAATCACCTGGATATCGTCCTTGTGGCGGCACTGGGCGCAGGCGTTAATCAGCACGTCCTGCCGCTTCTCCCCGGCGTAGCGGCCCACCATCAGCACGTTGAACCTCCCCCGCATCCAGTCCTCCTGGGGACTGCGCCCGTAGGCGTACTGGGGGCTGATGCCGTTGGAGATGACGTGGAGCCGGGCGGTGTAGCCATGGTCCCGGAGCTGGTCCGCAATCATGTTGCTGGGACAGTGAATGTGGGTGAAGCGGTTGAAGAAGGTGTCCCGGAACTTGGTGTAAACAAAGTCGTTCACCCGCTTGCTGTTGCCCAGGTGGAGGGTGAAGGTGATGTTTTCCGGCTGGCAGTGGAAGGCCGCCGTGTGGGGAATGCCCAGGCGCTCCACGTGCTTGAGGCCCATAACGGCCAGGGGGGAGGGCATCATGAAATGCACCACGTCCGCCCAGGCCGCCGCCTTCTCGAAAACGTGCCTGTTGGGAATCGCCAGGCGCATCCCCTGGCTGGTGATAAGGTGCTCCACAATGGGGAGGAACCGCATCTGCCGGACGGCGTACTTGTAGTCCGTGGGCTTGCCGGTGGCAATAACCCGGACCTCGTTTCCGTGCTCTTTCAAGGCGGCGGCAAAGCGGCGGGCGCTGATGGTGGTCCCGTTGTTGGCGTCGTCGAACTGGTCGATGACCAAGACGATTTTCATAGCGTTCGCCAGCCCTCTCAGCCCTGGGCCAGAATCTGCTCCAGCCCCAGGGCCAGCTGGTCCGGGCAGGAGGTGTTCTTGGGCCCGCAGCGGATGCCCTTCAGGCGGCGGACCGCCTCCCCGGCGGGCATGCCCTTCACCAAAGAGGCGATGCCCTGGAGGTTGCCGCTGCATCCGCCAATGACCCGGAGGTCCCGGATGACGCCCTGGTCGTCCAGGTCCACCTGCATTTCCCGGGAGCAGACGCCCCGGGGCTGGAAGGTATACGTATTCATAATCGCACGCACTCCTTTACACGCCGCCGCAAAGGGCGGACAGTCGTTTAACCTACACAGCATAGCACAAAGGCGGAAAAAAGGCAAGCCCCGCTTCCGGCCCTTGGCGGCGGGAAAGCGGGGCTTGAGGGTCAGCCTTTCAGGAATTCGCCGGGGTCCACCGCCTCCCCGTCCCGGGTGACGGAGAAGTGAAGGTGGGGGCTCTGGGCCGCCTCGGCGGAAGCGGTGGTCCCCACCGCGCCGATGATCTGCCCGGCGGTGACCAGGTCCCCGGGCTCCACCGTGGGCTTGGCCTGGAGGTTCGAGTACGTGGTGGCATAGCCTCCCTCGTGGCCGATGACCACGGTGGTGCCCATCAGCGGGTGATCCTCCACCGAGGAGACGGTCCCGGCAGTGGCCGCCAGCACCGTGGTTCCGGGCTTGGCGGAGATGTCCACGCCGTCGTGGGTCCGCCAGTCCGCCAGAGTGGGGCTGTAGACCAGCTGGTCCACGGAAAAGGCCATCAGCACCTCGCCTTTCAGCGGCTCCACCACCAGGCGGGGGGGCTCCGCCATGACGGGGGTGTCGTCAACCTCCGCTTCCGGCATGACGGGGACAATCTCCACCTCTACCGGAGCGGGGGCGGACGCCTCCACCGGGGGCTCGTCCTCCTCCGGTTCGGGCTCCGGCTGGGGGACGTAGGCGTTTTCCACCGGGGCGCTGACCGCCGCCGGGGACTCCTCCCGGACGGGCTCATCCCTGCCAAAGAGCAGGAACCAGCCGCTCACCGCCGCCGTAATCAGGCAGACGGCCAGCAGCAGGTAAAAGCCCGTGCCGCTGAGGACGGATTTCAGTTTGTGTTCCATGCAGGAGTTCCTCCCTCTTTCAAATGTTCTGAGGGAAGTATGGACAGGGGCAGGGAAAATTATACTGCCCCTGCCCCCCATGGATTCGTTTTTATTTCCGCCGCTCCAGGGCGGCGGCGTAAAGCCCGTTCCGGCTGAGCCCGGTGTGCTCCGCAACTTCCCGGGCGGCGTCCTTCAGCCGCTCCCCGGCCTCCACCAGGGCCAGCACCCGGGCCGCGCCCTCCTCCAGGGTGACGCCCGCGTCCTCCCGGGGCTCCGCTCCCGCCACCACCAGGACGTACTCCCCCCGGGGGTCGTGGTCTTGGTAATACTCCGCCGCCTCGCCCAGGGTGCAGCGGCGGACCTCCTCGTGGAGCTTCGTCAGCTCCCGGCAGAGGGCGATTTTCCGGTCCGGGCCGAAGGCCTGGCAGAAGTCCGCCAGGGTGGGGCGGAGCTTGTGGGGCGCCTCGTGGAAAACCATGGTCCGGCTCTCGCCCCGCAGGCTCTCCAGATGCTCCCGGCGGCTGCGCTTATTGACGGACAAAAAGCCCTCGAAGGCAAACCGCCCCGTGGGCAGGCCGCTGAGCGCCAGGGCGTTCACCGCCGCGCAGCAGCCGGGGACGGCCGTCACCTCCACGCCGTTCTCCCCGCACAGGCGCACCAGCAGCTCCCCCGGGTCCGAGATGGCGGGGGTTCCCGCGTCGGTGACCAGGGCGCAGCTCTCCCCCGCCAAAAGCCGGGCCAGCACCGTCTGCCCAGCGGAGGCGGCGTTGTGCTCGTGATAGCTCACCAGGGACTTCTTAATCCGGAAGTGGTTCAGCAGCTTCAGGGACACCCGGGTGTCCTCCGCCGCGATGAAGTCCACCGCCGCCAGCGTCTCCACCGCCCTGGGGGACAGGTCCCCCAGGTTGCCGATGGGCGTGGCCACCAGGTACAGCGTTCCGCTCATAGCGGGGCCTCCTCTCGAAAATAAATGCGGTTCAGCTCCGCCGTGGGGGAGCCGTCGGGATTCTCCAAAACCAGCGGCGGCTCCATCCGCAGCCCCGGCCTCCCGCCCCGGCGGGCCTCCAGCAGAAGGAGGGAGGGGGCGCGCTCCGGCCGGACGCAGGCCGGGCGCAGCCGCTTGAGCTCCAGCCCCTCCCGCCGGAGGGCGCAGGCAAGGTCCGCCAGCCGCTCCGGCTTGTGGACCAGGCAGAGGCTCCCGCCCCAGCGCAGAAGCCGGGCGGCGGCCCGGCAGACATCCTCCAGGGTGCAGGACGCCTCCGTCCGGGCAATCCGGCGGGCCTCCCTCTTGGGCGCGGGGCCGCCGGAGGGGGGAAAATAGGGCGGGTTGCAGACGGCCAGGTCAAAGCTCCCGGCGGGCAGGGCGGTCTCCCGCAAATCCTCCAGCCGGAAGCGCAGCCGATCCGCCAGGCGGTTTTCCACCGCCGCCAGCTCCCCCAGCCGGACGGCCTCGGGCTGGATGTCCAGGCCCGTCACCGTGATTTCTCCCTGCCTCTGAAGAAGCAGCAGCCCCAAAAGCCCCGTACCGCAGCCCAGATCGCACACCCGCATTCCCGGCTTCAGCTTCGGCAGGGAGGCGAGGAGAAAGCTGTCCAGCCCCGGCGGGAACTGCCCGTTCCCATAGACGAAGCGGAGTCCGCCGGGGCGCAGCTCCTCCCACCGCGGCCCGCCCGTCACCGGGCGGGCGGGAACGCCGCCAGCTTCCCGTTCAGCTTGGAGTAGATCCGCTTTTGAACCCAGGGCTCCGTGGAGGCGGCGACGGCCTCCTCCAGCCCGAACCAGCCCACCCGGCTGTTCTCGCCGGGCCTGCACCGCACCGGGGCGGCGGGGTCCGCCTCCAGGAGGAAGGTGACGTTCAGGTGAAGGTGGGAGGAGACGTACCGCCCCTGCTTCTCGTGGCCGTCCACCGTCAGGATTTCCAGGGAGTAAAGCTCCCGGGACACGGGCCGGACCTCCTCCAGGCCGCTTTCCTCCCGCACCTCCCGGAGGGCCGTGGCGAGCAGGTCCCGCTCCCCGTCGGCGTGTCCTCCCAGCCAGGCCCAGGAGTTATAAATATTGTGATAGGCCAGCAGCGCCCGGTCCCGCTCCGGGCTGACCACCCAGGCGGAGGCCGTCCAGTGGGCCGGGTCCTCCCGCCCCCAGGCAGCCTGTCCGCTCTCCAAAAGGCGGAGCATCGCCTCCCGGTCCCGCTCCTCCTGCTCATTCCAGGGGCAAAACGCCCTCAGCCGGGCAATCAAATCCATATTCCGTCCCTCCCCGCCGGTTTTGTCGGCGGCTCTATCATACCACAGTCCGCCCAAAAGGGAAAGCGCCAAAATTCCCGTTCCCGCTTCTTTGCGGGAGGGTAATTTTCTCAAGTTTTCCCACCCCTGCGCGCCCGGCCCGGAGGCAAAGCGCGGCCCCCGCCGCGCGGAACTTGGTAGAAAGCCCCCGAAAAAAGTAAAAAATGCACAATATATAGGGTTTGCCTCAGAAAACGAGAATTATGTCGAAGAAAACTTCTGTTTTTTTGTAATCTCATCTTGAAAAATCTGGAAATTTATGCTATTTTATAAAAAACGAGCTGAGAGTGTCAGCACGCTCTGTCAGCTGATCAAGTAGGAAAGGTTTGGAATCATCATGGATAATCAAAGGACTGTGCTTCTGGCGGACGCCAGCGAGGAGTTCCGCGCAATGCTGCAGGAGGCCATCGAGCAGGCCGGTGAGTTTACCGTGGCGGCTTCCACTGGAGACGGACGGGAGGCCCTGCGGCTCATCGGAGAGCAGAGGCCGGACCTCCTGCTGACGGATGTGGCTCTGCCGGGACTGGACGGGCTGGGCCTTATCAAGACGCTGAAGGAACAGGGCGGCCACTGCCCTAAGACCATCATCGTCTCCGCCTTCTGCGGAACCCAGGTTCTGGCGGACGCGGAAAAGCTGGGCGTGTGCTATTACCTGCCCAAGCCCTGCGAGCCCGCCTCCCTGCTGGAGCGGATGCGCGGCATTTTTGAAACGCCCTCCTCCCCGGAGCTGAGGGTCCACGCCCTGCGGAACACCGTCACCGCCGTCATTCACGAAATCGGCGTTCCCGCCCACATCAAGGGCTATCAATACCTGCGGGAGGCCATCATCATCGCGGTGAACGACATGGAGGTCATCAACGCCGTCACCAAGGTGCTCTATCCCGCCGTGGCCAAGCGCTTCGGCACCACGCCCTCCCGGGTGGAGCGGGCCATCCGCCACGCCATTGAGGTGGCCTGGGACCGGGGCGACCTGGAGACGCTGCAGAAGTATTTCGGCTACACCGTGTCCAACACCAAGGGCAAGCCCACCAATTCGGAGTTCATCGCCATGATTGCGGACCGGCTGATGCTCAGCGGGGACAGCTGGGTGCTGAAGGACCGGGGCTGAGGCCCCGCGGGAAAGAGGAGAGGCAAAGCGCCTCCCCTCTTTTTATATCTCCGGTTATGCCTCCGGCCCCAGGCGGGCGGTGATTCGGGCCACCCGCTCCTCCGTGGGCTCCGTGTTCCCAAGGTCCACCTCCGCCACCCGGCCCGGCCAGACCAGAAGCCAGGCGTTGGACGGATGGTCGTTGTAGTACCGCCGGTAGGCCGCCTCCGCCCCCCAGGGGGCCGGGTCCTCCGGGACATAGCGGCGGGTCAGGAGGGTCATACCCCCGAACCGCGCCTCGCCGTCCTCCAGGCGCTCCTCCAGCAGCGCCTCCCGGAGGCCGGGGGAGCGGGGCTCCCAGAGGGTGTAGCTCAGGCCGCAGACCTTGGGCCCGTCTCCCAGGAGGGCCGTCTCGGTGTAATCCCGCGCCGGGAGGAAGAAGGAGCCCTCCCGGTACAAACGGCGGCGGACGTGGTCATAGCGCTCCCCGGTGAGCTCCGCCAGGGTGAGGGGAACGTCCTCCCGGGGGGAGACGTCCCACTCCCGGCCCCGGTATTCATAGGTCTCTCCGGAGTCTATGCCGAACCAGTCGAAGCGGATGGCCCCGAAGGTCAGCCCGCCGATAAGGGCAAAGGCCAGGGCGAAGTCCACCGCCAGCGTGACGGCCATGTTGACGCCCTTGGAGGCCTTCCGCTTCCGAAGCAGAGCCGTGGTCCGCCGGACCAGGAAAACCAGCAGGACAAGCAGGGCGGCATATACCACGTAAAAGAGCGCCATGCCCCGGTTTCCGGCAAAAAGCTCCGCCAGCAGATACGCCGCCACCAGCGCCCTCGTCAGAATCAGCCCGGCGCGGCTGACCCGCCGGCAGCCCCGGCCCAGGGGGAGGCAGGCTCCGCCGTCCTCAATGGCGCGGCGGGAATTTTTCCTCCAGCAGTAATAGTGGAGCAGGGTATAGGCCTGCACGATTGTCAGCAGCAGGAACAGCGTCCCGGAGAGCAGGCGGGCGTTGCTGGAAAGCAGCCGGAACACCCTTCCCGTAACCAGGGAGGACACCAGGGAACAGGACATCAAAAGCCCTATCGCCAGCAGGACGGTGTTGACGGGGAGAAAGTTCCTTTTCATGGAACGGTGAATGTTTTCAAGCCGCAGGGCCTCGTCCGTCTCCAGGGGAACGGCGTTTTCGTCCTCCGTGGAGAAAATCTGGGCCTGAGCCCAGTCGGATGCCTTTTCCCACCCGGCGGCGGCGCAGAGCTCCTCCAGGGACCGCTGTCCCTCCGTGGGGCCGGGATTGAACTGGGAGGCCCCGTCGTTGTAGGTGACGGCGTAGCGGACCTTGGCCGGCTCCGCCCGGCGGTACCTCCAGAAGCTGTTTCCCGCCTCCTCCAGCCGCCAGCCCCTGGCGGCCATGGCGGCGAGATGCTCCTCCACGCCCCGGTAGTCGTAGAGGCAAAAGGTATTCCGGCTGTATTTCACATTCTTCATTTCGCTCCCTCCTTCCAATTCCCCGGCCGGGCGGCGGGGGATTCCCGTTCGCCGCCCGGAGGCGCGCCCCCGCCTTCCATGCAGGCTTTGTAGTCCTCCGTCAGGGCCAGCAGGCGGCGGTACTCCGCCTCCAGGGTCTCCCGGCCCTTGTCCGTAATCCGATAGCTCCGCTTTCGGCCCGACGCCCCGGTTTCCCGAATCATCCCCGCCTGCTGGAAGCTGTCCAGAAGGTTGTACAGGGTCCCGGGGCCCAGAACCACCCGCCCCCTGGTCAGGGCCGGCACCCGGGCCATCACGTCCGCGCCGCAGCACTCCTCCCGCAGGGAGAGGAGAATGTAAAACATGGGCTCCGTCAAGGTCTGGAACTTCTCTCTCGCCACGCCGCCGCCTCCCAATATCGAATATCGTTATTACTGAATACAGTATAATATCGAATATCGACATTGTCAAGGGCCAGAGGAAAAATCCAGTTAAAAACCGGAGTGGCGCAGCTCGCGCCGCGCCACTCCCTGTAAAACCTGTTTCCCCTGCCCAGGGGCTTTTTGCGCCGTCCGCACATGCCGGGGCGGTTAAACCACCAGAGGATTTTTGCCGCCCCGCCGGGCGCGCGGCGCTCTTTTCGCCGGCTCTTTCTCCCGGGAAAGCGTCAGTCCTCGCACAGGCCGGCGGTGATGATGGCCATGGAGTAGACCTCCTGGGCATTGCAGCCCCGGGAGAGGTCGTTGATGGGGGCGTTGAGGCCCTGGAGGATGGGACCGTATGCCTCAAAGGAGCCCATGCGCTGGCAGATTTTATAGCCGATGTTGCCGGCGTTGATGTCGGGGAAAATGAAGGTGTTGGCCTGGCCGTGGACGGGGGAGCTGGGGCACTTGGTCTTCATCACCCGGGGGGAGACCGCCGCGTCGAACTGGAGCTCGCCGTCGACCACCACGCCGGGCAGAGCGAATTTCGCCTTCTCGCAGGCGCCGCGCATCTTGTCCACGTCCTCGCCCGCGCCGGAGCCGTGGGTGGAGTAGCTGAGGAAGGCCACCTTCGGGTCGATGCCGAAGGTCCGGGCCGTCTGGACGGTCTCCACGGCAATCTCCACCAGCTCCTCCTCGGAGGGCTTGATGTTGATGGCGCAGTCCGCCATGGCGAAGACGTCCGGGTCGCCGGTGGCGGAGGGGCGGACCAGGATGAAGCAGCTGGAGACAATCTTGCACCCCGGCTTCGTCTTGATAAGCTGGAGGGCGGGACGGACGGTGTCGGCGGTGGAGTACGTGGCGCCGCCCAGCAGGGCGTCGGCGTAGCCCATCTTCACCAGCATGGTGCCGAAGTAGTTGCCCTGCTTCAGCGCGGCGCGGCACTGCTCCTCGGTCATCTTGCCCTTGCGCAGGGCCACCATCTCGGCCACCATCTTGTCCATGTCCTCAAAGGTCTCCGGGTCCAGAATCTCCGCGCCCTTGACGTTGAAGCCCACCTCCTCGGCGGCGGCCAGGATTTCCTCCCGGCTGCCCACCAGCACGGGCATCAGGAACGTGGCGGAGAGCAGCCGGGCGGCGGCCTCCAGAATGCGGGGGTCGGTGCCCTCGGTGAACACAATCTTGCGGGGATGGGCCTTCAGCTTTTTAATCAGAAATTCAAACATGTCTCTTCCTCCAGATGTACAAGTCTTTGCCGGGGTTCTATGCTTCCATTATACACCTTTGCCCGCCCCGGTCAATCCAAATTTCGGGACTGCCTTATAAAAATTTACAGTCCTGTCACCAATTTCCTGCCCCCTTATGGCGCGCCGAACCCGGCCCCCGGGGGCCTTTTCTGTCAAAATTGCCGGAAAATCCGCGGACGGCCCCGCTTTTTTGCCCCTCTCAGGTCTTGACGGGGCGGAAAAAAAGCGGTATGATAGGCATTGGTAACAAATTGTAACTTTTTCAGGACAGCCCGCCCCCTCCTTCCCCGGGAGACGCGGGCCCGATACAAGGAGACCCTATGAGCGAAGACAGAAAAAAATCCACCGTACAGGCCCCGCCCTCCCAGGGCGGCAGGCCCAATCCGGAGGCCGCCGGGACGCAGGACATCTTTCCCGAGGGCTGGAGCCCCTGGAAGGACTGGGACCTCCCTCCCTCCATCCGGGACTGGGAGCCCGAGGGCCGGGATTCAAAGCCCCGGGAGAGCCGCCGCTCCGCCTCCCGGAGCCGGGAGCGCCGGAGCGCCCCGTCCCGGAGGTCCCGCCCGCCGGAGCGGCGGGAAGCCCGCTCCCCCCGGGAGACCATCGCCCAAAAGCGGCTGCACTTCCGCCGCCGCTGGCGGCGCATCGTCCGGGAGAACAAGGCCCACCGCTTCCCGGAGTCCGAGCGGCTGCCCATCCAGCTGATGCTGTTTTTCTGGGGCCTGCTCCCCATGTGGGGCAGCCTGCTCCAGGAGCGGGTAATGCTGAAGCACAGCGCCTCCCGGCAAAAGAGCGCCCAGAGCGCCCAGAGGAAGCACCGCTGGCGCGTCCACCCCGCCGTCTTCCTGGCGGGAGGCTGCGTCCTGGCGGCGGTGCTGCTGTTCTTCTCCACGTACACCAACGGCGTCACCATCACCTACGACGGAAAGGTTCTGGCCTCCCTGGCCGACCGGGCGGAGGCCGAGGAGGCCCGGGCGGAGCTGGAGAAGGTCACCGCCCAGACCCTGGGCCGGAGCTTTACCATCGACGACTCCCTGATCCAGTACTCCTCCGGCCTGCTGCGCCGCCAGGACCTGGTGGACAAGGAGGTCTATGAGGAGGCCCTGAGCCAGGAGGTGGGCATGGTCACCTCCGCGTACTGCCTCTATGTGGACGGGGAGCGCATCGGCGCCACGCCCTACAAGGGGGCGCTGGAGCAGCTGCTCAAGCAGATGCAGCTCTCCGCCACCAACGAGGGCACCATCTCCGTGTCCTTCGCCGAGAACGTGGAGGTGAAGGAGGAGTACGTGGCCACCGACAGCCTGATGAACCTGGGCTTTCTGGCGGAGACCCTCTACAGCACCAAGACCGCCGAGGTCACCTACACCGTGGCCAAGGGGGACACCTGGTCCGAGATTGCCGAGGACCACGGCCTCACCTCCAAGGAGCTGCTGTCCCTGAACCCCGGCTATAACATGGATCGGCTGCAAATCGGCGAAATCCTCACCATGTCCGCCTCCGTGCCCTACCTGACCATGACCGTGGTCCAGCAGGAGCGGTACGTGGACAGCGTGGCCTTCGACGTGGAATACACCGACAGCCCCGACATCTACGTGGGCGATTACCGGGTCGCCTCCGCCGGGCAGTACGGCGCGGCGGACACCGTGGCCAACGTCACCTACGTCAACGGCGAGGAGACGGAGCGGACCGTCCTCTCCAGCGTCACCCTCCGCCAGCCCGTCACGGAGCACCGGCTCCAGGGCACGAAGCCCAAGCCCATCACGGCGGCCTCCGGCACCTTCCGCTGGCCCACCACGGGGCGCATCACCTCCCGGTTTGGCGGGCGCAGCTCCCCCGGCGGCATCGGCTCCACCAACCACAAGGGCATCGACATCGCCGTCCCGAGAGGAACTCCCATCTACGCCGCGGACGGCGGCACCGTCACCTACGCCGGGTGGATGAGCAGCTACGGCTACCTGGTCCAGATTGACCACGGAAACGGCTATGTGACCCGGTACGCCCACAACAGCAGCCTGACGGTCTCCGTGGGCCAGAAGGTCTACAAGGGCCAGCAGATTGCCCGGGCCGGCTCCACCGGCAACTCCACCGGCAGCCACTGCCACTTCGAAATCCGCTACAACGGCGTAGCCAAAAACCCGCTGAATTACCTGTAGCGCCCCGGCGCAAGAAGGGCCCTCCGCCAGAGCGGAGGGCCCTTTTCCCCGTATTCTACGCGTCCTGTTCCCCCTCCGGGGCCTCTGGGTCCAGCAGGCGCATCATGGACACCTCATAGGCCGTCCGCTCCTCCGTCTCCCCGGACTCCAGGGCCTTGAGGTATGTACGGCTCTGGACCCGGCCCTCCAGGGCCAGGGGGTCCCCCACCCGGAGGCGGCTGGCCTTCACCGCCAGCTGGCCCCAGGCGATGACCGGCAGGTAATCCGCCCGGCCGTAGCGCCGGGGGACGGCCAGCATCAGATCGCAGATGCTCCGCCCCAGGGGGGTCCGGCGGAAGATGGGGGGCTTGCACAGCGCGCCGGAGAGGGCAATCTGGTTTTGGGGCTCGTCCAGCCCCGGCTGGAGCTCCTGGGCGTAGACCGTCAGCACCAGGCGGCTGCCCACGCCGCTGCGGTTGTTGAAGGAGCGGAGCTGCCCCCGGATTCGAAGGAGCCGCCCCTCCGCCGCCTGGGCGGCCAGCCCCCCCGGCAGCAGCACCGGCAGCAGGTCCGCCTGGCCGCTGAGCCGGGGGACCCGGAGATATACGCGGTAAAACTGCGCGCCGTGGTTCTCATGGGACCACTCCGGCTCCCCCAGGGCCAGCCCCTCCAGCAGCACTTCATTTTTCGTCGTCATGTTGTCCACCTCTCGGTCGTGATACCGCATTGTATGAGGGGGACAGGGCGGATAGAACCGGAAAAGCGGCATGGCGCGTGCCATGCCGCTTTTTTGCCAGTATGTTCAGGAACCGCCAAACAGCTTCGCAAAAGGCGAGAAAAGGGTGAACGTGATAAAAAGGATGGCCACCAGTTTGCCTTTCCAGCCGAAAAACATGGTGTCCGCGCCGATCAGCCGCATGAACAGCCGCTGGGCCCCGTTGACAATGGCCGATGAGATGCCAAGCAGGACGACAAGGACAATGGCTTCTAAAATCCACATACTATGCTCCCTCCTTTCGACTGGTTTATGGATTTTTCTTCCGGATATATGTTTCCAGCGGAGCCATTATAGCAGAAAACCCCGTATAGTCAATATAAAAACCTCATATAGATATTTCAGGAGAAAAATCTCACCTTGTACAATACATAGAGGTGATGATATGGATTATAAGAAGTTGGGCGAACGAATCAGGGAGGAACGCTTGCGGCTGAATCTCACACAGGCCCAGCTTGCGGAAAACACCGGCATTTCAGATACCTACATGGGCGCGATTGAGCGGGGCGAGAGAAGCCTGACGCTGGATACGCTGGTGCGGCTGGTCAACAGGCTTGGCGTTACGGTGGATTATTTGTTGAAGGACTCCGTGGCGGACAGCGACGCCAACATTATGGAGGAGTTCAAGCAGGTGATAGACCAACAGCCCATAAAGAGAAAACGGCTGGCAATCAATATACTGCGCAGCGTATTCGCCTATCTGGAAGACGAGGATTGAAGATGCCCCGCAAAAAACAGCGCCCGGAAAGGACAAGCCTTTCCGGGCGCCGCTTTCGCCATATCCGCGGCAAAAAAATCAGATTTTAATGAGCTCATACTTCCGGGACCCCAGCCCCAGCTTCTCCGCGTGCTCCAGGCAGGACTGCCAGTGGGTGTCCGGGTGGGCCGCCTGGAAGACGTCGCCGCAGGAGCAGTCGAAGCCCTCGTCAAAGAGCACGGAGCCCGGCAGGGGAGGCTGAGCCACCACCGCGTCGGCGCAGGCCTGGTCCAGGGCCACGGGGTCGAAGGAGGCGAACATGCCCACATCCGCGGCGATGGGCGCGTCGTTCTCCCCGTGGCAGTCGCAGTTGGGAGAGATATCCAGCACCAGGGACACGTGGAAGCAGGGCCGCCCGTCCACCACGGCCTTGGTGTACTCGGCGATTTTCTTGTTCAGGATGGTGGGAGCCTCGTCGTACAGGCAGTCGATGGCGTCCTTGGGGCAGACGGCCAAGCACCGGCCGCAGCCCACGCACTTGTCCGTATCAATGGAAGCCTTGCCGTCCGCGCCGAACTGGGGCGCGCCGTGGGCGCAGATTTTGGCGCAGGCCTTGCAGCCGATGCACTTCTCCGCCTTCACGAAGGGCTTGCCGGAGTTGTGCTGCTCCATCTTTCCCGCCCGGGAGCCGCAGCCCATGCCGATATTCTTTAGAGCCCCGCCCATGCCGGCCTGCTCGTGGCCCTTGAAGTGGGTGAGGCTGACGAACACGTCCGCGTCCATGACGGCCCGGCCGATTTTGGCCTCCTTCACGTACTCGCCGCCCTCCACAGGGACGGACACCTCGTCCGTGCCCTTCAAGCCGTCGGCGATGATTACGTGGCAGCCGGCGGCGTAGGGGTTAAAGCCGTTGACGTAGGCGGATTCCAGGTGGTCCAGGGCATTCTTCCTCCCGCCCACATACAAGGTGTTGCAGTCCGTCAGGAAGGGCTTGCCCCCCTGGGACTTCACCAGCTCCGCCACGGCCCTGGCCCAGTTATGCCGGAGGTAGGCCAGGTTGCCCGGCTCGCCGAAGTGCATCTTGATGGCGACAAACTTGTCCTCCATGTCAATTTCGCCAAACCCGGCGGTCATCATCAGGCGGGCCAGCTTCTGGGGCAGGTTCTCCCGCCAGCTGGGGCAGCGGAAGTCCGCGAAATAGACCTTGGACGTCTCAGCCATAATCATCGTTCTCCTTTACCGTTCATTTTCCGTCGTTCCACAGGGGAAGCATTTGGCATTCAGTGTATCATATGGAGTACGGTCCATGTCAAGTCCTTTCCGGGATTTGCGTACGGAATGTAAAAAAAGCGTTTTGCAGGTTGTATTCACCGCCCGCTTGTGCTAAACTATAATGGATTATAATAAGATGAAATGATTACCACTGCTGGAGGATGCCGCATGAAGATCGTCGTACTGGCCGGGGGCCTTTCCCCCGAGAGGGCCGTCTCCCTGGTGACGGGCACCGGGGTCTGCCGGGCCCTGCGGGAGCGGGGCCACCGGGCCATTTTAGTAGATTTGTTCCTGGGCGTGGAGGAGCTTCCGGCGGACCCGGAGGCCCTCTTCGACGCGGCGGACGGCCTTTGCCCCGACGCGCGGATCGAGACCACGGCCCCGGACCTGGAGGCCGTCCGGCGCAGCCGGAAGGACCGGAGCCCCCGGGTCTTCGGCCCTAATGTGCTGGAGCTGTGCCAGCTGGCGGATATCGTATTCCTGGGCCTCCACGGCCAGGACGGGGAGGACGGAAGAATCCAAGCCGCCCTGGAGCTGCTGGGCGTGCCCTACACCGGCTCCGGCTACCTGGCCTCCGGCGTCGCCATGGACAAGGCCGTGGCCAAGCGCGTCATGAGCGCCGAGGGCGTGCCCACGCCCAGGTGGGGCGTGCTGGACTACCGCCCGGAGGAAGCCTGCCGCCTGGCCCAGGAGCTGCCCATGCCCTGTGTCATTAAATGCACCACCGGCGGGTCCTCCCTGGGGGTTTTCCTGCCGGAGAACCGGACGGAGCTCCGGCAGGCCCTGGAAAAGGTCCGCCAGTTCGGCGGAGAGGTTATCTGGGAGGAGCGCGTCTACGGCCGGGAGCTGACGGTGGCGGTGCTGGGAAACCGGGCCCTGCCCGCCGTGGAGACCACCCCCGCCGGAAAGGACTTCGACTACGCCGCCAAATACCAGAAGGGCGGCGCGCGGGAGGTCTGCCCCGCCCCCCTGACGGAGGCGGAGGCCGCCGCCGCCGGGGAGCTGGCCCTCCGGGCCCACAGGGCCCTGGGCCTTCAGGTGTACTCCCGGACGGACATGATGCTGGACAAAAACGGGAAGCTCTGGTGCCTGGAGTCCAACTCCCTGCCGGGAATGACGCCCACCAGCTTCGTGCCCCAGGAGGCCGCCGCCGTGGGCATGAGCTACGGCGAGCTGTGCGAGGAGATCGTCCGGCTGTCCCTGGCGATCAAGCGGCGCTGATACATCACAAAAAGAAAGCGCGTCCCTTACGGGGCGCGGGGAGGACGATGGAATGGAGCCCATGACTGCCGGCCGGATT
The DNA here is from genome assembly GCA_949959305.1 of uncultured Oscillibacter sp. Taxonomy (GTDB): domain Bacteria; phylum Bacillota; class Clostridia; order Oscillospirales; family Oscillospiraceae; genus Oscillibacter. The sequence goes on from CATLJA010000014.1 coordinate 28,686, forward strand.
GCCGCCGCCGTGGACGGCGTATGGCTGAACCCCAGCGAAAATACCCCCGCCGTCACCGCGGTCTGCACCGACAGCCGCAGCCTGACCCCCGGCTGCTTGTTCCTGCCCTGGGTGGGAGAGCGGTTCGACGGGCATGACTTTATCGAAGCGGCCCTGGACGGCGGCGCGGCGGGGTGCCTCTGCGCCCGCGTGCCGGAGACGCTCCGGGACGACAGGTTTTACATTCAGGTCCCGGACACCCGCCTGGCCCTCCGGGCCCTGGCCTCCGCTTACCGGGACCAGTTTTCCATTCCGGTGGTTCAGGTCACCGGCAGCGTGGGAAAAACCACCACCAAGGAGATGATCGCCGCCGTGCTGGGGGCGAAGCTCAGGGTGTGGAAGACCCCGGAGAACTACAACAACGACGTGGGAACTCCCCTGACCCTGCTGGGCCTGACAAGGGAGCACCAGGCGGCGGTGATTGAGACCGGCATGAACCACTTCGGTGAAATCGAGTACCTTACGGAGATGGTGAAGCCGGACGTGGCCGTCATCTCCAACATCGGCGACGCCCATATCGAGCACCTGGGAAGCCGGGAGGGCATACTGAAGGCCAAGTGCGAGATTTTCTCCCACCTGAAAAAGAACGGCCTGGCCGTCCTGAACGGGGACGACGCCCTGCTGGATACGGTGGCGGTCCCCTTCCCTACCGTCCGCTGCGGCAAGTCGGAGCGCTGCCAGGCCCGGATTGCCGAAATCGCCGACTACGGCGTGGACGGCATCCGCTGCACCGTAATCACGGAGAAGGAGCGCTACGTGCTGGACGTCCCCGCCCCCGGGGAGCACATGGCCTACGCCGCCGCCATCGCTGCGGCGGTGGGAGAGGCCCTGGGCCTCAGCCGGGAGGAAATCGTCCGGGGCGCCGCCTCCTACGTCCCGGCGGGAAGCCGGATGCGGGTCCTCCGCCTGCCGGGGCGGCGGATGCTGCTGGACGACTGCTACAACGCCAACCCCCAGTCCGTGGCGGCGGCGCTGGAGATTCTGGCCCGGACGGACTGCGAACGGCGGGTGGCCGTCCTGGGGGACATGGGAGAGCTGGGCGGCATCAAAAACCGGGCCCACTACAACATGGGGGCCCTGGCCGCCATGCTGGGAGTGGACCTAGTCTTCGCCGTGGGCAGCGGGGAGCTGGCGGGGAAAATCGCCGACGGCGTGGCCCTGAGCGGCGGCTCCGTCCTCTACTTCCCCACGAAGGAGGAGGCCCTGCCGGAGCTGCGGCGGCAGCTGGAGCCGGAGGGAACCGTCATGCTGGTGAAGGCCTCCCACGCCATGAAATTCGGCTGGCTGGTGGAGCGGCTGGAAGAAACAAAGACTGGAGAACAGACGATAAAACGCTATGATTGAGATACAGGTAAACTCCCTGGTCAAGTCCTTCGAGGTGGGGCACAACGTTCTGGACGGCCTGACCTTTCAGATTGACCAGGGGGAGCGGGTGGGCCTGCTGGGCCGGAACGGCGCGGGCAAAACCACCCTCTTTCGCATATTGACCCGCGAGCTGGAGCCCGACGAGGGCCAGGTTTCCGTGGGACAGGGGCGGCGGCTGGGCCTGATTTCCCAGATTCCCGTCTACCCGGCGGAGTACACCGTGGAGGACGTGCTCCGCTCCGCCTTCGGGCGGCTGGAGAGCCTGGCCAGGGAGATGGAGGCCCTGGAGGGCCGCATGGCGGCGGGGGAATCGGACCCGGCGCTGCTGCGGCGCTACGGGTCCCTCACCGAGCGGTTCGAGGTCTTCGGCGGCTATGACACCGACGTGGCCGTCAATAAAATCGCAAACGGCCTCTCCATCCCCCAGGAGCAGCGCCGCCAGCTCTTCGACAGCCTCTCCGGCGGGGAGAAAACCCGGGTGAACCTGGGGCGGCTGATTCTGGAGGATACGGACATCCTGCTGCTGGACGAGCCCACGAACCACCTGGACCTCCACGCCACGGAGTGGCTGGAGGAGTATATCCGGGGCTTCCGGGGCACCGTGGTGGCCATTTCCCACGACCGCTATTTCCTGGACCGGGCGGTCACCCGGGTCATTGAAATTGAAAACGGCAGGGCGGAATTTTACAGCGGGAACTACAGCTTCTACGCCGTGGAGAAGGAGCGCCGCTATCAGGAGCGGCTGAAGCAGTACCAGAAGGAGCAGGCGAAGATTCAGCAGCTGGAGAAGGCGGCGGAGCAGCTCCGCCTCTGGGCCTTCATGGGTATGGACAAGACCTACCGCCGGGCCGTGAATATCGAGCGGCGGATTGAGCGCATGCGCACCACCGCCAAGCCCACCAAGGCGCGGAAGATGGACGCCCGGTTTTCCACCGCCGAGTTCCACGGGGACGAGGTGCTGGGCATCCGGAACCTGGCGAAGTCCTACGGAGACAAGCATCTGTTTGACAGCATCACCCTGAAGGTGGAGGGGGGCGAGCGCATCGCCCTCGTCGGCGACAACGGCACGGGGAAGTCCACCCTCATTAAAATGATTATGGGGGAGCTGTACCCCGACGAGGGGCGCGTCAAGCTGGGGCCCCAGGCAAAGCCAGCCTACCTGCCTCAGATTATCCGCTTCGACCACCCGGACTGGAACCTGGTGGAGAACATGATGGCCTCCCGGCGGGGCCTCTCCGCCCAGAGCGCCCGGAACCGCCTGGCGGCCTATGACTTCCGGGGGGAGGACGTGTTCAAGCCCGTGTCCGTCCTCTCCGGCGGGGAGCAGAGCCGGCTGCGCCTGTGCATGCTGATGGACGGGGAAATCAACTTCCTCATCCTGGACGAGCCCACAAACCACCTGGACATCGCCTCCCGGGAGTGGATTGAGGAGGCGGTGGAGGGCTACGACGGGACGCTGCTGTTCGTCAGCCACGACCGCTATTTCATCAACCGCTTCGCCACCCGAATCTGGGAGCTGGCGGACGGAACCATTACGGACTATCCCTGCGGCTTCGCCCAGTACCGGCAGATGAAGGCCCAGGAGGCGGCGGAAAAGGCCGCGCCTCCCCAACCCCGGAAGGAAAAGGCCGAGCGCCCCGTCCGGGGAAACCGGGCCCAGCAGAACGCGAAGCGCCAGCTGACCATCTGCGAGCGGGACGTGGCCAGGGCGGAGGAAAAAATCGCCGCCCTGGAGGCGGACATGGAAGCCGCCGCCTGCGACTACGAAAAGCTGACCGCCCTGACGGCGGAGCGGGAGGCGGCACAGGAGGAGCTGGACGCCCTTTACAGGCGCTGGGAACAGCTCAGCGAGGAGGCCGGAGAGGCATGACAAAGCAGGCAAAGGCGCAGGGGGCCCTCATTGCCCTGCTGGCCCTGGCGGGGCTGGCGCTGGCGGTCATCCCCAACGGGATGCGCTTCACCGGCTGGCTGCTTTTGGGAACGGCGGCGGTTTGGGTTATGGGAATCCTGGCGGTCCGCTGGGGAAGGCGCTCCCGGGCCGGGAGAGTCTGCCGGAGGCTCTTTTTCGCGGGCCTGGCCCTGGGCCTCGC
>CATLJA010000015.1 GCA_949959305.1 uncultured Oscillibacter sp.
GATTTTCCTGCCGTTAAGTTATCGCGGCACATTTTTTTGAAAAATCCCGCGATTTGGGCTCTAAAATCGGCCTTTTCAAAAAATAATGCCATGAAGGAGGGCGGGAGTTCAACCCCCCGCCCCCCGGGTTTTGGAACAGCAACTTCTTAGGCTGCGATACGGTAGGTGAACCAGCCGAAGCCCTTCGCCCGAAGGTTTCGTTCGTCCTGCCGCCCCGGTCGAATTGGGATGGTGTTGCGGCCAATTTCCCGCATGACCGCTCCCCCGGTCATGGCCGGGTCATTGAGAAATTCTTTGTAAAGAGTAACAGCCATTTTGAAGTTCACGGTGTAGACGTATAACCCTTGTGTTAGTCCTTGCGTTGTGTATGGGACTATGCGTTCCAGCCTTGGCCTATGGCGATACTGGAATTGCAAAACAGGCAAGCACATTGACTTGTGGATACAACTGTGTAGCTGTGATTGACAACAATAATACTCTTTGGATGTGGGGCGATGGAGGGGACGGAATTTTTGGTGGCGCACCAGTTGGCGAAGATTCTTTTTATACAACACCTCAAAAAGTCATGGATAATGTGAGTTCTGTAAGTATTTCCGCTAGTTCTGCCACTCCGTATATTGCGGTAATAAAAACTGACGCTTCCCTTTGGACTTGGGGTCATAATGGAAATGGCCAACTTGGAAACGGTGGAAAAGGCAAAGATTTTAACGGTTGGAGCATATTTCAAGAAACGCCGTTGAAAATCATGGATGATGTGGCTGCTGTCAGCTGTGGAATCAGCCATGCCGCCGCTATCAAAACCGACGGTTCCCTTTGGGTATGGGGAAATACCAGTTATGGACGAGTGGGAAATGGCTGTGAAGATGGGCTTCAAACCACACCAGTAAAAATTATGGACGGTGTAGCTGTTGTCAGTTGTGGTAAAGATTATACCGCCGCCGTTAAGACTGACGGAACACTGTGGATGTGGGGAAATACCAGCCTTAATCGGTTCAATAACGGAAGCAAATCAAATTACGTCCACCAGCATGAATATGTACCTGAACGTTCCTATTCCTGCCAGACGGTTCCTGTAAAAGTCTTGGACGGTATAGTGTCTGTCTATTGCGGTATTGATATTGAAAATCCTTTTGTCCTTCAGACAGATGGTACTCTCGTAACATGGCCGCAATATACAGAGATGATTCCTTATAGTGAAAATGGTGTTCTTATGGGTGAAAGACCTGCCCCTCCACAAGAGCCATTACCACTTCAAGTCATCGCGCAGGATGTAATATCAGTGACTGATGGCCCCGATTACCCCTTGAGTACAAATAATGTTGCCTATATTAAGAAAGATGGTTCCCTCTGGATTTATGGTGAAAATCGGTTTTGCCAACTCGGAGATCCTGAAAAAGTCAATGTATCTTATACCACATATAAAAATCCAACCAAGGTAATGGATAATGCAGTCTCTGTTGCGGTATGCGGTTTTAATGCGGTTATTGCAATGAAGCCTGACGGTTCTCTCTGGATGTGGGGCGCGGCTAACAATATCGGCAACGGTGTTGCAGGAAATTATGACAGAAGTATGCGGGATAGCACTGGAAGTCTCTTTTCAGTAAAATGCCAATCTATTCCTGTACGTGTCACAAACATTACTGCAAAAGTTCCAAATGCTGATAATAGTTCTATACCATCAATTTCAACTGTCGGCGGATTCACGGATGTAAAAACCGATGATTACTACGCGGATGCAGTTTTGTGGGCGGTGGAAAAGAACATCACCAGCGGCACCAGCGCGACCACATTCTCCCCTGGCGCGACTTGCAGTAAGGGGCAGATTCTAACCTTTCTGTGGCGTGCTAACGGCTCACCGGAGCCGACAGCGGCGAATCCCTTCACCGACATTAAGACTACCGATTATTTCTATAAGGCGGCTCTGTGGGCCGCTGAAAAGGGTTTGGTGTCCGGTTCTACCTTCGGAGCGAACACTGATTGTACCCGTGCCATGACCGTGGAATACTTGTGGAAGGCAGCAGGAAGCCCCGCACCTTCCACAAAGGCCAGCTTCACCGATGTTCCCGCCAATGCGGAGTATGCTCAGGCTGTAGCGTGGGCGGTGGAAAACGAGATTACCAGCGGAACAGGCGGCAATAACTTCTCTCCCAACTCCACCTGTACCCGTGGACAGATTGTTACCTTCCTGCACCGGGCTATGGGAAAATAAATTCGGTAGTTTCCGATGTTTTAACAACATATGAGCCACAAAAAAGCGCCCACCACCTTTTGAAAATGTAAAAGGTGGTGGGCGCTTTTTTCAGGTGCGGGAAATCCTTAATTTAATGACATTGCCTCTCCGGCCCGCCGTTTTTCCGTCCAATTTCTCCCGCCGCTTAGGCCCTCGCCTCCCGCTTCGCCCGGAGCGCCTGAACCACCCGGATAAGGGCGTACAGGCACAGGGCCGTCACGGCGGTTCCGCCGATCAGCTCGGCGGTATGGAAGCCCAGGAAGCCGGTCAGGGCCATTTGGCCCGCAATAATCGCCGCCGCCGCCAGGAGTCCCATTGCAATTCCCTTCATCATGCGCTTCATTGTGATTTCCCCCGTTTATTTTAAATTTTGTTTCCCTCGCGTTTGGTTTCCCTTGAACTGGTTTCAGTATAGCAGGGCGGAGGCGGCGGGTCCATCGGTCTGCCTTACATTTTGCCGCCGTATCTTACAATGCCGTAAGATTCCGGCCCGGAGGCAGGTGTAATTTCCGAAAAACCGCAAAAGCTACCCTCACGAAAGCGAGGTAACGTTACTATGACCAAATCCACCAAACCCACTCAGGCCGAACCGGAAACCGATACACAGAACGAAGCCGCCCAGTCCATTCTGGACTTCGGCTCCGCCATGACGGCCACGCCCCACGGCAACATCTACTGCCTCACCATCATCGGCCAGATTGAGGGCCACGTAACCGCCTCCTCCGGCGCCAAGACCACCAAGTATGAGCACGTTCTCCCCCTCCTGGCCAAGCTGGAGGAGTCCGGCGATGTGGCGGGGGTCCTGTTCCTGCTCAACACCGTGGGCGGGGACGTGGAGGCGGGCCTTGCCATCGCGGAGCTTATCGCCGGCATGACCAAGCCCACCGTTTCCATCGTCCTGGGGGGCAGCCACTCCATCGGCGTGCCCCTGGCGGTGGCGGCCCGGCGGAGCTTCGCCGTGCCCTCCGCCGCCATGACCATCCACCCCGTCCGCATGAACGGCACCGTCATCGCCGCTCCCCAGACCTACAGCTATTTTCAGCGGCTTCAGGACCGGATTGTGGCCTTTGTGGCGGGCCACAGCCATATCTCCGCCGGGGACTTTCAGGACATGATGCTGAAAAAGGACGACATGGCCGCCGACGTGGGCAGCGTCATTTACGGCGAGGAGGCGGTAAAGCTGGGCCTCATCGACCAGGTGGGGGGCCTCTCCGACGGCCTCCGCTGGCTCTACGGCGAGATTGACGCGGAGAAGAAAAAACGCGGCCGCAAGCGCTCCGGCAATTGACAGCAGACGCTCCGGGCCCTCCGCCCGGAGTTTTTATGCGTCATTTAGTAAAATATACTTGACAAAATGTCGCAGCAGTGGTATCCTGTCCTTAGATTGCAAAAGGAGGTATTTTTTATGGACTACCAGCTTGGGCTGCTGCTGGGGATTTTCTCCGGCCTTGGGGCGGGTTTTCTGTTCCTGGCCCTTCTGTTCAAGAAAAAGGTCCTGAACATGGAATTTGACGAGCGGCAGGAGCTGGCCCGGGGCAAGGCGTTTCAATACGGCTTCTTCACCCTGCTGGTTTCCGCCTGCGCCTATGGCGTTTCGGACCTGGTCCTGGGCCGCTGGTGCGACGCGCTGACGGGGGTCACCCTCTGCGCCGCCGTTTCCCTGTGCGTCTTCGCCGTCACCTGCATTCTGAAGGACGCGTACCTCAGCCTCCGGGAAAGGCCCCGGACCATCATGACCATGTTCGCCCTGCTCTCCGCCATAAACCTGGGCTTTGGCGTAATGTCCCACCTCTCCCCCGGCCTGGTGGAAAACGGCGTGCTGACCTTCCGGGCGGTGAATCCCATCGCCGGCCTTCTCACCCTGGTCATTCTCATCGTGTACATCGTTAACCACCTCCTCCGCTCCCGGGAAGAGGAGGAGGAATGAAAAATCTCCGCCTGAAAGCCGCCCGGGCCGCCCTGGATATGAGCCAGCAGGATTTGGCGGACGCGGTGGGAGTCTCCCGCCAGACCGTCAACGCCATTGAGAAGGGGGACTACAACCCCACCATCAGGCTCTGCACCGCCATCTGCCGCGCCCTGGGCAAGACCCTGGACGAGCTCTTTTGGGAGGGCTGAGGCCCGGCGGCCCCCTTACAAACGTTTGCGAAAACACTTTCACGGAGACCCGGCTAAACGATTACGCAAAATTTATGGAATTCTTACCTACCCAGACGGGAAAGACTCTTGTATAATAGGGAACCGCAGAAAGACATTCACATTTGGTTTCGGCTCCCCGCCGGAGGGAGCTTACAGGAGGAATTTCACATGCCGAGAAAAACGAAAATCATCTGTACCCTGGGTCCCGCCGTGGACAGCGAGGAAATGATCGTCGCCCTTATCAAGGGGGGCATGAACGGCGCCCGGTTCAATTTTTCCCACGGCAGCCACCCGGAGCACCTGGAGCGGCTGAACCGCTTAAAGGCCGTCCGGGACCGGATGGGCAGTCCCGTGGCCACCATCCTGGACACCAAGGGCCCGGAAATTCGCATCCGGAGCTTTGAGAGCAAGACGGTGGACCTGGCCGCCGGGGAGCCCTTCACCCTCACCGTGGAGGACGTGCCCGGCACCGCCCGGCGGGTCTCCGTCACCTATGCCAAACTGAACGAGGAGGTCGCCCCCGGGCAGGAAATCCTGATTGACGACGGCCTGGTCGCCATCCGGGTCAAGGAAATCCAGGGCCCCGACATCCTCTGCGAGGTGGAGAACGGCGGAACCCTCTCCGCCAACAAGTCCATCAACATCCCCGGGGCCCATATCCAGCTTCCCGCCCTGACGGAGAAGGACGTGGCGGACATTCGCTTCGGCGTGGAGAACGACTTCGACTATATCGCCGCCTCCTTCGTCCGCCGGGCCGCCGATGTGGAGGCCGTGCGGCAGGTCCTCCGTGACTGCGGCGGGGACGGCGTGAAAATCATCGCCAAGATTGAGAACCAGGAGGGCGTGGACAACCTGGACGAAATCCTCTCCGCCGCCGACGCGGTCATGGTGGCCCGGGGCGACCTGGGGGTGGAGATTCCCGCCGCCAGGGTCCCCGCCCTCCAGAAGCAGATGATCCGCAAGGGCCTCCAGGCGGGCAAGCCGGTTATCACCGCCACCCAGATGCTGGACTCCATGATGCGCAACCCCCGCCCCACCCGGGCGGAGGTCTCGGACGTGGCCAACGCCGTGTACGACGGCACCAGCTGCGTCATGCTCTCCGGCGAGACCGCCGGGGGCCGCTATCCCGTGGAGGCTCTGGCCGCCATGCTGGAAATCGTCACGGAGGCGGAGTCCTCCATCGACTACTGGAAGCGCTTCCAGAAGCAGCTGGTGGTTACAGCCTCCAACAACATCAACGACGCCATCACCCACACCTGCTGCCTCACCGCCCGGGACTTGAACGCCACGGCGATTCTGGCGGCCAGCAGCTCCGGCCGCACGGCCCGGATGATCTGCCGCTTCCGCCCCGCCTGCCCGGTGGCCGCCCTGACCATGCACGAGAAGACCCGGCGGCAGCTGTCCATCTGCTGGGGGGTGATTCCCTTCCTGACGGGGGAGGTCAATTCCACGGACCGGATCTTCTCCCTCTCCGCCGAGGTGGCCGTGAAGGAGGGGCTGGTCCAGCCCGGGGACACGGTGGTGATTACCGCCGGGGTGCCTTTGGGAAAGAGCGGCTCCACCAACCTCATTAAGGCCCAGGTCATCGAGCCCGGCCTCTGAACCAAAACGCCAGGGAGCGGACCCCGCCGGGGCCCGCTCCCTTTTTCACGGTTTTCAAATCTCCCGCCGCCCCTCCAGGGCCCGGGTCAGCGTCGCCTCGTCGGCGAATTCCAGGTGCCCCCCCACGGGGATGCCGTAAGCCAGGCGGGTCACCCGGAGGCCGAAGGGCTTCAGCAGCCGGGCGATGTACATGGCGGTGGCCTCCCCCTCGGTGTCGGGGTTGGTGGCCATGATGACCTCCTGCACGTCCCCCCTGGCCGCCCGCTCCAGCAGAGGCTTGATGGCGAGGTCGTCGGGCCCCACCCGGTTCATGGGGGAGATGACCCCGTGGAGCACGTGGTAGTGCCCGTTGTACTCCCGGCTGCGCTCGATGGCGGCCACGTCCCGGGGGTCCGCCACCACGCAGACGGTGGAGCCGTCCCGCTTGGCGGAGGCGCAGATGGGGCAGAGGCCCCCGCTGGTGAAGTTCTGGCACACGGGGCAGCAGGTGATGCTCCGCTTGGCGTCCACGATGGCGTCGGCGAAGTCCCGGGCCTCGGCCTCGGGCAGGCCCAGGACAAAAAAGGCCAGCCGCTGGGCGGACTTGCCGCCGATGCCGGGGAGGCGGGCGAACTGCTCCACCAGCTTTTCCAGGGGGGCGGGAAAGTATTCCATGTCGGGTTACGCTCCTTCGTCGGTAGTACCGGGCAGGGGGGCCCGGCCCGCCAGTTGGTCCAGGGTCACGCCGAAATAATCTGCAAACACGCAGAGCGTGGAGAGATTTGGCTCACGATCCCCGGTCTCATAGCGCCTGTAGGTGCTGTAGGAAATCTTACAATTCACAGCCACAACCTCTTGGCTCACATGGCGCCGCTTTCGGCATGTTTTTAAAACCTCAGAAAATTTCCCCATAATTTCTCCCAATATCTCTTGACAGCTCCAAGCGAAGTGGATATACTAAAATCATTCCAAAAGGAACGTTTCTAAAGGAGTGGTCTATATGGACGGATACCTCCGCGCCCTGTTTGAATACGCCCAGGAGGAGGGCGTCGCGCCCTGCCTGGAGAGCCGGGAATACCGCCGGGCCGCTTACGGCCTGGAGGAGGGCTGGGAGGCGTTCCGCTCCACCCTGACGGCGGAGCAGGCCCGGCGGCTGGACGCGCTGCTGGGCCAGGAGCGCAGCGTCGGATACCTTACGGAGAAGGCCGTCTTCCGCTGCGGCTTCTCCGCCGGGGTGGAGCTGGGGCGGATTTGAAACAGGCTCTAGGCCCCCCGCAGCTCCGCGATCCGGGCGGGGATGTCGGCGGCCTTGTACACCGCGCTCCCCGCCACCAGCACGTTGGCCCCCGCTTCGATGCAGGTTTTGCAGGTATCCGGGGCCACGCCGCCGTCCACCTCCAGCTCGCAGGCGGGATTCCTCCCGTCAATCAGCTTCCGCAGCGCCGCCACCTTCGGCATCATATCCGCCATGAATTTCTGCCCGCCGAAGCCCGGCTCCACCGTCATCACCAGAATCAGCTCCACCTTTTCCAGGAAGGGCAGGGCCGCCTCCGCCGGGGTCCCGGGCTTCAGCACCACGCCCGCCTTCTTTCCGCCGGCGTGGATTTTGTCAATGGCGGCGTGGATGTTCTCCTCCGTGTCCGCCTCCACGTGGACCGTTACCAGGTCCGCCCCCGCGCCGCAGAACTGCTCCACATACCGCACGGGCCGGGTAATCATCAGGTGCACGTCCAGGGGCAGGGCCGTGACGGGCCGGATGGACTGCACCACCGGAATGCCGATGGAGATATTGGGGACGAACACGCCGTCCATCACGTCCACGTGGACGTAGTCGGCGGCGGCGATGCGTTGAATGTCCCGCTCCAAATTCGCGAAATCGGCGGAGAGGATGGACGGCGCAATTTTAATCATGAAAAGCCCCTCTTTTCTGTCAGTCCGGCGGCGGGCGGGGACAGGGTATCCGGCCCCGGTAGCGGGGGGACGGGGCGGCGCATAGGATAGCCTGAGCGGCCGAGACGCCCCCAACTCCGCGCAGCGTCCGCCCCTGGGTCCGGCGCCGCCGCTTTTTTGAATATAGGGAGCCGGCCCGCCGGGACCTGCCGCCGGGCCGGTTCTCCCCTAGTGTACCAAACTCCCGGCCCAAAAGCAACCAAGGGCCGGGATATTTTTTGTCCTTCGGCGGGGGATGGAAATTTTTGTTGCAAACGCCACTGCAAAATTTGCTGCAAGCATGATATGATAGGAAATACATACTATACTAAAAAAGGAGGCGGCGCTATGGCGTATGACGTGATTGTCGTGGGCGGCGGCCCGGCGGGGCTGTCGGCGGCTCAGAACGTCCGGGCCCGGGGGAGGACCGTGCTGGTGGTCTCCAACCCCCTGGAGGAAAACCCCCTCTGGCGGGCGGAGCGGGTGGACAACTACCTGGGCCTCCCCGGCGTATCCGGGGCAAGGCTGCTGACGGCCTTCCGCCGCCACGCCGAAGCCGCCGGGGCGGAGTTTCAGGAGGGAAAGGCCCTCAGCGCCCTGCGCTCCGGGGAGGAGTGGTACGTCGGCGTCGGAAACTCCATGGCCCAGGCCAGGGCCGTTGTGCTGGCGGCGGGCGCGGCCCGGGGGAAGAAGTTCCCCGGGGAGGCGGAGCTGCTGGGCCGGGGCGTGAGCTACTGCGCCACCTGCGACGGGATGCTCTACCGGGGCAGGCGGGTGGCCGTCCTGGGCTGGACCCCCTCGGCGAAGAAGGAGGCGGAATTCCTGGAAAGCATCGGCTGCGAGGTTCTCTATTTCGACAAGCCCCGGAACTGCGCCGTGCTGGGCGGGGAAAAGGTGGAGGCCGTCCGCTGCGGCGGCGTGACGGAGGCGGTGGAGGGCGTGTTCCTCCTGCGGCCCGCCATGGCCCCCGGGGACCTGTTCCACGGCCTGGCGGCGGAGGGAGGCTTTGTGGCGGTGGACCGAGAGCTGCGGACGAACCTCCCCGGCGTCTTCGCCGCGGGGGACTGCACCGGCGGGCCCCTGCAGGTTTCCAAGGCCGTGGGCGAGGGCCTGGTCGCCGGACAGAAGGCGGCGGCGTTCGCGGCGGCGCTGAAATAAGAAATTCAAAACAAAGGAGAGATTGCGATATGGCACTGCAGCATTTAAAGACAGCGGAATTTGACGGAACCGCGGGCCAGGCCCCTCTGGCGATGGTGGACTTCTGGGCCCCCTGGTGCGGCCCCTGCCAGATACTGGGCCCCGTGATGGAGGATCTGGCGGTCCAATACGGCGGCAAGGTCCTGACCGCCAAGGTCAACGTGGACGAGGAGCCGGAGCTGGCCCGCCGCTTCGGCGTGATGAACATTCCCACGGTGGTCTTTTTGAAGGAGGGCCGGGAGTTTGACCGGAAGGTGGGGGCCTTCCCTCCCGCCGCCTATACGGAAGTGCTGGACAAGGCCCTGTAAGGGGCGGAGCGCCCGCGCGGAACAGCGCCCGGAACCGAAAGGTTCCGGGCGCTTGCGCGTCTGGGGAAAAGCGGCGCGGACAGGAGGGCTGCCCCGGGAGCGATTACGCCTTGCCGGCCCGGGCCTCGTTGTCCAGGTCCTCCTGCTCCTTGGGAATGGCGATGTTGAGGATAATCGCCAGCACCGCCGCCGGAACGATGCCGGAGCCGCCGAAGACCAGCTGCACAGGCTCCGGCAGGCCCGCCAGGGCCCCGGCGGTGGCTCCCAGGCCGAAGCCCAGGCCCATGGCGATGGACACGATGGTCACCACCCGGTTGGTGATGCCGAACTTGGTCAGAAGCTTGATGCCGGACACAGCGATGGAGGCGAACATCATCACCGCCGCGCCGCCCAGGACGCTCTGGGGCATGATGGAGATGACCGCCGCCAGCTTGGGGCTCAGCCCCGCCAGCACCAGGAACACCGCCCCGCAGGTCAGGGCCATCCGGTTCACAACCTTGGTCATGGTCACCAGACCCACGTTCTGGGAGAAGGAGGTGGTGGGCAGGGAGGAGAACAGGGAGGAGATGACGGAGCCCACGCCGTCGCACACCACGCCGCCGGAGAGCTCCCTGGCGGTGGCCTCCCGGCCCATGCCGCCCTCCACGCAGCCGGAGATGTCGCCGATGGTCTCCACGGCGGTGACCAGGAACATAATCAGGATGGAGAGAATGGCGTGGACGTTGAAGGTGGGCTTCACCGGGAGAAGCTGGGGAACGGAGAACCACTTGGCCTCGCCGATTTTGGCCCAGTTGACGTACCAGGAGGCGGTGAAGGCGCCGCCCTCCGCGTCCGCCAGCTCATGGGGCATGATCACGCCCATGATGGAGGCCGCGATATAGCCCACGATGATTCCGCAGAGGATACAAGAGGTGGATGTAATACCTTTTGTAAAGTGCTTCAGCGCCACAATGACCACCAGCACCAAAAGACCCAGCAGAAGGTTGGGCAGGGATCCGAAGTCCTTGGCCCCGCTGCCTCCGGCGAAGGAGTTCACCCCCACGCTGATGAGGCTCAGGCCAATGGCCAGCACCACGCTTCCGGTGACCACAGGGGGGAAGAATTTCCGCAGGGGCTTGATAAAGAAGCCCAGGGCCGCCTCGCACACGCCGCCCACCATGGCCGCGCCCACGATGGCGCTGTAGGCCACGATGCCGCCGCCCATGGCGGGGTTGGCGGCCACGCCCTTCATCACGCCCAGGAAGCCGGAGCTGGTGCCCATGATAATGGGCACCTGGCCGCCCACGGGCCCGATGGACCAGAGCTGGATCAGGGTGATGAGGCCCGCCGCCAGCATGGCGTTCTGCAGCAGCGTCACATACAGCGCGGGCTCGCTGGCGCTGATGCCGCAGATGCCGCAGATAATCATCAGCGGGGTCAGGTTGCCCACGAACATGGCCAGCACATGCTGCATCCCCAGGGGGATGGCCTGGCGCAGGGGGATGCGTCCGTGGAACTCATAGGGGCTGGTGTACTCCGGGGCGGCCTTCTGTTTCGCTTCGGTTTTCTTCATGTCTCTTTCCTCCTCATTTTCTGCGCCCCGCTGGGCCGGGGCGGGCCCTGCGGCGGCGGCGCGGGCCGCGCGCCGCCTGAAACCGCAAAAAAGAAGACCACAAAGTCCGCTGTTTATAAGTCAGAAACAGCAAACCATGTAGCCTTTCAGCGGTATCATCATAGCATAGGTCCACCTCTTTGTCAATCCTCGTTTTCGTATTTACACCGCCGGAAAAATGTGCTACACTAGTTCCGCTTGACGAGGAGGGATGACATGAGCAGCCGGGAAGACGTTTTGTCGCTGCTGCGCAGCGGAGAGGGCTTCCTCTCCGGCCAGGAGCTGAGCCGCCGCCTGGGCTTCAGCCGCGCCGCCGTGTGGAAGGCGGTGGACGCCCTGCGGCGGGACGGTTATGAAATCGAGGCACGGACCGGCCTGGGCTACCGCCTGGCCGCCGCGCCGGACGCCCTGACGGAGCCGGAGATCCGAAGCTTCCTGGGACGCACCGCCGTCATAGGACGGGAGCTCCGCTGCTTCGAGCAGCTGGACTCCACCAACAACTATCTGAAGGCCCAGCCCGGGGCCCCCGACGGCACGGTGGCCGTCGCCGACTGCCAGACGGCGGGCCGGGGGCGGATGGAGCGCTCCTTCCAGTCCCCAAAGGGCCGGGGAATTTACCTGTCCGTGCTGCTGCGCCCCCCTCTGCCGCCGGACCGCCTGCCGCCGGTGACGGCCCTGGCGGGGGTGTCGGTCTGCGCCGCCGTGGAGCGGGTCTGCGGCGTCCGCCCGGGGCTGAAATGGCCCAACGACCCGGTTTTAAACGGGAAAAAGCTCTGCGGCATCCTGACGGAGATGTCCCTGGAGGCGGAGAGCGGGCGGCTCCAGTTCCTGGTGCTGGGAATCGGCGTCAACGTGGGCCAGCGGCCCAAGGATTTCTCGCCGGAGGTCCGGGAGGTGGCTGTCTCCCTGTTCCAGGCCCTGGGGCGGCCCGTGTCCCGCCCCCAGCTGGCGGCGGCGCTGCTGGAGGAGCTGGACCGGGCCTACGCCGCGCTGCTGGCGGGGGATTTGTCGGAGTATCTGGCGGCCTACCGCCGGGACTGCGTGAACCTGGGAAAAACCGTCCAGCTCATTCCCTCCGGCGGCGGCCCCCGGGAGATTGCCCAGGCGGTGGACGTCGGCGGGGATTTCAGCCTGTTGGTCCGGGACGGGGATGGGCGGGAGCGGGCCGTCCGCTCCGGCGAGGTCTCCGTCCGGGGGCTGTGGGGCTATACGGAGTAACGGCAAGGAGAGAGGCATTCATGAACGAAAAGACAAAATTTCAGGAGCTTTGGTCCCTTTTCTGGACCTTCGCGAAAATGGGGGTCATGACCTTCGGCGGCGGCATGGCCATGCTTCCCATCCTCCAGCGGGAGGTGGTGGACAGCAAGGGCTGGGCCACCGAGGAGGAGCTGACGGACTACTACGCCATCGGCCAGTGCACCCCGGGCATCATCGCCGTCAACACGGCCACCTTCATCGGCCAGAAGCGCGGCGGCGCGGCGGGGGGCATATCCGCCACCCTGGGGCTGGTGTTCCCCTCCGTGGTAATCATCTCCATTCTGGCGGGCCTGATTTCCAATTTCGCCGGCCTCGCCTGGGTGAAAAACGCCTTCGCCGGCATTCAGGTCTGCGTCTGCGTGCTGATTTTCAACTCGGTGCTGAAGCTTTTGAAAAAGTCCGTGGTGGATAAGCGGACGGCGGCCATCTTCGCCGCGGTCCTTCTGGGGGGCCTGTTTTTGAAGCTCTCCCCGGTGTGGTTTGTGGTGGGCTCCGCCCTGGCGGGCGTCATTTTGAAAAATCTGGAGGCGAAGAAGGCATGATTTACCTGCGGCTCTTTTGGGAGTTCTTCAAAACCGGCCTGTTCGCCGTGGGCGGCGGCATGGCCACCCTGCCCTTTCTCCAGGCCATCGGCGAGTCCACCGGCTGGTACACCTACACGGACCTGATGAACATGCTGGCGGTGTCGGAGTCCACCCCCGGGCCCATCGGCATCAACATGGCCACCTACGTGGGCTTCACGGCAGCGGGGCTGCCCGGGGCGGTCGTCGCCACCGTGGGGGAGATAACCCCCTCCATCATCGTGATTTTAATTGTGGCGGCGGTGCTCCACAGCTTTCGGAACAACCCCTATGTGGACCGGGCGTTTTACGGGCTCCGCCCCGCCTCCACGGGGCTTATCGGCGCGGCCTGCGCGGCAGTGGTTCTGGAGGTGCTGACCAGCATCCAGCTCATCGCCGGGGAGGGCGGAATCGTGAAGAGCGCCGCCGTCTCCCTGGACGCCGCCGCGCCCCTGGGGGGGCTTTTGAACCTGCCGGGCCTGGCTCTGGCGGCGCTTCTGCTGGTGCTGACCAACTGGGTTCCCAAGGTGAAGGGGCTCCATCCCATCGCGTTCATCGGCCTTTCCGCCGCAGTGGGCGTGGTCTTCCGCTTCGCCGGGGCGTGAGGGCGATCTTAAATAGCAAGCGAAACGGGAGGGACTTTCGTCCCTCCCGTTTTCATTTCTGGTATTCGAACTCAAATCCGTCCATGGACACGGTATCCCCGTCCTGAATCCCCAGCTCCTCCAGCCGCCGGAAAACGCCGGCCTCCCGGAGGGCCCGGTCAAACCACATGCGGCTCTCGTAGTCGGCGAAGTTGACGTTGGCCATAAGCCTCTGGAGCCAGGGCCCCTCCACCATCCACACGCCGTCCTCATGCCGCACGTCCAGAGGTGCGGAGGCGTCCGCCCCGGGCGCTTTGGGCACGTAGTCCGGCTCGTACACGGCGATGGGGGGCAGGACGGACAGCCGCTCCGCCGCCAGCTTCACCAGCTCCCGGGTGCCCTTGTGGGCGGCGGCGGAAATTTCCACCAGGGGACAGCCCAGCCCCTCCACATGGGCCCGGAGAGCCTCCAGCAGGGCCGGGTCCTCCAGCACGTCCGTCTTGTTGGCGGCCACAATCTGGGGCCGCTCCGCCAGCTCCGGGCTGTAGCGCTTCAGCTCCTCGCAGATGGCGTCAAAGTCCCGGACGGGGTCCCGGCCCTCGTTGCCGGACACGTCCACCACGTGGACCAGCAGGCGGCAGCGGTCGATGTGGCGGAGGAAGTCGTGGCCCAGGCCCGCCCCCTCGCTGGCTCCCTCGATAATGCCGGGGATGTCCGCCATGACGAAGCTGACGCCCTCGTCCACCCATACCACCCCCAGGTTGGGGAACAGGGTGGTGAAGTGGTAGTTGGCGATTTTGGGCTGGGCCTTGCTGACCACGGAGAGGAGGGTGGACTTTCCCACGTTGGGGAAGCCCACCAGCCCCACGTCCGCCAGGAGCTTCAGCTCCAAAATCACGTCGTGGCTCTCGCCGGGAAGGCCCGCCTTGGCGAAGCGGGGAACCTGCCGGGTGGGGGTGGCGAAGTGGCTGTTGCCCCAGCCGCCCCGTCCGCCCCGGCAGAGGACGAAGGGCTCGCTTCCGCTCATGTCGGCCATAATCTCGCCGGTTTCGGCCTCCCGGACCAGGGTGCCCCGGGGCACCCGGATGGTGAGGGACTCGCCGTCCCGGCCGGACTTCCGCCCTCCCTGGCCGTCGGCGCCGTTGGCGGCGGCGTATTTGCGCTTATAGCGGAAGTCCATCAGCGTGGACATGTGGTCGTCCACCTGGAGGATGATGGACCCGCCTCGTCCTCCGTCTCCGCCGTCGGGGCCCCCGGCGGCCACATACTTCTCCCGGTGGAAGGCGATGGCGCCGTTGCCGCCATTGCCGGCCCGGACGGTGATGCGGGCTTTGTCAATAAAAGATGCTGGCATTGGGATTCTCCTTCCTCCCATCGGGACAGGTTTTCCGGCCTTGGCCGGCGGGATGAAAAAGGACCCGGACGGTATGTCCGGGCCCTTTTAAACGCTTACTCAGCCTCGTAGACAGAGACCTGCTTGCGATCCTTGCCCAGCCGCTCGAAGCGGACCGTGCCGCTGGCGGTGGCGAACAGGGTGTCGTCGCTGCCGCGGCCCACGTTCACACCGGGGTGAATGTGAGTGCCGCGCTGGCGGACCAGGATGTTGCCGGCCAGGACAAACTGTCCGTCGGCCCGCTTGGGGCCCAGGCGCTTGGCCTTGGAATCGCGGCCGTTCTTGGTGGAGCCGCCGCCCTTCTTGTGGGCGAAGAACTGTAAACCAATGCGAATCATGTCAGGGACCATCCTTTCTCAAGAGTTTCCAGAGGCGGCGTCATTCCGCCTCCAAGACTTCGATATTTTCCGGGTACTCGTCGTGGAGCATGGTGAAATAGAGCATCAGCCCCGTCAAAAGGGACTGGCAGGTGCTCTCCGCTACGGGGCCCAGTCCGCCGGGCAGGCGCAGGGATACCAGCGCCTTCTTCTCGTCGGTCCGCACCGCGGCGGCGAGGCCCAGCACGTCGTTGACGGTGGCCTCCACCAGGGTGACGGCGGCGGTAATGGACGCGCAGAGGAGGTCCTCCCCCGCCTCGGCCCAGCCGCTGTGGCCCCTGGCCTCAAAGCCGGTAATCCGGCCCGCCTCCGTATGGAAGGTGACGCGGGTCATGCTCAGACGGAGATCCTGCCGATCTCGACCTTGGTATAGGGCTGGCGGTGGCCCTGGCGCTTGCGGTAGCCCTTCTTGGGATTGTACTTGAAGATGCGGATCTTCTTGCCCTTGCCGTTCTTGACGACCTTGGCCTCCACAAAGGCCCCGGCCACGGTGGGAGCGCCGAAGGTGGCCTTGTCCCCGTCGATGACGGCCAGGACCTGGTCGAACTTCACGGCGTCGCCGGCCTCCTGGGGCAGCTTCTCGATGTAGACCACGTCGCCCTCGGCCACCTTGTACTGCTTGCCGCCGGTCACGATGATTGCGTTCATGCTTGTTTCAACTCCTTCATTGCGGGCTCGCTGTCGGGGGCGGCGCTGGCGCGCGCTTATAAAGGCCCATTCAAAGCGGCTTCCCTAGTATATCAGCAGAATTTGGGCTTGTCAATGGAATTTCCCAAAATCCCGCCATTTTCTTTCAGCAGGACGCCAGCAGGGACTCCAGCTCCTCCCTGGAGAACCTCTGCACGTTGTCGCAGAAGCGGCAGGTCAGCTCCGCGCCCCCCTGCTCGTCAATCATGCTCCGGAGCTCCTCCCGGCCCAGGCTGATGAGGGCCCGCTCCATCCGCTCCCGGCTGCAGTCGCAGCGGTAGGTCACCGGGCGCTTCTCCAGGACCTCCAAATCCAGTCCCGGCAGCGCCCGGCGGAGCAGGGCCTCCGGATCCGGGTCGGCCTTCAAAAGCTCCGTCACCGGCCCCGCCGCCCGGAGGGACGCCTCCAGAGCCTCCGCCGTCTCCTCCCCCGCGCCGGGGAGGAGCTGGACGAGGTAGCCCCCCGCCGACAGGACGCTCTGGTCCCGGTCCACCAGCACCCCCAGGCCGCAGGCCGTGGGAATCTGCTCGCTCTCCACAAAGTAGAGGGCGATGTCCTCGGCAATCTCTCCCCAGAGAAGGCCCACGCTGCCCACGTAGGGCTCCTTCATCCGCAGGTCCCGGATTACCGTCAGGGTTCCCCGGTTTCCCACGGCGGCGCCCACGTCCAGCTTCCCGTCCTCCCGGAGGGGGAGGTCCACCCCCGGGTTTTCCACCGTGCCCCGGACGCTGCCCTCGTGGTCCGACACCGCCAGCAGCGTCCCCAGGGGGCCGCCGCCCTTGACCTGCAGGGTGAGGCTGGCGGCCTCCTCCTTCAGGGCGTTTCCCATCATGGAAGCCGCCGCCAGAAGGCGGCCCAGGGCCGCCGTGGCCACCGGCAGGGTCTTGTGAATCTGCCGGGCCCGCTCCGTCAAATCCCGGGCGGACACGGCGGAGACTTTTATCAGGCCGTCTCTGGAGATGGCCCGGATCAGTTGGTCGCTCATAGGTTCTCCTTCATTTACATTCAAATTGCCAGCGGTCCTCGTCCGGCCCGGGGGGCTTGTCCGTCAGGTCCCCCGTCAGCCTCACGGAGGCGAAGCCCGCCGCGCCCAGGCACTCCCGCAGCTCCCTCTCGCTCCAGGCCCGCTCCCGGTGCTCTTCAAAGCTCCGCTCCCAGGCCCCATCGGAGCGGAGGCGGAACAAATCCACCTGGTAGGTGCACACCTGCTTTTTCTCCGAGAAAAAGGTCCGCCAGACGCACACGCTCTCCTCCGTCTCGTCCATATAAAGCTGCCCGTCCATCCGCCGGAGCTTGTAAGGGGTGTTCACGTCGAACAAAAAAAGCCCTCCCGGCTTCAGCCAGCGCCGGACCCGGCGGAAGGTCTCCCGCAGATCCCGCTCCGACGTCAGGTAGTTCAGGGAGTCCAGGGTGGAGACCGCCGCGTCCGCCGGCCGGGCCAGGCGGAGCCGGGGCATGGCCTGGTGGAGGAATAGGGGCGGGCGGTCCAGCCCCTCCGCCTTTGCCGCCGCCTGGGCCAGCATCTCCTCAGACCCGTCGGCGGCGGTAACCGCATATCCCTTTTTCGCTAGCAGGCAGGCGATGGTCCCCGTGCCGCAGGCCAGGTCCAGCACCGTCTCCACAGGGATGGGGCTTTTGCGGAGCCGCCGCGCCAGGAAGGCCGCCCGGCGGCGGTAGGCCCCGTCCGCCATCAAGCCGTCGTAGCTGGCGGCCAGCGCGCCGTAGGCGTTCATGACGGCTTGTCCTTCGTCCGGGCGAACAACTGGGCATAGGCCCCGGTGCCGTAGTTCAGCGAGCGGTTCACCCGGCTGATGGTGGCGCTGGACGCGCCGGTGCGCTCCAGGATTTCATTGTAAATCATGCCGTCGTCCAGCAGGGAGGCCACCTCGAACCGCTGCTCCATGCTCCGCAGCTCCGCCACGGTGCACAGATCCTGAAAGAACTGGTAGCATTCCTCCTCGTCCCGGAGCTGCAAAATGGCCCTGTAGAGCTGTCCGCTCTTTTCCTTCTTGCCGATTTTCACGCTGAGACCTCCTGTCGTCGTTCTAGGCATCCCCTATTTTAACCTTTCAGAGCGTGAAAGTAAAGGGGGCTTGAAGGGAAAATTTTGCAAAAAGCGCCCTCCCCGTCACCGCCGCCCCCTCCGGCGCATAGGCTGGAGAAATATGGAGAGGGGAGCGGTGCCTGTGGGAGAGCGTCTGGAGGCCCTGAAAACGGAGCCCTTCGCGGCGGAGCGGGAGTGGGCGGTGGAGGGTGTGCCGGTGCTGTCGGCGGCGGCCCAGGTTCCGGAGCCAACGGGGACGGACCGGACGGCCCGGCGGATAAAGCGCTTTTACCAGCTGCAGTGCCGCGCCTTCCTCCGCTACTGCGAGCGGTGCCTCCTGCCCCAGGCGGCGGCGGAGTACCGCGCGGCCCTGGAGGCCAGCCGCCCCCTGCCCGCCTTCCGGGCGGAGCTGGACTACCGCGTCACTTACAACGAGGGGGGCCTGTGGAGCCTCTATACCCAGGTCCGGGAAAGCCTGGGCCCCGGTCCGGCCCTGCTGACCCGCCGGGGGGACGTTTGGGATTTGGCGGCGGGCTATCCCGTGCCGCTCAGGGACTTTTTTCCCGCCGGGGCGGCCTGGAAAAAGCGGCTCCTCACCCGCGCGGCGGAGGAAATCCAGCGCCGGGAGCGGGCCGGGGCGGCCCGCTGGCGGGAGGATTGGCGGCGGCAGCTCCGGCGGCGGTTCAACCCCCAGAATTTCTACCTGACGGAGGAGGGCCTGGCCTATTTCTGGCCCATGTACGCCATCGCTCCCGCGGCGGAGGGTGTGCCGGTATTCCTTCTGCCCTACGGCGGGGAGGTGACGCTGGAGCGGGAGGCGGTTCAGGAATCCGGAGCGCAGGCCCCCAGCTCCTCGGGATAGATTTCCTCATTCCATGCCCGCAGGATGCCGCAGATCCATTCAATGGCCCGCTTTTCGGTCCGGTTGTTTCGGATCGGGCAGGCAATGGCACAGAAAATCAAAATTACCAAGAAGCCTCCCCGCAGAGGAGACGACGGGCATAAGGTCATATCGGTCCGCATGCGGGATGAGCTTGTGGACCGGCTGGACCGTCTGGCGGATATGACACACCGCTCGCGCAATGAGCTGATTAACCTTCTTCTGGAGTCCGCAATTGACCTTGTAAGGGCAGAAGAGTGAAAGAAGCCCTCCGCCGGCTTCGCCTGAAGCGCGAAAAGAGACAGCCTTCCGGCTGTCTCTTTTCGCGCTTTGCCGCGCTTAACTCAAATTGCGCTTGTCTCCGAAATACTTCTT
Source organism: uncultured Oscillibacter sp. (assembly GCA_949959305.1). Lineage (GTDB taxonomy): Bacteria > Bacillota > Clostridia > Oscillospirales > Oscillospiraceae > Oscillibacter. The sequence continues at coordinate 19,133 of CATLJA010000015.1, forward strand.
CGTCTCCGCGGCCACCACGCCGGACAGGGCGAACAGGCCGATGAAGTTGGGAATGGCCATCAGGCCGTTGAAGGTGTCCGCCACGTCCCACACAAAGCTGAGGGGGGACACGCAGCCCACCACCACCACGGCGATGAAAATTACCTGGAAAACCCGGACGGCCTTGTTTCCGAACAGGTACTGGACGCAGCGGGTGCCGTACAGGGACCAGCCCAGCACCGTGGAGAAGGCGAACAGGGCCAGGGCGATGGCCACGAACAGCGCCGCGAACTTGCCGCCGAAGACCGTGGCCAGGGCGGCGGTGATAACCTCGCTGCCGGGCCGGGTGTTGAACTCGATGCTCACGCCGCTGCAGATGATGGTCAGCGCGGTGAGGGAGCAGATGACGATGGTGTCCACAAACACCTCGAAGATGCCGTAGAGGCCCTGGTTCACGGGGCCCTTGGTCTCCGCCGCCGCATGGGCGATGGCCGCGGAGCCAAGGCCCGCCTCGTTGGAGAAGGCGCTGCGCCTCAGGCCCCAGATGATGGTCTGCTTCAGCACGATGCCGGAGGCCGCGCCGCCGATGGCCTGGGGCGTGAAGGCGCTGGAGAAAATCAGCCCAAAGGCGGAGCCGATGTTCTGCCAATGAACGCCGATGACAATGAGGGCGAAGATGATATAGAAGACGCTCATAAAGGGAATCAGCTTCTCCGTGACGGCGCCGATGCGCTTGATGCCGCCCAGGAGAATCACCGCAATCAGCAGGGCCAGCAGTCCGCCCATAATCCATTTCAGGGTGGACTCCATTCCGGCGGAGACGCTGGTGAAGGCGGCGAAGGCGCCGATGACGGAGCCGGTGATGCTGTTCACCTGGGACATGTTGCCGATGCCGAAGGAGGCCAGAATGGCGAACACGGCAAACAGGCCCGCCAGCCATTTCCAGCCGCCGCCCAGGCCCTTGGCGATGTAGTACATGGGACCGCCCACCCAGTCGCCCTTGGCGTCCCGCTCCCGGTACTTGATGGCCAGGACGATTTCGGAATACTTGGTGACCATGCCCACCAGGGCCGCCAGCCACAGCCAGAAAATCGCGCCGTAGCCGCCCATGGCGATGGCCTGGGTGGTGCCCACGATGTTTCCGGTGCCCACCGTGGCGGACAGGGCGGTGGTTACGGCCTGCAGGGGAGTCACCGCCCCGTGTCCGGCCTCCTGCTTCTGGAACATCTTGCCCACGGTGTTCTTCATGGCGTGGCCGAAGTGCAGAAACTGCACGGCGCCGTTGCGGATGGTCAGGAACAGGCCCCCCAGAATGGCGCAGGGCAGAAACGTGTACATCCAGGCGAAGTCGTTCAGCGGGCCGGATATAAAGTTTAGAACGCTGTTGATGATTTCCATAATTTCCCTCCATAGCCCGGAACCGGCTCCGGCGGGGGAACGCAAAAGCGGGCCCGCCCGGCGCGGCCCCGCAAAAAGCAATCTCCCCCCGGCGGACAAACCCCGCCGGGCGGCATTCCCCTCTGTCCTTTTACCTGAGAGATTCGGCGGGCTTCCCCGCCTTGCACCTTCGGTACCCGTCGCCGGGCTTCTCCAGAGCCGCATCCGTCCCCGGTCCTCGCACCTGAGAGTTTCACTCCTTCGGCAGGCTTTCGCCGTTTCCCCGGGGATATCCTTTGCCAGTATCCAATTGTGATATTACCTTAACACGGACCGCGCCGCTTGTCAATCGTGCTTTTTCACAAAATGTCCGCCGAACAGGGACGGATATTCTCTTTCTGCGGACAGAGGACAGGGGAGCGCGGCGCGCCCCCTGGAAACGGACCTGCTTACAGCTCCCGGACAGAGACCACCCCGGCGGTGGCGCAGATTTCCTGCTGGAGGTGCTCCACGTCCAGCCCCTTGTGGAGCCGCAGGGCGAAAATGGCGCAGGCGTTGTGCTTTTCGTTGGAATGGGAGTGGATGATGCCCATATTGAGGATTTTCAGCCCATGCTCCCGGAACTCCTGAAGGAGCACGTCCATGGTCTTGTTGTCGTTATACTCCACGTAGAGGTTGACCTCCGGGGCGTTCTTGAGCATCCGGTACTCCACCCGGGAGAAGAACAGCTCCGCCACAAGGATGAGGAGCGTGGCGAAGAGCCCCCCCTCGTAGAAGCCGCCGCCCAGGGTCAGGCCGATGATGGCCGCCGCCCACAGGCCCGCCGCCGTGGTCAGGCCCTTCACCCGCTGGCGGCGGGTGACAATGATGGTGCCCGCGCCGATGAAGCCGATGCCCGCCACCACCTGGGCGCCCAGGCGGGCCATGTCGGTGTACTGGCCCAGGACCAGGTACAGGTACTGGCTGGTCAGCGTGGTCATGGCCGCGCCGAGGCAGATGAGAATATGGGTGCGGAAGCCCGCCGGGCGGCGCTTGTACTCCCGCTCGATGCCGATGATGCCGCCGCAGAACACCGCCAGGGTCATCCGCAGGGCCACAGACCAGACGGTCACGTCCCGCAGGCCGTCAAACAGAGATAACATATCGCTTCCCCTCCTCCTTCACAGCTCAGGTGTCCTTAACGACGTAGACCGTCTCCAGCTCCGAGATGGCGGCCAGAATCTTGGCGTGGGTCCCCCGCTGGTTCATCCGCAGGGAGAAAATGGCGTTGGGATGCTGGGACTGGGTCTGCTTGCCGTGGTCCACCTCCACCTCGTAGATGGTCACGTCCTGGGCCTTGATGCGGCCGATAATCTCCGCCACGCTGTCCAGGGACTGGAACTCCACGTAAATGTTCATATTCCGGGCGTTCTCCACCACGAACAGCTCCACCGCCGGCAGCAGGTGGACCACCAGGAAAATCAGCGCGAAGGCCAGGCCCACGCACTCGTAAAACCCCGCTCCCACGGCCAGGCCCATGCACGCCGAGGCCCACAGCCCCGCCGCCGTGGTCAGGCCCTTCACCTTCTGCTGGCCCGTCACCAGGATGGTGCCCGCGCCCAAAAAGCCGATGCCGTTGATGACCTGCGCGCCGAAGCGGCTCACGTCGGTGCGGATGCCGATTTCCGCGGCCCGCTCCGCCCAGGCGTGGTTCAGCATATAGGACTCGTACTGGCTCAGCAGCATGGTCAGCGCCGCCGCCATGCACACCAGCATATAGGTCCGAAAACCCGCCGGGCGGTGCTTCCTGGCCCGCTCCAGGCCGATCATGCCGCCGCAGAACATGGCCAGGGTCAGCCGCAGCAGCACGGAGGCCGTGTTGACCTCCCGCAGGTAATCCAATCCGTGTAACACGCCGACTCGCTCCTCTCCTGATACGCGCCCGCCGGGGCGAAAGAAAAGGGAAGGAGCGGCGGTGGGGCCGCTTCTTCCATCACCTGTTCATAAACCCCGCCGGCAAACGTTTGCGCCATACCATTCCCTGCCGCCGGGTTACGTTGTATTATAATGCAGTCCTCCCGGCCTTGTCAACGTTTTCTGACGCTGAAAGAGGTTTTTCAGCGGGTTTTACAAATAAAATCCCCGTCTTTTGGCATTTTGCCGGAGGAAAAACACAGCCTGCGGGGCCGCCGCACGCAAACGTTATCTCTCCCCGTCACCGGATAACGGAGAAGTACAGCCACAGCCCGAAGGGAATCAGGATTTGCAGGGCCAGAATCAGCGGCACGCCGAAGCGGAACGCCTTGTGGAGGGTCTTGTGATGGAAAACCCTCATGGCCAGCAGGGCTCCCGCGCTGCCTCCCAGCGCCGCCAGAAGCAGCAGGTTTTTCTCCGGGATGCGGCGGACGGATGCCTTCTTCTCCTTCCGCTTGGCCTTCCACTTGTCCAGGCCGAAGACGCAGAAGGTGACGAGGTTGATGAGCGCCAGCCAAATGGCCAGAAGCCCCCAGGGGGAACCGGCGGCGGCCCAGAGAAAATCGTTGTGCGCCTGCGGCAGGAAAAGCGCTTTTTCCCGGGACGCGGCGGAGAGGAGGGCGGTTTTCATATGTACACCTCATTTCAAAAACAGGACCGGCTGGTTTCCCAGCCGGTCCATTTTAACACAGGCTTCAGTTCCTGGCAAGAGCCGCCAGCTCCGCCGCCGTCTCGGCGGCAAGGCGCGCGTTGTTGAACACCAGCTGGATGTTGCTGTCCAGGGAGCTGCCGCCGGTGAGCTCCTTAATCTTCGCCAGCAGGAAGGGGGTGGTCTCCTTGCCGTGGATTCCCTTGGCCTTGGCCTCGTCCACCGCGTCGGAAATGGCCTTGCCGATTACGTCCGCGTCCATGGAGTACTCCTCCGGGATGGGATTGGCCACCAGCATGCCGCCGCCCAGGCCCATGTCCTGCTTGACGTAGAATGCCTTGGCCAGCTCCGCGGGGCTGTCGATGCGGTAGTCCACGCCAAAGCCGCTCTTCCGGGTGTAGAAGGCGGGCAGCTCCTCGGTGCCATAGCCGATGACGGGCACGCCGTGGGTCTCCAGGTACTCCAGGGTCAGCCCCAGGTCCAGGATGGACTTGGCGCCCGCGCAGACCACCATGACGGGGGTCCGGGCCAGCTCCTCCAGGTCGGCGGAGATGTCCATGGTGGTCTCGGCCCCCCGGTGCACGCCGCCGATGCCGCCGGTGGCGAAGACGGAGATGCCCGCCATGTGGGCGATGATCATGGTGGTGGTGACGGTGGTGGCGCCGTCCCTCCCCTGGGCCACCAGCACGGGCAGGTCCCGGCGGCTGGCCTTGGCCACGCCCGCGCCGGTTTTGCCCAGGTAGTCAATCTCCTCGGGGGAGAGGCCGGCCTTCAAGCGGCCGCCCAGCACGGCGATGGTGGCGGGGACGGCCCCGTTCTCCCGGATGATGGCCTCCACCTTCAGGGCGGTTTCCACGTTCTGGGGATAGGGCATGCCGTGGGAGATGATGGTGGACTCCAGGGCCACAACGGGCTTCCCGGCGGCCAGGGCCTCCTTGACTTCGGGGGCGACGTCCAGATACTTGTTCATGTTCATGTTCACAACCTCCAAAAATATATGAATGAAAATGGAAAACAGCTTGTCAGGCGGGGCTCAGGCGGTCCCGCAGGGCCTCCTCGCTGAGGCGCGGGTTGATGGTCTCCCGGCTCTCCATGGCGATGGAGGAGGCGGCCAGGCCCGCCCGGGCGGCGTCGGCCAGGTCCGTGCCCTGGAGATAGGCCCAGGCGATGGCGGCCATAAACGCGTCCCCGCAGCCGGTGGCGTTCACCAGCTCCGCCGGGAGGCAGGGAAGCTGAACCCTTCCATCGCGGTCCGCGGCGAAAACCCCGTCCGCCCCCAGGGAGATGAACACCCGGTGCAGCCCGGTTTCCAGAAGCGCGTCGGCGGCCCGGTTCAGGCTGTCCCCGCCGGTGATGGGCACGCCGGAGAGGAGCTCCGCCTCCAGGCGGTTGGGCTTTAAGGTGTGGAGCTTCCCCAGGATGGGCTTGAGCTTCACGGCCTTGGCGGTGGACACCGGGTCGGCAAAGAGGGGCGCGGCGCAGTTTTCCGCCAGCCAGGCGATGCTCTCCTCCGGAATGTTGGTGTCCACCACCACCACCTGGCTGGCGTCCAGGAGCTTGCGCCGCTGGGCCAGGGCCTGGGGCGTCAGGTGGCGGTAAATTTCCATGTCGCTGACCGCCAGGGCCATGTCCCCCTTCTCGTCGTTGATAAAGAGGTAGGTGGAGGTCCGCCCGCCGGGAATGACGGGGGACTGGGAGATGTCGATGCCCAGCTCTCCGCAGCTGGCGGCCAGCTTCTGGGCGTTGAGGTCGTCCCCAAAGGCCGTCACCAGCCGCACGTCCAGGCCCAGCAGGGCCATGTTGTGGGCGATGTTCCGCCCCACGCCCCCCAGGGAGGAGCTGACCGCGCCGGGGTTGGAGTCCCTGGCCACCAGCGCCGCCTCCGGGCGGCCTCCGACGTCCACGTTCACGCCCCCCACCACGGTGACATAGGGGGCGGTCTGGACGATGTAGCCCTTGCCGGTGATATAGCCCTTCTTCATCAGGTTGGAGATATGCACGGCGACGGACGAGCGGGTAATCCCCGCCTTGTCCGCCAGCTCCTTCTGGGAAATGAGGGGGTTTTCCTCAATCCAGTTCAAAAGCTGCCGCTCCCGCTTGGTCATGGCCCACCTCCGTATAAGCAAAATTTTAGTTGTTTAATCTAATGCTTATTTTACATGAAATTTTCCGTTTGTCAAGCCCTATTTTCAATCGGCTGCGAAAAAAGGGAAGCAGCAAGCCGGCGGCTTGCTGCTTCCCTTTACCAATCGTGCCTTGGCGTATAGATTCCTTTTGCCCAGAAGGCGCTGACAATCTCGTCAATCCGGCGGAAACACTCCGGGTCCTCCAGGGTATCGTCGTCCAGGATGGCCAAGACATCGGAGAGCAGGTCCATGGCCTCGGCATTCAGCTTGGAGACCACTTCTTCAGCGCTCAGGTTACTTACGTAAGTCATGACCAGCTGCTCAAGGGTCTTATCGTACAGGGCTTTCGGGATTTCGGTATTCACTGTGCTCACCTCACCTATAATCGTACCGGAAGTTTCTTTGGTATTATTTCCATTCTAATCTCTTATACTGAATTTGTCAAGAACGATTGTAGGTGTTTAAGGTGAGAGATATTTTGGCAAAACGGTTGAGAAAATGCCGGAATGAGGCGGGCTTGATGTGAGTTTTCAGAATAGTTGAGAAATGGGACCAGGTGGGGGTTTGTTTATGAAAAAAGGCGGGAAAATCCGAAAAACGCCCTAATATCAAGGTATTCCATGCAATACAAGCGGGAAATCGTGAAAGAAGTTGTAACCTTGTGAAAACAAGATTGCAATTTCTTTTTTTGTTTTTTTGGCCCTGGACGGCCTCCAGGCGAGGAACCGGGCCGAGGTTTTAAGAGGGCCTTTTAAGAGCGTTTAAGCGGCGGGCGGGCCGAGACAGCGGACGGGGGCAAAAGCCCGGTGTTTCAACGTTTACAGCCGTTTAAGAGGATTATAAAAACCGTTTAAGAGTGGGCGCACCAGGCGGCGCACAACACACTCTTAAACGGCCTTTTTTGGCTTTTTGACATCGAATAGCGCGGACAGTTTGTGTCCGGGCTGCATCAACGTGTCCGCGCCTTGAAAATACGGGCTTTTCGGGGGATTCATCCGCCCTTTGCAGGTTTTGAAATGTCCGCGCTAAAAGGAAGATGCAACTACCGTTTAAACGACTTTTAAAGGGCTAACGGAATAGGTTATTTTCTCACAAAACGACCACAACAAAACCGGGCAGTGGTAGCGTATCCATCGAGATACAAGCGTACTCAACCACGGCAAAAAATAAAGGCTCATTTTTCTTCGCCAGCGAGGTGTTCTACAGCAGCGGCGACATCATGGAGCATGGATAGAGCCGTCATCTTCTTGATGGTATCTTTCAACTCCAGCACATAGCGAAGTTGCACCAGGATGTCAAAGGTCAGCTTCTGCTCCTGGGCGGGGCAGTCCTTTAGTACATCATTCAGCCCGCTGATTTGTATCGGGAGGCTCTCCCGCACGGCCTGCATGATTTCGGGATCATCCCAAGTACACTCAGATTCTCTTTCATCGGTCTCTCCTGTTAAATACTCCTTGCTGACATTGAAAAAACGTGACAAAAGAGTAAGTACAGCGGAACTTGGGGAGCGTTGAGCGTTTTCGTAGTTGATAACTGCTGGCAAACTGATCCCTAATTTTGCAGCCAGTTGTTTTTGCGTGATGCCTTTTTCCTTGCGGAGAGATTTCAGCCTTTCAACAAATTTTTCATTGTTAACCATAGAGATACCCCCTAACAAAAAGCAGTATAGCAGAGAACTTATGCGCTGTAAAAGGAAATTTCAAAATTACGCTTGACATTATACAGAGCATAAGCTAAAATAGCAGATGTAATTATTCATAGCATAATTGACAAGCAGGGAGGTATTGAAGATGTTTATCCCAAAAGTGGAAGAAATCAAGCGCCGCCGCCTGGAGGCTGGCTTGTCCCGCCAGAAACTCTCCTTGCTGGCGGGACTACCCAAGAATGCGGTCTACCGCATCGAACTGGATCAGGCGGGCTACACCTACCCCATCCGCGCCCGCGCCCTGGCCGAAGCCCTCCATTGTGAGGTTGAGGATATTTTTACCGAAACAAAAGGAGCCTAAACACCAAGCCGAAACGGGCCACGGCCCGTCGCCGGGAACCGCCCCACCCGGCCTGATGATGGCAGGGCAACGGAAAGGAGCAGCAGCATGAACAGTTATAAAGTTACCTACCTCCTCAACGGAGAGGAACACTACGATCATATCACCGAGCGCACCGAGAAGGCTGCTCAGAAGCGGCTCAAGGGCATCTACAAGGACGCCGAGATTACCGACACCGAACTTACCAGCACCCTCGCCACGGCTACGAAGGAGCAGGAGCGGGAGACCCTGGAGAAAATCAAGGCGATGATTGCCGAACTGGGTCCGCAAAGCTACCTCGCCGCCGCCTTCGATGGATGCTTCGAGGATGCGGAGCAGAACATCGAGGACGATGCAGCCTACAGCATGAAGGCACGGCTTGAAATCCAGGCACAGCAGGCAGCCGAGCGAGCCTACGAAATAGACCGGCTCAAAGCCGACCTTGCCGCCGCCCAATCCAAAGTTGATACCTTGCAGAGCCAATTTGACTTCGCCAGCCAGCACATCAAGAAACTCGAACGGCAGCAACTCCCGACCTGGCTCCATGGTTCCATCTACTCTCTTGTAGCCGAGGAGGTCGGTATCGCCCAAAAGCAGATGGAGCAGAGCGCCGAGACTATGGCCCACTACGCCGACACGCCCCAGGACATTGCCTTTGTCAACGCAGTCAAGAGTTACCGGGCCGTGAAGGAACACCGGGGCGTATGTGAACAGATTATCGCGGGCCTGGAAGCCCTCACCGAGGAATAAGCCGAAACGGACTGCGGGCCGTCTGCGGGGGATGACCTCCCCACACTGATGATGGCAGGTCGAGAAAGCAGGTGGAACGATGGAAACCAGGCTGAGTACGCAGGAAGTCGCACGTCTGTACGGCAAGGATGAGCGCACGATCCGGCGCTGGGCCAAAAGCGGGAAAATTCAGGCGGCCAGTTTCCTGAATGAGTTTAATTCCCCTGAATATCTGTTTCCTCTTGATGCCCTGGACGCTTCCATCCAGGAAAAGTATTTTGCCCAACTGAAAGCCAGCCTCCCTGTACCGTCAGCGGTTACTCCCCTAAAACGGGGAACCAGCAGGCCGCTGGATCACTACACCGCCGAGGAGCGGGAGGAGATCACCTGGTGGCTGAAAACGGTGGACGATTGGCAACGGTATCGGAGCAAGTATCCCGGCAGCAAGGCCGAAGCCGATGACAGGTTCATCGCCCTGTGTGCCAAGACGGACCCGGAGCATGAATTTTCCATCGACACCTTGTACCGCCGCTGGAAATCCATCAAGCAGAACGACCTGGACGGCCTGATCGACAAGCGGGGCAAGTGGAAAAAGGGAAAGAGCGACATCCAGCCGGAGGTATGGGACGCTTTCCTGTACTTCTACCTGCAGGAAGCCCAGCACCCCATGATGAAGTGCTATGAGTACATGAAACTGCTGCTCCGGGAGGATCACCCGGACCTGGTGGCCGACATCCCCAGCTACACCACCTTTACCCGGCGCGTCAAGAGCGATATCCCGGAGGCGGTGGAGGTGCTGGGGCGCGAGGGGCAGAAAGCCTTCCGTGACCGCTGCGCCCCTTACATCCGGCGCACATACGAAAGCATGGCCAGCAACGAGTGGTGGATTGCAGACAACCACACCTTCGACGTGATCACCCAGGGTGACAACGGCCAGCGGCACCGCCTCCACCTGACAGCATTTTTTGACGCCCGCAGCGGCATTTTCACCGGCTGCCATGTCACCGAAAATCCCTGCTCCCAGGCAACGCTGATTGCGCTGCGCAAGGGCATTTTGAAGTACGGCATCCCGGAAAACATCTATGTAGACAATGGCCGCGAGTTCCTGACCTTTGACATCGGCGGCCTGGGCCACCGCAAAAAGAAGCCCAAGGATGGGCAAGAGCGGTTCGAGCCACCCCCGGTGTTCGAGCGCCTGGGGATCAAGATGACCAACGCCATCGTGCGCAACGCCAAGGCAAAAATCATCGAGCGGCGGTTCCGGGATGTAAAGGATCACCTCTCCCGGTTGTTTGACACCTACACAGGAGGCAACGTCCTGGAGAAGCCGGAACGCCTGAAGGGCGTCCTGAAGAATGGCGAGATACCCCTGGATGGCACCTTTACCCAGGCGGTGGAGGAGTTGCTGGATTGGTATTTCAACCAGCAGCCCTACGGCGGCGAGGTAGTAGCGGACCGGGGCAAGCCCCGCCAGCAGGTCTACAACGAGAATCTGCACACCAAGCGGGTGGCCGGGGCCGAGGACCTGAGCCTGATGCTGATGCGCAGCGCCCGCCCGCAGAAAGTCACCCGGCGAGGCGTCCACCTGGACATCGCGGGCCAGCGGCTGGACTACTGGAACGACGATATGCTGATGAGCCTCCTGGGCAAGCAGGTATATTTCCGCTACGACCCCGACGATCTGAGCGAGGTCCGGGTGTACGACCTGGAGGA
>CATLJA010000016.1 GCA_949959305.1 uncultured Oscillibacter sp.
GGCCCTGACGCGATCCTCGATTTCCTTAAAATTCCGAATCGTAACCTCCATCTTCTTTTTCCGGTACTCCCCGGGGTCCAGCTCCCGACGCCAGCGCGGCCCGCCGTCCCCCAAGGTGGGCATTTCCCAGCTGTCCCAGTCAAAGGTATCCCAGTCCACCCCCGTGAAGTCAAATCCGTTTGGCTGCTCCGGCGCGACGGCCTCCTCCGGTTTTTTGGAAACGGGAATCGCGGGATTTAAAAAGCCCGTCTTCATAAAACGCTGGGCGCTCATCCTGACCTGCATAAATCTGCCTCCCCTCTTCCCTTTTATTATCTCTATCGGCACGGCCTTAAAATTTCTTAATCATTCGCACATCCTGAAACGAAAAACGGGCCGCCGGAGCGGTCCGCTTTTCGTGTGTGTTTATTTAGGAGGGAGAAAACGCATCGGGCTGGGAGTACCCTCTGCTGATTCTTAATGTACCCGAAACTTTTTGCAAAATTATGAGATTGGTGTAAACAGTTTATGAATGTTGGGGGTTTGGGCCGCCTTACACGGTGTAATGCTTCAGCGTGACCGTGAAATCCGCCTGCATGCCCTTCTCCCTCTCTGCGTTCACGCCGAAGGCGAAGTTGCTTTCCAGCCTGCTGAACCCCTCGTTCACGCGGAAGGCCCGGGTCAGGGTCTCCCCCGCCTCCACCTTGACGCTGGGGAAGCCCTCCACCCGTCCGTAGGTAATCGTAATCTCCCTGTACACCGTGACGAACAGGGGGACGTTCCCGTCGTTCTTCACCGTATACACCAGGTAGTTTCCATACTCGGGGAGCACGGTGTGGACGATATCCGAAAAGCTCCCGTCCAGGCCGTACTGTACCCGGGCGTTGGCGTACCTGCGCGAGGAAGCGCCGCTCAGGTCGGGAAGGGCGGCGGGGTCTATCTCCTCCAGCGCCCCGACGGAAAGGCCGTACTGGACCGCGTTGTCCCTGGGGTCTTCATCCCCCGGGCCCGTGATAAGCAGAGGCCCCGACGGCTTGCCGTCGTACCCGATGTTCACGCAGTTGGCCTCGCCGTCCCAGGACACGTCCGCGTCCAAAAGCTCCGCCGTCTGCTCCACGGGAAGGTAATGGGTCTTCTCCCCCGCCTCGTCGGTGTAGGTGATGCTGGAGGGAATTTGGCGGCCGTTGGCGGCGGCGTAGGTCTGTCCCGCCTTGACCGCCTCCTCCCCCATGACGATGAGGCCCACCTGGTTGAAGGACACCTTCCCGGAAGCCGCCGCCGCAGAGACCGCCGTCAAAAGCAGCGTGGCCAGCGCCCCCGCCAGGATCCGCTTGTGCTGTTTGCCCCAAAATTTTCTGTTCATAAATAACCTCCTTTTATGCCGGTTTAATGGTATGGACCGCCTCACCAGATATGCTCCCCGCAGTACGGGCAGTCATGGGGAACCGCCGGAATGTACATTCTGTGCCGCACCCAGTTCATCTTACAGCGGGGACAGTTAAAAAAAAACAGCGTCTGCAAAAAGCCGGCGGCCAGAAAGCCGACGCCCGCAAGCGCCCAGCCTTTGCCCAGGCTAATCAGGCAGTACAGGCCGATCAGGACGGCTCCTATGAAATACAACAGCCACATAAGGGCATAGCTCTTTTTGTAGTCCATGAAATTTCCCCCTGTGTTCACACCGTTATTGCCGCTATTGATATAATTTCCTGCTAATTATACCAATTGTACACGTAAGTGTAAAGCTTCACAAGCTGATCAACATCCTCTTTGACACACGCCTGCTTAAACACATAATCTGCTATCAGCATTATATCAGGAAGCCATACCCAGCCGGTGTACGCAGAAATTGCCGCAATAGCAATCGTTCCATAAGCCTCAACATCTTCCTCATCCGTCGCTGTATCATTGAAAATTGTACAAATTGATCTCCAAAGGCTCGGAGAAAAATTCTTAACTGTGTGTTCTGCTGCAAATACCTCAATATAATCTAATACCGAAACAAGGTCTCTATCAAGCTGCTTTATTCGGCTGTAATAATTTCTGCACTTATCGCGAATGGTAACGTTCGGATTTGTATCAGTATACGCTTTCGGATTACTGTTGCACAAAAGCTCATAGGAGCCGTCATCCCAATAAACATAGAAATAGGCTCCTTCAACGGTACTGCTCGCATAATACGTAACTGCCGAAACCTGTTCCATAGGACCAGAATCATAACTTTTATTAAGGTCAATCACTCTGTACGGCGCGTTTTTTTCGCTTTCAGAATGTGCCGCATATGATGCAAAATTATTATTGGTATAAACTAAAATGCAGTTTTTATCCATTTCATAGACCAATTTATAGTCTTTTTCTTCTCCATCGAGAATGAGCGTGCGAGTAGTTCCGCTTTCCGTCATATACATGGTATATTTCGTATCTCCAAATGTTACTACCCGACCAGTATCTTCAGTTGCAAATGCTGGGGTACATAATGTGAGAATCAGGACTACGTTTAGCACAAAACTGATTATCCTTTTTTTCATAGTTTTTCCCTTCTTTAACCTAATGATATACATGTCCGGACACGTTGATTTCATATGACGAATTGTTTCTTATAGCCAATGTGTAATTTCCCCGCTCTATAATATCAAATGTCACTTCAATTAATCCTTTTGCCGTGTTTTGATAATAGAACAATCCGTCCGGCCCAATCAGACCGACGTCCACGCTTGCCGTTCGCGGAGTATAGGATGCGCTGATGGTGACAGACTGCTCTACATCCATAAAAAAGCTGGAATCTGCAACAGCGCATGTATTTGCAGACACATTCATACTGAATAGATTTGTAGACCGCTCCGCAATTTCTGGACTGTCCGTGCTGTAAGGTTTTTCTGAAACAGCCCTCGCGTCAGGTACAAGGCCGCCTATTATGACAACGCATGCAAACACCACAAACGACAAGCACAATCGCCTTTTCATTCTCATTTTACCACCCCCTTCCTTATGTCACCACTCAGTTTCAAGGTGAAAAGTCTCCGCAGTACTCCAATCCACCTCCTCTCCTTTTATGTCTCCCAGTGAAACGTGGAATGTTTTCCGGCTCCCGTCGACCTTTCCTACAGAGTATCCAATAGAATACGCCCCCAGGAAAAACAGAACCAGCGCAATCACCGCGCACAGGGCCAGGGTTCTCCGCTTCCATTTCCGGGCCTCCGCCAGCGCCGCGTTCTTCTCCACCTCCGGGGCCGCTTCCTCCTTCGCGGGCTTTTCCGCCTCCGGGGGCTCCTCCCCCTTCGCGGGCTTTTCCGCCTTCGGGGGGTCCTCCCCCTTCATGGGCTCCTCCGCTTCGTTTCCAAAAAGGTAGTCCGCCGGAACGCCGTAAAACCTGCACAGATAGTTGAGATTCTCCGCGGTCGGAATCGACGCCCCCGTCTCCCAGCGGGACACCGTCTGGCGGGCAATCTTTATCTGCTTGGCGAGCTTTACCTGCGTCAGGCCCTTCCTCCTCCGCAGAGAAGACAGCTTTTCATGCAATTCCATACCAGCCTCCTTTTTACATTTTAGGGTAAAACTGTCAAAATTTCAACCACAAGCATGTTACATCCTGCCTATTCCGTGTTACATTCTGGAAATTTTATAACTTTTTTTCTCTTTTCCCCCGCCGCCGCGCCGTGCAATTCATTTTAAAAAAATTGCCAAAACTTCGACCGCAGGCGGTTTCCATTTTGGCAATTTCTTATTACGCCGGACGTTTTTACAGGCCCTTGGCCTTCCGGCTCTCCGCCACGGCCATTTCGTCGCAGCGGTTATTAAATTCATTCTCCGCGTGGCCCTTCACCCAGTGGCAGCGGAGGTCGTGAACCTCCAGAAGGTCCAGCAGCTCCCCCCACAAATCCGGGTTCAGGGCGGGCTTTTTGTCGGACTTGACCCAGCCCCGCTTCCGCCAGCCCGCGGCCCAGCCCTTTTCCAGCGCGTCGATAATATATTTGGAGTCGGACCAGAGCTCCACGGCGCAGGGCTCCTTCAAACAGCGCAGGGCCTCGATGACGGCGGTGAGCTCCATGCGGTTGTTGGTGGTCCGGGCCTCCCCGCCGGAGAGCTCCTTTCTATGCTCCCCATACAGGAGGATGGCCCCCCAGCCCCCGGGGCCGGGGTTGCCGGAGCAGGCCCCGTCGGTGTAGATGGTGACGGTTTTCATACCGTTTCCTCCGGCGGCTCCTCCGGCATTTCCTCCCGCTCCGCCAGGGCCATGGAAATCACCCGGTCCCCTTCCTCCTTGAACCGCATGACAATGACCCCCTGGGTGGAGCGGCCGCACTGCTTGATGGCCTCCACCGGCGTGCGGATTAAGATGCCCGCCTCCGTCACCAGCAGCAGGTCCTCGGACCCGTCCACCACCTTGATGCCGACCACCCGCCCGGTCTTCTCCGTCAGCATATAGTTCTTGATGCCGTAGGCGTTCCGCCTGGTAATCCGGTACTCCTCCACCGGGGTGCGCTTGCCGTAGCCCTTTTCCGTGATGGTGAGGACGGCCTTGCCGGGCCGGGCCCGGGCGGCGCCCACCACGTAGTCCCCCTCCCGGAGCTTGATGCCGAGAACTCCCACGGCGGCGCGGCCCATGGGGCGGACCTCCTCCTCCGGGAAGCAGACGGCCATGCCGTCGTGGGTGGCAATCAGGATGTTCTGCTCCCCGTCGGTCTCCCGGACGGTGATCAGCTGGTCGTCCTCCGTCATGCTCAGGGCCCGGATGCCGTTGTTCCGGAGGTTCCGCAGGCTGTCCGCCGGGAGGCGCTTCACCACGCCGTTCCGGGTCACCATAAAGAGGAATCGGCCGTCGTCCTCGATGGAGCGGGTGTGGATCATGGCCTGGACCCGCTCCCCCTGCTCCACCTGGAGGATGTTGACGATGTTGGTTCCCTTGGCGGTTTTGCCGGAGACGGGAATCTGATAGCCCTTCTTCCGGTAGACCTTTCCGGTATCGGTGAAGAAGAGGATATAGTCGTGGGTGGAGGCGGTGAACACGTCGCACACCGCGTCCTCCTCCCGGGTGGTGATGCCCTTGCGGCCCTGCCCGCCCTTGGACTGGGCGGCGTACTCGCTGACGGGGGTCCGCTTGATATACCCCGCCTGGGTCAGGGTGAAGACGCACTGCTCCTCCTCGATCAGATCCTCGATGTCAATTTCGTCCTCCACGTCCTGGATTTCCGTCACGCGGCTGTCGCCGTACTTCTCCGCGATGGCGGTGAGCTCCTCCTTGAGAATCCGGCGGACCAGGTTTTCGTCGGAGAGGACCTTGTTGAAGTAGGCGATGCGCTCCTCCAGCTCCTTGTACTCGTTCTCCAGCTTCTCCCGGTTCAGGCCCTGGAGGGCGATGAGCCGCATGTCGCAGATGGCCTGGGCCTGCACCTCGTCCAGGCCGAAGCGGGACATGAGGTTTTCCCTGGCGTTGTCATAGCTGGTGCGGATAATTTTGACGACCTCGTCAATGTTGTCCTGGGCAACCAGCAGGCCCTCCAGCAGGTGGGCCCGCTCCTGGGCCTTTTTCAGATCGAAGCGGGTGCGGCGGACGATGACCTGCTCCTGGTGCTGGATGTACTCGTCCAGAATGTGCCGCAGGGAGAGAATCTTGGGCTGGAGCTTGCCATTGACCTCCACCAGGGCCAGCATGTTGATGGCGAAGGTGGTCTGGAGCTGGGTCTGGGCAAAGAGGCGGTTCAGCACCACCTGGGGATTCGCGTCCCGCTTCAGCTCAATGACGATGCGCATGCCGTTGCGGTCGGACTCGTCCTGGATGTTGGAGATGCCCTCCAGCCGCTTGTCCTCCACCTGGTCCGCCATGTTTTTAATCAGCATCCGCTTGTTGACCTGGTAGGGAATCTCCGTAATGATAATCCGGGTCCGGTTCTGGCCGAACTCCTCGAACTCATGCCGGGCGCGGATGGTCACCCGCCCCCTTCCGGTGGCGTAGGCCGCCCGGATGCCGGAGCGGCCCATGATGATGCCCCTGGTGGGAAAATCCGGGCCCTCCATGTGCTGCATCAAATCCGTCAGCGTGGCGTTGGGGTCGTCCAGCACGCAGATGACGGCCCCAATCACCTCCCGGAGGTTATGGGGCGGGATGTTGGTGGCCATGCCCACGGCAATGCCGCTGGAGCCGTTCACCAGAAGGTTGGGGAACCGGGAGGGCAGGACCTTGGGCTCTTTGCGGGTCTCGTCAAAGTTGGGGTCCCAGTCCACGGTGTCCTTGTCAATCTCCCGGAGCATCTCCTCGGAGATTCTGGCAAGGCGGGCCTCCGTATAGCGGTAGGCCGCCGGGGGGTCGCCGTCCACGGAGCCGAAGTTGCCGTGGCCGTCGATAAGCATATAGCGCATGGAGAAGTCCTGGGCCAGGCGGACCAGGGCGTCGTACACCGACTGGTCGCCGTGGGGGTGGTAGCGGCCCAGCACGTCGCCCACGGCGGTGGCGCACTTGCGGAAGGGCTTGTCGTGGGTGAGGTTATCCTCGTACATGGCGTAGAGGATGCGGCGGTGCACGGGCTTCAGGCCGTCCCGCACGTCCGGCAGGGCCCGGCCCACGATAACGCTCATGGCGTAGTCGATATAGGATTTTTCCATCTCCGGGACCAGGGGGGACTCCACGATCTTCTGGTCCGGGAAGCGGATCTCCTCGGGGTCGTATTGGGGTTTTTTACTCATGTTCTCCTCCTTGTTAGAGGTTTGATATTACCAGGTCTCTTTCAGCCACTCCATGCCGGGATAGGGCTCCAGGGTATGCGCATACCATTCCACGCACTTTGCCGCCAGATCCCGGTCCCTCATGGTGCATTTCATGGGAAAGACCGACTGGCTGTCGCTGGGCTCAATAGGAGCTTCCTCATCAGAATCCAAATAATCAGGGTCGAAGCAGGCCCAGGCGGTTTCCGTTTCCGCATCCCAGATTTGCAGGAAAATCAAATCCGGAGAAGACTCCAGGGTCAAATAGCCCTCCTCTCCATATTCGTCCGGGCTCATCATTACGCTGGGATACGCGCCGGTGCGGACCTTTTCCACAATATCCCGAATTCCGGCTTCGGAAATATCGTCCAATTCCAGGCTGGAAAGCGCCCCCCGGCTGGCGCTTTGAATCTTCACGCCGTCCGGCAGGGGTGGAATCTCTCGTTTCCGGATGATTTCTTCCATGATGCATCTCCTCCCAATCGGAAATCAATAGTCCAGGTTCACCACGTATTTGGCGTTCTTTTCGATGAACTCCTTCCGGGGCTCCACCTTCTCCCCCATGAGGATTGTAAACGTCTCGTCGGCCTTCACCGCGTCGTCCAGGGTGATGCGCCGGAGGGTCCGGGTGGCGGGGTCCATGGTGGTCTCCCAGAGCTCGTGGGGGTTCATCTCGCCCAGACCCTTGAAGCGGCTGATTTCCACCTTGGCGGCGGGGTTGTCCCCCCGCATCTCGGCGGCGATGCGCTCCCGCTCCAGGTCGTCGTAAGCGACCCGGGTGGTCTTGCCCCGGGTCAGCTTGAAGAGGGGGGGCACGGCGGAATAGACATAGCCCTGCTCAATCAGGGGCCGCATGAAGCGGAAAAAGAAGGTCAGAAGCAGGGTGCGGATATGGCTTCCGTCCACGTCCGCGTCCGCCATGATAATCACTTTGTGATACCGGAGCCTGTTGGCGTCAAACTCCTCCCCGATGCCCGCGCCCAGGGCCGTTATGACGGGCTGGAGCTTGTCGTTTCCGTAGACCTTGTCCGCCCGGGCCTTCTCCACGTTCAGCATCTTGCCCCACAGGGGAAGGATGGCCTGGAACCTGGAATCCCGCCCCTGGGTGGCGGATCCTCCGGCGGAGTCGCCCTCGACGATATAGAGCTCGGTGAGCTCGGGATTGTTCTCGTTGCAGTCCCGGAGCTTGTCGGGCATGGCCGCGCCGCCCAGGGCCGTCTTGCGGCGGATGGACTCCCGGGCCTTCTTGGCGGCCTCCCGGGCCCGGGAGGCGGTGAGGGCCTTGTCCAGAATCATCCGGCCCACCTGGGGATTCTCCTCCAGGAACACGTCCAGCTTGTCGGAGACAATGTTGTTCACCAGGGTCCGAATCTCGCTGTTGCCCAGCTTTGCCTTGGTCTGTCCCTCAAACTGCGCGTCGGTGAGCTTCACGGAAATGACGCAGGTCAAGCCCTCCCGGCAGTCCTCGCCGGAGACCTTTTCATCATCCTTGAGCAGCTTGATTTTCCGGCCATAGCTGTTCAAAACCGTGGTCAGGGCCCGCTTGAAGCCCTCCTCGTGCATGCCGCCCTCAGGAGTGTGGACGTTGTTGGCGAAGGAAAGGATGGTCTCGCTGTAGCCGTCGTTGTACTGGAGGGCCACCTCCGCCACGGAGTCCTCCTTCTGGCCGGACATATAGATAACCCCGGGGTGAAGGGCGTCCTTGCTCTTGTTCAGCCAGGTGACAAACTCCCGGATGCCCCCCTCGTAGCACATGGAGTCCCTCTGCTCCCTGCCGGGGCGGAGATCCACGGTGTCGATGCGCAGGCCCGCGTTCAGGAACGCCTCCTCCCGCATACGGGTGTGAAGGGTATCGTAATTGTAAACCGTATCCTCGAACATCTCCGGGTCCGGCTTGAAGGTGACGGTGGTCCCGGTGCGGTCCGTCTTCCCCACCACGGTCATCTCCTGGGTGATTTTTCCCCGGGAGAACTTCATCTCGTAAATTTCGCCGTTCTTGTGGACCTGGACCGTCAGCCACTCGGAAAGGGCGTTCACCACCGACGCGCCCACGCCGTGAAGCCCGCCGGAGACCTTATAGCCCCCGCCGCCGAACTTGCCGCCGGCGTGGAGGATGGTATACACCACCTCCAGGGCGGGCTTGCCGGTCTGGGCCTGGATATCCACGGGGATGCCCCGGCCGTTGTCCACCACGGTGATGGTGTCCCCCTCGTTGATCTGAACGAGGATTTCCGTGCAGAAGCCCGCCAGAGCCTCGTCGATGGCGTTGTCCACAATCTCATAGACCAGATGGTGGAGGCCGGAGGCGGAGGTGGACCCGATATACATGCCGGGCCGCTTCCGCACAGCCTCCAGTCCCTCCAGAACCTGGATTTCCGACGCGTCGTACTCGTTGGACGCGTCCACGGCGGTGGAATTCAAGATTTCATTGTCTGCCATATGCTTCTCCTTTGTTGTAGAGCGGAAAAAGCCGGGCCGGAGGGGTGGAGCCGTCCGGCCTGCCTTCCTCCGCTCTGGATTCGTTTTAAAATTTCCGTAATACGCGCCCGCCGGGGCGCATAGGATGTTCCATCAAGGGTCCGTCCCGCTCCGGGGGAAACGTTTTTCCTTTCTCACTCCAGCCTCCCGCTCTCCGCCCGCCTTCGGAGGGCGGCGGGGCTGAGGGAACTCAGATAGACGATCTGCTCATGGTACGGGTGGCCGCAGACCACAAAGGAACGGGGCAGGTCCCCGGAGACGTCCAGCACAACCCCATCCTTCTCGGCGGCGGCCAGATAGTCCCGGGTCCGCTTTTCATAGCTGCATTTGTCCAGATCGAAAATGCCGATAATCCGCCGCTGGGGAATGATTTCGTTTTGTCCCAGGTGCAGATACATAAAACCTCCTGACAGGCCAGCACGGAATCAATCCCGATTCGGCCCCTTCCATATCCAGGCGAACCAGCGGCGGCGGACTGCGGTCTCCTTTGCCCCGGTGTTGTCCCAGTTCTCATAGATGGTTCCGCCACTGAGAAACGCCTTTACCCCGCATACTTTATAGTAATGGGTTTCGTTCCCAATCCGCCTTCTCTCCAGGCAAAAAGGCCGGTCTTCTTCCTCCGTCCATTCCAGGCGCAAAATCTCATTATCCTCCGGCCCATAGAGGCTGACCCGGGCGGATTCCATTTCTTTTCCGCTCAGGTAGTCCCCCAAGGCCGCCGAAACCTCCCCGTTCTCTGAAACAGGAATCTCCCCGCCGTCCGGCAATTCCGCCACCACGGCGCACTGGGAGAGCTCTTTCAGCAAGGTTCGGTCCGCCCTTGAGATTCTCATTTCCGGAACCTGCTCTAAAATTTCGGAGGTGTTCAGGGACACCGTTTCTTCTTCCACGTACCCGAGCCGTTCCTCTGCCATTAGCGCCCCAGAGATCAAAAGCACGGACGCCATCATAAAAGCCGCCGTTTTCCGGGCGTTTTTCTTCCAGCTCATACGATCCTTCCCTGTTCCACGTGAAACACCCTGCCCCCCAGGAGGCTGGGCAGGCGGTCTTCCTCGCAGCAGGTAATGAACACCTGTCCCCCCGCGATGCGGTTCAGGACAAATTCCTGGCGCTTTGGGTCCAGCTCGGAGAGCACGTCGTCCAGAAGAAGCACCGGGTACTCCCCCGCCGCGTTTTTATAAATCTCCCGCTCCGCCAGCTTCAAGGCCAGGGCCGCCGTCCGGGTCTGCCCCTGGGAGGAATAGGTCCTGGCCTCCCGCCCGTCGATGAACACCAGAATATCGTCCTTATGGGGCCCGGAGAGGCACAGGCGGGAGGCAAGCTCCGCCTCCCGGCGGCCCTCCATGTGCCGCGAAAGCCGGTCCGCCAGGACGGCCATATCCGCCCCGGGGTCCTCCACCGTGGAAACCGTCCGGTATTGGAGCTCCAGCTTTTCTCTCCCGCCGGAGCATTCCCGGTGGCAGGCGGCGGCATGCTCCGCCAGGCGGAGGCAGAACTGGTGGCGGTACTGTATCAGCGCCGCCCCAAAACGGACCATCTGATCATTGAACTCCGGCAGGGCGGAAAGCAGGTCCGGCCTATCGCTGAAATCCCGCAGAATCCGGGTTTTCTGCTCCCTGGCCCGCTCATAGCCCGCCAGAGCGGCGGCGTACCGGGGCCGGAGCTGGCACAGGGCCGTGTCCAGAAAGCGCCGCCGGGCGGCGGCCCCCTCCCGGATAAGGTATAAGTCCTCCGGCTGGAACAAAACGGTGCGGTACACGTCTCCCAGGGCGGCGCTGGTCTTGACGGGAACCTGGTTCACGGTGATTTTCCGCCGCCGTCCCCGGTACAAATCCGCCTGGACCCGGAACTCCCGCTCCCGGGACTGCACCCGCGCCAGAAGGCGGGCGGACTCCGCCGGAAAGAAAATCATTTCCCGGTCCGTCCGGGCCCGGGGGGACTTTCCCCGGGAGAGGTAGACCAGGGCCTCCAGAAGGTTCGTCTTCCCCTGGGCGTTCTCGCCGCAGACGACGTTGCACCGGGAGTCGAAGTCCGCCGCCTCCCCGGCGTAGTTCCGGAAGCCCTCCAGCTCCAGGCGGTCAATCCGCATAGCGGACGGCCAGCGTCTCCCCGGCGAAGCGCACCTCGTCCCCGGGGCGGAGCTTCTTCCCCCGCTGGAGGCAGGGCCCGCCGTTCACCTGCGCCTCCCCGGCCTGAATCCGCTCCTTGGCCTCGCCCCCGGTTTCCACCAGGCCCGCGAATTTCAGGAGGTCCTGAAGCTTGATATACTCGGTGGTAATGGCAATCTCTCTCATAACGCCTCCCGCCTCACTCGGCGTTTTTCAGCCGCACCGGCAGCACCATGTATAGGAAGCTGTCCGTCCCGTCCGTGGGCACGACGATGGCCGGAGACACGCCGGTGTTCAGCTCAATCCGCACGGTGTCCGCCGGGGCGTAGCGCAGGGCGTCCAGAAGATAGCGGTTGTTGAAGCCGATTTCCAGGCCGTCCCCGTCCCCCTCCAGGCGGCAGACGTCCTTGGCCTCGCCGTTGCCGGTCTTGGCGGAGAGGAGGACCCTCCCCTCCTCAAAGCGGCAGCGCACCGGGCTTTTCAGCTTGTCGGAGATGACCACCGACACCCGGTCGATGCTCTCCATCAGGGCCCTGGCCTCCACGGTGACGGCGATGGGGTTTTTCTTGGGGATGGCGTTCCGGTAATCCAGGAACTCCCCCTCCAGCCGGCGGCAGATCAACTCCACGTCCCCCACGGCAAAGAGAATGTGCCGCTTGCCCAGGGTGATTTCCGCCAGGTCCTCCACGTCGCCGCAGATGCCCTTCACCTCGTTCAGGGCGGAGCCGGGAGCCACGAAGGAGAACGCGCCCCCCTCCAGCTTTTCCAGCGGCTCCTTCCGCACCGCCAGGCGGAAGCCGTCCACGGCGGCCATGGTCAGGCTTCCCTCCCCAATCTCAAAGAGGGCCCCCGTATGGACGGGGCGGCTCTCGTTGGTGGAGACGGCGAAGGCCACCTCCTCGATCATGGCCCGGAGGACCTTGCGCCGCATGGAGACGGCGTACTCGTCCTCCACCTCGGGAAGGTCGGGATAATCCGCGGCGGAGAGGCCCGGGATCTCAAAGTCCGCGTCGCCGCAGAGGAGGCGGACCTGTAATTTCTCGTTGGAAATGAAGGTGACGGCGTCGTCGGGCATTCGGCGGATGATGTCCCCGAACAGCCGGGCGTTCAGCACAATCTCTCCCTTTTCCTCCACCCCGGCGGACACCCTGGCCCGGATTCCGGTCTGCATGTTGTAGCCGGAGACGGTCAGTCCCTCCGTTCCGGCGTGGAGAAGAAGGCCCTCCAGCGCGGGGATGGAGCTTTTCTGGGCCACGGCGCGGCTGGCGACGGCGATGGCGTTTTGAAGCAGGGCTTTTTCACAGCTGAATTTCATAGTAGTACCTCCTTGCGCCCGTGGGCGCGGCTCCGGCGGAGCCTCCGTTTGAAAAGGGCGGAGCCTGGTCTTTTTTAAAAAGAAAGAAATAATTTTTAGAAGAAGTAGCCGTAGAGGCGCGTTTTGTGGAAAAAGGGAAAATTACCAGGTATGGCAAGGCTTTCCGCCTCCACAGCCCGTTGTTGAAAAAGGGAGCGGTTTTCCACGCTCTTTGCCGAAAGAAAGCTTTTCCACAGAAGGGTTTTCCTTTTCCACAAAAAGCCGTGGAAATTTCCTTTCCCCAAAATCTGCGGATTTAAAGGAAAGATGAGGAAGGAACGGTGCGGAGTGGGCGGAGCTTCTTCCTCCTCAGTGCCGGGAATTGATGTTGCTCTTCAGTTCCTTCACCATTTCGGCGAAGGCCGGGTCCTTTTTCATCTTCTGCTCCACCTGGCGGATGGAGTGAATGACGGTGGAGTGGTCCCGGTTGTCAAACAGCTGGCCGATGTTGTCCTGGGACAGGTTCGTCATGACCCGGATAAGGTACATGGAAATCTGCCGGGCCTCCACGGCGGCCCGGACCCTCTGCTGTCCCTTCACCACGGATTCCTCCAGCTGGTAGTACCGGCTGACGTAGGTCAGGATTCCTTCCGGGGTGGGGATGTACTCGTTGCTGCCCTTGAGGATATCCTGCATGGCACGGTTTACGGTGGCCTCGTCGGTCTCCCTGTCCAGAAGCTCCTTATAGGCCAGAACCTTGTTGACGGTGCCCTCCAGCTGGCGGACGTTGGCGGTGACCTTCTGGGCAATCATGACGGCGATTTTGTCCGGCAGGTCCATGCCCAGCAGCGCCGCCTTGTTCTTCACGATGGCGAGCCGGGTCTCGAAGTCCGGCGGCGTCACGTCGGCCAGGAGGCCCCACTCGAAACGGGTTCTCAGCCGGTCGTCCAGCAGGGTCATTTCAGAGGGGGGCCGGTCGGAGGTCAGCACAATCTGCCGCCCGGATTCGTACAGGGTGTTGAAGGTGTGGAAAAATTCGTTCTGCACCTGTTCTTTGCCCGCCACAAACTGCACGTCGTCCACCAGCAGCAGGTCCGCTTCCCGGTACTTGGCCCGGAACTCGCTGCCCCGGTTGGCCCGGACCAGCTCTACGAACTCGTTGATGAACTCGTCGCCCTTGATATAGACGATTTTGGAGGCGGGGTCGTTTTTCCGGATGACGTTTGCGATGGCGTAGAGAAGGTGGGTTTTCCCCAGGCCGGAATCCCCGTAAATGAGCAGGGGGTTGTAATTCTGGGCCGGATGCTCCGCCACGGCCATGGAGGCCGCGTGGGCCAGCTTGTTGGAGGGGCCCACCACGAAATTCTCGAAGGTGAATTCCGCGTAGGTGAACCGCTCCGGCTGGCGCTTCTGCGCGCCGCCCTGGAATTCCGCCAGGCCCGCGTCGTCCAGAATCTTGACCTCAAAATCCGTGGAAAAAATGTCGTGGAGGGCGGCCTTGATGTTGCTGAGGAACAGGGACTCCAGATAGCCCCTTTTAAAATCGCTGGCGCAGTGGAGGTAGCAGGCGCCGCCCTTGATATCCACGATGCGGAGCTCGTCGAACCAGGTGGAAATAGTGGTCTCGGAGAGCGTCCCCCGGAGCTGGCGAAGGACATTCTCCCATATGTCGGTGACAGAGTTCAAAAAGGAAACACCTCTCTTTTCTTTTTCGAGTTGCAAAACATTTTTTTATTATAGCAGAAAAAGGATAATATAGCAATACCTATTCTAATAATAAGAATCCGGTTTTAAACCTGGACGGGGAAAAAGCGGGAGAACTCCGCCGAAGAAAAAGGGCGGGCGGGGAACCGATTCTTGACATCGGCGGAAGCAGCCTTTATAATGTTTTTGTGCGGCATGGATAATTTTGCCGGCTGCAAAGAAACAAACGTTGTCAAAATTCGTCAAAGGCGAGGGCAGCGTTCATAAAAGGAGGAGCACCGCTATGGATTTCATGAAAGAATACGAGAAATGGCTGTCCAGCCCCGCCCTGAGCGAGGCGGAGCGGGCCGAGCTGGAAGCCATTAAAAACGACCCGAAGGAAATTGAATCCCGGTTTTACGGCCCCCTGGAATTCGGCACCGCCGGACTCCGGGGCACCATGTGCACGGGCCTTCACAACATGAACATCCACGTGATCCGCTGGGCCACCCAGGGCTTCGCCGACGTGATTGCCGCCGAGGGCGAGGAGGGCAGAAAGCGGGGCGTGGCTGTCTGCATGGACTGCCGGAACCACTCCATGGAGTTCGCCCGGGCCGCCGCCGAGGTCTGCGCCGCCAACGGCATCCACGTGCGCATCTTTGAGGCCCTGCGCCCCACCCCGGAGCTGAGCTTCGCCGTCCGGGAATACCACTGCCAGGCGGGCATCAACGTCACTGCCAGCCACAACCCCAAGGAGTACAACGGCTATAAGGTCTACTGGCAGGACGGCGCGCAGCTGCCCCCCCACCACGCCGACGCCATCGCCAAGCGGCTGGGAGAAATCGACATCTTCACCGACGTCAGGCGGATGGATTATGACGAGGCGGTGAAGGCCGGAATTATCGAAGTCCTGGGGGCCGAAACGGACGAGAAGTTCCTCTCCAACGTCATGGGCCAGGTCAACGACAAGGAGACCGTGGCCAAAGTGGCGGACAGCTTCAAGATGGTTTACACCCCCTTCCACGGCACCGGGTACAAGCTGATTCCCGAGGTCCTGGGCCGCCTGGGCGTGAAGCACCTGCTCTGCGTTCCCAAGCAGATGGTCATTGACGGGGATTTCCCCACCGTAGTCTCCCCCAACCCGGAGAATCCCGAGGGCTTCTACCTGGCGGTGGATTTGGCGAAGAAGGAGGGCGCGGACTTTATCCTGGGCTCCGACCCCGACGCGGACCGGGTGGGCATCATGGTCCGCACGAAGGACGGCGGGTTCAAGGTCATCACCGGAAACCAGACCGGCGTGCTGCTGCTGGACTATCTGATCGGGGCCCGGAAGCGGGCGGGCACCATGCCGGAAAAAGCCACCGCCCTGAAAACCATCGTCACCACGGAGATGGCCCGGAAGGTGGCCGAGGTCAACGGCCTTCAGTGCTTCGACACCTTCACCGGATTCAAATTCCTGGCGGAGAAGAAGGACAAGCTGGAAAACAGCGGCGAGGGCAAGGTCATTTTCTCCTATGAGGAGAGCTACGGCTACATGCTGGGCGACTACGTCCGGGACAAGGACGCCGTCACCGCCGCCCTGCTGCTGACGGAGATGGCCGCGTGGTACGCCGCCCAGGGAATGACCCTGGCGGACGCGCTGGAGGCCCTGTACGCCAAGTACGGCTATTACGCCGAGCACACCTACAACCTGATCATGCCCGGCCTGGACGGCTTGAAGGACATGGCGAACCTGATGAAGGGCCTGCGGGAGAATCCCCCGGCGGAGATTTCCGGCGTGAAGGTGGTCCAGTTCAAGGACTACAGCGACGGATCCGTGGTGGACTGCGCCACCGGGGCGAAGACCCGGATGGAGCTGTCCGGATCCAACGTCCTCCGCTTCGAGATGGCGGACGGCACCTCCATCATCGTCCGGCCCTCCGGCACGGAGCCCAAGATTAAGGTCTACATCCTCACCCAGGGCAGCGACGCCGCGGACGCGCAGGCGAACGTGGATAAGTACGGCGCTTGGGTGGGCTCCCTGCAAAAGTGAGCTTATGGAAACCGCAAAGGGGAAAAGGGCCTGCCGCCGAAGCGCGGCAGGCCCTTCCTGCTTTTTCCATATGTAATTTGACGAATTTTTAACCAGCATTTTGGCAGTCAAGCATAAATGTGATTTTAACCAAAATTTTTGTTGTAATCCAGGGCTGGGTGTTGTATAATTCATATATTGGACGCTTGCGGCCCCGGCCGCATGGACAGCAAAAATAAGGAGTGGAACGAATCATGAGCTATTCTGTACAGAACATCCGCAACGTCTGTCTGCTGGGGCACAGCGGCAGCGGCAAGACCGCCCTGGCCGAGAGCCTGCTCTACATGACCGGCGTCATTGATAGAATGGGCCGGGCCGCCGATGGAAACACCGTCTGCGATTACGATCCCGAGGAGGTCAAGCGCCAGATTTCCCTGTCCCTCTCCATGGCTCCCCTGGATTACAAGGGCAGCCGCATCAACCTGATGGACACCCCCGGCGCCTTTGACTTCGCCGGAGAGGCCATGGCCGCCCTCCGGGCCGCCGACGCCGCCGTTATCGTCTGCTCCGCCAAGGACGGCGTGTCCGTGGGCCTGGAGAAGGCATGGAAGTACTGCGAGGAGCGGAACATGCCCCGCTTTATCTACATCTCCAAGACCGACGAGGACAACAGCGACTACAACGCCACCTTTGAAGCCCTCCGGGAGCGCTTCGGCAAGAAGATCGCCCCCGTGGTGGTGCCCATCTGGGACGGCGACAAGAAGGTCACCGGCGTTATCGACGTGCTGAACAAGCGGGCCTATGAAATGCAGAAGCTCAAGCGGGTGGAGATTGAGCTCCCCGCCGACAAGGCCGACGTGGTTTCCGAGTTCAACGACGCCCTCAAGGAGTCCGTGGCCGAGACCAGCGAGGAGCTGATGGAGAAATTCTTCGGCGGCGAGGATTTCACCTATGCAGAGATGATTCAGGGCCTGCGCCAGGGCGTGCGGGAGCTGAGCCTGTTCCCCGTGCTCTGCGGCTCCGCCGCCAGCTGCCTGGGCTCTTTGATGCTGATGGACAACATTGTGGACCTGCTGCCCAATCCCGTGGAGGGCAACTACCACAAGGCCACCAAGGCCGACGGCGAAACCGAGGAATTCGTGGTCTCCCCCGGCGGCGTGCCCACCGCGTTCGTGTTCAAGACCATCTCCGACCAGTACGGCAAGTACTCCTTCGTCAAGGTCCTCTCCGGCAGCATCACTCCGGATATGCCCATGGTAAACGCCCGTACCGGAGAAAAGGTGAAGCTGGGCCGGCTGTATACCTTCCGCGGCAAGAAGAGCAGCGAGGTCAAGGAGCTGGTCTGCGGCGATATCGGCGCCATTGCCAAGATGGACGTTAAGACCGGGGATACCCTCTGCGACGAGCGGAAGGTGGTCAGCCTGAAAAGCATCCCCTTTGCCGAGCCCTGCTACTCCGTGGCCATCGTGCCCAAGACCCGGGGCCAGGAGGATAAAATCGCCCAGGGCCTGAACCGCCTCAACGAGGAGGACCCCACCTTCACTGTGACAAACAACGCGGAGACCCACCAGATGGTGGTCTCCGGCGCGGGCGACATGCAGATGGACGTGCTGGTCAGCAAGCTCAAGGACCGCTTCAAGGTGGAGGCGGAATTGAAGCCCACCCGGGTTCCCTACCGGGAGAAGATTCGCAAGACCGTCCAGAAGCAGGGCCGCCACAAGAAGCAGACCGGCGGCAGCGGCCAGTTCGGCGACGTGTGGATTCGCTTCGAGTACAACCCCGACGAGGAGGATATGGTCTTTGCCGAGGAGGTCTTCGGCGGCTCCGTGCCCCGGAACTTCTTCCCCGCCGTGGAAAAGGGACTTCGGGAGGCGTGCCTCCACGGGCCCCTGGCGGGCTATCCCCTGGTGAACCTGAAGGCGGTGCTCTACGACGGGTCCTACCACCCGGTGGACTCCTCCGAAATCGCCTTCAAGACGGCGGCCCAGCTGGCCTATAAGGCCGCCATGCCGGAGGCCAGCCCCGTATTGCTGGAGCCCATCGGCGAGCTGAAGGTGACGGTGCCCGAGAGCTACACCGGAGACGTGATGGGTGACATCTCCAAGCGCCGGGGCACCCCCATGGGCATGGACCCCACCGGCGACGGCACCCAGGTCATCACCGCCGAGGTTCCCATGGGCGAAATGGGCACCTACGCCATCGACCTGCGGGCTATGACCCAGAGCCGTGGCAGCTTTACCTTCCACTTCGTCCGCTACCAGGACTGCCCCCCCGCCGCCCAGGAAAAGGCCATCGCCGAGGCGAAGGCCATGGCGGAGGGCTGAGAGGCTTTCTGAAAAACCTGAGAAGAAAGGCCCCCGCTCCAACCGGAGCGGGGGCCCTTTTGCCGGGTTATCCGGCGGCGTTGGCGGCGCGGTACAGGAAGGTCACAATCTGGCCCCGGGTGCAGGTGCCGCCGGGGGAGAAGGTGTTGCCTCCGACGCCGTTGGTGATGCCCTTTTCCAGGGCCCAGGAGACGGCCCTGGCGTAGTCCGCGCCGGCGGGAACGTCGGCAAAGGAGGCGGACTTGGAGGGGGCGGGGCTTCCGGCGGCCTTCCACAGGCAGGTGACGGCCATGGCCCGGGTGCAGGGAGCGGAGAGATTGCCGGTGTCAATGCCAAGGCCCTTGGCCCAGGCGGTGACGGCGGCGCGCTCATCGCCGTCCGCGCCGGGCCGCCCGCTGGCGCGCCAGAGGAAGGTCAGAATGTGGGCGACAGTGCAGGTGTTGCCGGGGCGGAAGGTGCCGTCGCCGTATCCGGCGGCAATCTTCTGCTCCACCGCCCAGTTGATGGCGGGGGCGAAGGCGGAGGAAGCCGCCACGTCGGAAAAGCCGGATTGACTGGGAGCGGCGGAGCCGGTAATTTCCACCAGGAACATGCCTTTAGGACCATCGCAGTCAAGGTCTATGAGATAAACGCCGGGCTGGGACAGCGTGGCGGAGGCGTTGCTGGCCAGGGTAGGAGGCCCGTAGGATATTATATTCGGATTGGTGTAGTAGTCGGCAATGCTGACAATAGATGGATTTTCGTTCGCATCGTAAATTTCCAGCTGGCCGTCAAAGCATACCGGATTCTCCGTTTCCGTTTCGTAAATTCCGCTTGCCGGGACATACTTCATTCCGCAAATGGAGATGTCAAAGCAGGTGTAACCGACATCAGGGCCAACGGTGCCCACGCTGGAGCCAATGTAAATATTTCTCGGATTATGGGCTTTGGTATAAAACTGAACGCCGATTTTTAAAGAGCCGTTGGAGGTATACAGCTCAACCTTTTGGTTGCCGACGCCGGCTTCCCCCTTGAGAGAGACATCGCCAGTGAGAATGAAGTTTGCCTCCGAAGGAGAAACCTCTTTTATAACGTAACCGCGATAGTCTTCAAACTCTTGCTTCAGGTACAGGGTCTTTTGCGCGGCCATTGCGGGAACAGAGAGGCTCAGGCACGCCGCCAGAGCCAATGCCAGGGACAGGAGTTTCTTTTTCATGCTGTTTTTCCTCTTTCCTTCAAAATTTCCAGCGGACGGCGCTCCCGCCCGGCGGGGGAGGAGGTTGGGGAAAGGGTACCCCGCCGGACGGGCGTCCGCCGGAAACATAAAAGCGGTGCCGAGTTTCAAAAACCCAGCACCGCATAAAGTCATGCGAACGCACGCTTAGAAACCCATTCCGCCGCCCTTGCAAAAAAGCGGTGAAACCGGTATAATAAGCCCGTGGTGCAGTTTTAAACTGCTGTGCTGAGTGGCTTGGACACTCGTACAGGGCCGTTGGGTGGTTCCAGCACCCGGCGGCCTGCCGCATTTATGTTTCCAGCTTCCATTTTAAACCGTCCCAGGGGAAATTGCAAGGGTTATCGGCAAAAAAGGCCGCCGGGATTCCCGGCGGGCCTCGTCCGTTATTTTACCCGCAGCCGCTTCACCGCCGCCTCCTCCGGCGTGACGTTCACCGTGCGGTATGTGGTATAAATTACCATGCCCGGCCGTCCCCCGGCGGGCTTTTTCACGTTCCGGACCTCCGTGTAATCCACGGGGACGTTTCCGCTCTCCCGGGCCTGGGAAAACCAGGCCGCCAGCATGGCCGCCTGGGCGATATCCTCCTCCGAAGGGGCCTGCCCGGCGCAGTGGAGAATGACGTGGGAGCCGTGGATTTTCTGGGTATGGAGCCAGAGGTCCCGGCGGTCCGCGTCCTTCAGGGTCAGCTTGTCGTTCTGTCGGTTGTTCCGGCCCACCTGGACGCGGAGGCCAGAGCTGGTGCGGAATTCCCAGGGGGCGGCGGGGCGGGATTTCTCTTTCCTGCCCTGCTTTTTCAAAAATCCGGCTTCCCGGAGCTCGGCCCGGACGTCCAGGTAGTCTGCCTCCGTCTCCGCCTGGGCAATCTCCGCCAGGACGCTTTCCAGATACTCCAAGTCCCGCCGGGCCAGATCCATCTGCTGGCGGAGGTGCTTCTCCGCCGTCTTGGCCTTGGCGTAGCGCTTGTAGTACCGGGCGGCGTTCTGCTGGGGGGTCAGCAGGGGGTCCAGGGGAACGGTGGCCGGAGCGCCTCCCTCATAATAATTCTCGCACTCCAGCCGGGACTGCCCCCGCTCCATCCGGTAGAGGTTGGCGGTGATAAGGTCGCCCTGAATCCGGAGCCTGTCCCGGTCCTGGGTGGCGGCGTATTCCTTCTCCTGGAGGGCCAGCTTCCGCCGGAGGCGGTCCCGGGCCGTGGAAGCCGCCCGGAGGAGGTCCGCCCCCCGCTGGCGGGCGCGCTCCTGCCGCTCCCGGGCCGCGTAGAAAGCGTCCAGCAGGGCGGAAAAGCTGCCGTAAGCTACGGCCTCCGCCGCCCCGCCGTACTGGCCCACGGGGACGCAGGCGAAATCCAGGGGCTTACCGTCCCGGAGAAGGCAGACGGGGGTGAAGCGGTTCTCCCGGACCCGGGCGGAAAACTCCTCCAGCGCCCGCCACAGGGGGCCGGGGCCGGGAAGCTGAAACACCCGGACGTCCGAGTCCCCCGCCGCCCGGAAGGCCAGCTCCCGGGCCATCAGGGGGGAGAGGCCGAAATACTGGTCCAGCAAAAACGCGTCCAAAGTCCGCTCCGCCGGGGCGGCGGCGAAGCGGGCGGCAAGGCCCGCCTCCGTCTCCTCCAGAAAGGGCAGGCGGCCCGTGGAGGCCGGAGGACGGTAAAAGAGGCCCGGCAGGACCTGCCTGGCGGCGGACATGTCCGCGTCCACGCGGCGGAGGCTGTCGACAATCCGCCCCTCCCCGTCCAGCAGAATCAGGTTCGACCTCCGGCCCATGGCCTCCAGCACCAGGGTCCGCCGCCCGGCCCGCCCCAGCTCGTCGGAGGCGTCGAATTCCAGGCGGACCAGCCGCTCCAGGGGAGGCTGGGAAATCTCCGCCAGCCGGGCCCCGGAGAGGTGCTTGCGCAGGAGCATGCAGAACATGGGAGGCTCCGCCGGGTTGTCCCGGGGAATTTCCGTCAGCTGAAGGCGGGGGGCCCCCGCCCCGGCGTTCAAAAGAAGCCGCTTTCCCCGGAAGAGGAGAACGACCTGGTCCCGGGCGGGCTGCTGGACCTTGTCCACCCGGAGGCCCAGAAGCTGGGGCCGCAGCTCCGCCGCGACGGCCTGTAAGCAGATGGCGTCAACCGGCATGGCGTTCCTCCTCCTCCATCATCGCGCAAAAGAGTTCGTTAATCCGCTCCGTCTCCCCCCGGAGGTAGAGCCAGCCCAGCAGCGCCTCCAGCGCCGTGGCCCCGCCGTACTGGGCGCGGCTGGCGTGGTGGGGGATGGTGTGGACCTGGGCGTTCCGGCCCCGGCGGAAGACGGCCCGTTCCTCCTCCGTCAGCAGGGGGAGGATTTTTTCCGCCTTTTCCGCCTGGGACTCGGCGCAGACCAGGCTGACTGCGGCGCGGTGCATCCCCCGGCCCGTGGCCCCGCCGTGGGCGCAGAGCCAGGCGCGGACCAGCAGCTCGAACACCGCGTCCCCCATGTGGGCCAGGCCGATGGAACTGATTTCCAGAATGCGCTCCCGGGGAAGTCCGGGGCAAAAATAGTTTTCCATAATCCGCTCCTTATTCCGCAAGCGCCGCCGACAGGCGGGCGAAATCCTCCAGGGTTAGCGCCTCTCCCCGGACCGCCGGGGGCAGGCCGCAGTCCTCAACCGCTTTCTGCACCGCCTCCCGGCCCCTTTCCGGCAGGGCGGCGGAAAGGCTGTTGACCAGGGTTTTCCGCCGCAGCAGGAAGGCCCCCCGGACGCAGCGGAAGAAAAACGCCTCGTCCTCCACCTCCACAGGGGGCTTTTCCCGCCGGACGCAGCGCAGGACGGCGGAGTCCACCCGGGGGGCGGGGAAAAACTTTGCCGCAGTCACGTCAAAGAGGACCTCCGCCTCCATGTGGTATTGGAGCCAGAGGGCAAAGGCCCCGCCGTCCGGCGAGCCCTGGGGAGCCGCCAGCCTGTGGGCCACCTCCTTTTGGAGCAGCACGGTGACGCTCTCAAAGCAGGGGGCCTCTATCAGTTTTGTCAGCACGGGGGTGGTGATGTTGTAGGGGAGGTTCGCGCAGACCAGGGGCCGGAGGCCCCGGAACTTTTCCGCCGCCAGGGCGGAAAGGTCCAGCTTCAGCGCGTCCCCGGGGATGATTTCCACATTTTCATAGGGGGCCATGGTCTCCGCCAGCACGGGGAGGAGCTTTTCGTCCAGCTCTATGGAAACCACCTTCCCCGCCCGGCCCGCCAGCTCCGCCGTCAGGCACCCGACGCCCGGGCCGATTTCCAGCACGCCGCAGGTTTTGTCCGCCCCGGAGGAGGAGGCGATTTCCGCCGGGATCTCCGGGTCGATGAGGAAGTTTTGTCCCATGGACTTGGAAAAATGGAAGCCGTGCCGCCCCAAAAGGGCGCGGAGGGTTCCCCGGTCGCAGAGGTTCATGGCCTGTCCGCCTTTCGTGAGGAAATGTACCCGGAAAGTATATCAAGAGAACATTTGTCAAGAGGAATTTCACAAATAAATACAAATAGGCCATCCGAAAGCCATTGAACCTGCTATTGAAAGGACCGACCACTTATCAGTAGTCGGCCCCAAGATGATCATTTGGATGCCTGGCATGTCATTACACAATGACTACTCTGCGAAAGCCCGGTAGAGAAAAGTGATGATTTGCCCACGGGTACAATTTGCATCCGGTGAAAACGTAGTGTTGCTGGTGCCATAGGTTACGCCATTGCTTATAGCCCAAGCCACAGCTTGCGCGTAACTGGCACTGGATGGCACATCGATAAACTTGCAACCGCTTGAGCTGGGGCTTCCCGCCTGTTTCCAAATAAACTCAACGGCCATAGCCCGCGTACAGGGGGTATTGGGCAAAAAAACATCACCGCTGAACATATTGTTTTCTGCAGCCCAAAGTACTGCTTTGTAATAATAGTCATCGGATTTTACGTCGATGACTGTAGCGGCTGTTCTCGGTTCAGGACTTCCCATCGCTCGCCAAAGAAAGGTAATAATCTGAGCGCGGGAACAGGTTTGTGCGGGAGAAAAAGCTGTCTTGGAGGTACCGACAGCAATACCTTTTTCCACAGCCCATTGCACTGGACGGAAAAAATAATCTTCTGGTGTCACATCTTCAAACTCCATTTTGGGCAGAGCAATTTGCCAAGTTCCCAGATCAGTCCCCCGATTGCGGGATTGGGCGGAAAGCACGCCAGAGTGTGTATCGAACAGCAGGCTGATCCCATCACGGCTCTGGTCATAATGTCTATCCGCCGTAGACTGCGGTATAAATTGAATTCTGCCTAAAGAAACGCTCTCCCTATCCGAAAGGCGATAGCTTATCAATTCCAACTCTGTGCTGACATAGTAAAGGCAATCCTCTGCCCAAACCACTCCGCTGGATATGAGGTTACCGCTGTCCCAAAACACGGTATATGGCGACAAGACGGCAATTTCCTGTCCCCCTACAGACAGCGGCCCGCAGTACAGCTTTGCTGTATTGACATTTACATACTTGATATAGTAATACTGCCCGGATTTGTCCCGATATATGGGATAAAAAACGTTATCCTGACGGAACTGCCAGTCTGTTGAAAATCTCTCATCTGAGCAGGCTGGACTCGCCTCACGCTTCCCGGCAACGAACCAGCTCCCATGCTTGCTCATGACCGTATCTGTCACCAGAAAGTCTTTGTACATACATTGCCCCCGAAGGACAGGGATAATATTGTTCGCACTGTTGACATCTATGTGATACCACTTCCCGTCTAACTGAACCAGGTTCCACAGATGGCTCCCGTCGCCCTTGCAAATCACGAGACATGGGATACCCATTCGATCCATCAGCACTTTCCAGGCCATGGCGTAGCCCTTGCACACCGTATCCCCAGTTACCAGCGCCCCGTAGGCGGTCCACGCCTCCTTGGGTTCGGCCTCACGCAGATTAACAGGCGCATCTAAAAAGGACGCGTTGTAGTTGTAAGCTGTAGTGCGGATCAAATAGTTATATAAAGCCAGCATTTGCTCTACCGGGTCTGTTAGTCCCTTTGTCTGCGCTAGAGCTGTATTAACCGCCGCGTCAAATCGGGCCTGCGCGTCAGGATCCTTTGCGGCACTGATATATACAGGCCGAATTCCCAACACATATGGAGTTTCCGTGGAAACTCTGTCAAAGCATTCAGTAATATAATACATCTCGGGATGATCGAAAAGGACCCTGGAAAAAACTGTTTCGAGCATATCCATGTCCGAACTCCCTTTCTCACTGGAAATGTCGAATTCAGAGATGTCAATATAGCTCTTTCCGTCCAGTCCCTTCTTCTCACGGATGCCCTCCAGCAACAGTTGATACAGTTGTTCTTCCCGTTCTGCAATTCCATCTGTCGCCAAAGCCGCCCCTGGCAATAACAATAAGACAGCACACAGACATAATACGATCACAATAAGTCTTCGTTTCATCATGCGTTCCCCCTATGTATATTCATAATATTCATTATAAGCAATAATAGGCTAAAAGTCAACCGTATACGTGGCGTGGCAAGCAATGCCCCGGTATATACCCGGCGCAGCTTGTTGGTGGCCGATGGCCCCCAAGCCCCCAGTGCATCGGCGTAGCTTCGTCCGATGCACAGGCCGCCGGTGTCGTCTGTTGGCCTGTCCATGCTGGGCAAAGAAGAGATGTCCGGTGGGCTGCCCCTTGAAGAGCGCACGACTGCCGCAGGCAGTACCACCGTCTGCTTACGGGTGGTGATTAAGTGCGCTCTTCGCAGAGGGCCGGCAAAGAGAATGGAGCACCTAGGTCATCCGTGGACGCTCCCGCTTCGGTTCCCTCCTGCTGGTCGATCACCGTCCTTCCAGCTTCTGTCATTCTGCCACAAATGAACCGCCAGCCATGTAATGTATTCGGTGGTGAAACCACCCTTTACATAATACATCTCAGAAAAACCGTCTGATGGAAAGGGGGAAAATGGGAACGGCCGGGTTTCTCCCCGGTTTTCCCCTCCGCAGGATATAAACAATCCGTAAATTTGCATCAAATTTCAAAATCGTTGCAATTGCAACTAGAAGTCTTCCGCGGAACCTGATATACTCGTGTCACTGCCTGAAAACATAATAATACTTATCAAGGAGGATACAGTTATGAAGAAATGGGTCTGCCCTGTCTGCGGCTATGTTCACGAGGGGGATACCGCCCCTGAGAAGTGCCCCCAGTGCGGCGTTTCCGGCGCGAAGTTCAAGGAGCAGGGCGCGGATATGACCTGGGCCGCCGAGCACGTGGTGGGCGTCGGCAAGACCTTCGGCGCGGACGTTCCCGCCGAGGTGCAGAAGGAGATCCTTGACGGCCTGAACGCCAACTTTGCCGGCGAGTGCACGGAAGTGGGCATGTACCTGGCCATGGCCCGCGTGGCGCACCGGGAGGGTTATCCCGAAATCGGCCTGTACTGGGAGAAGGCCGCCTATGAGGAGGCCGAGCACGCCGCCAAGTTCGCCGAGCTCCTGGGCGACGTGGTGACCGCCAGCACCAAGAAAAATTTGGAGATGCGGGTGGAGGCCGAGAACGGCGCCACCGCCGGCAAGTTCGCCCTGGCGAAGCTGGCCAAGCAGTACAACCTGGACGCCATCCACGACACCGTGCACGAGATGGCCCGGGACGAGGCCCGGCACGGCAAGGCCTTCAAGGGCCTGCTGGAGCGGTTCTTCAAGTAATTCGCACATCTGGAGGAATTACCCATGGACAAATATGTATGCCCCTGCGGGTATGTCTATGACCCCGCCGTGGGCGACCCCGACAACGGCGTCGCTCCCGGCACTCCCTGGGAGCAGGTTCCCGAGAGCTGGGTCTGCCCCGTCTGCGAGATGGGCAAGGACGTGTTCGAAAAGGAATAAGGAAACCAAGAGGACGGAGCGGCGCTCCGTCCTCTTTCCTGTTACTCCGCCGCCGTCATCTCCTCATAGCTTCGGATATAGTACTCCGCCAGGCGGCGCAGCTCCTCCTGCTCCGGCTCCGACTCGTCGTACACCGCCGCCGTGCGGAAGCCCGCGGCCTTGGCCGTCCGCAGGGCGTGGAGCGCGTCCTCAAAAACCACGGTGTCCTTTTTGGTGGAGCGGAGGCGGCGGAGGGCCCGCTCGTAGACCTCCGGCCCCTCCCGCTTCTCCTGCCCCGCTTCCCGGGTGGTGACAATCCCCCGGAAGAAGCCGTCGATGCCGGCGGTCCTCAGCCCCTCCTCCGCCAGGGCGCGGTCCGTGGCGGTGGCCACGTACATCCAGACCCCCTCCATCTTCAAGATGGAGAGAAAGCGGACCAGCCCGGGCTTTGGCCGCACGTCGCGGCGGTAAAAGTTCCGTATCTGCGCCCAGACCTCCTCCGCCAGCTCCTCCGCCGTGCCGGGCAGGCCGCACAGCTCCTTGCACAGGGCGGAGCCCTCCAGGACGGAGAGGGCGTTGACCCGGCGGTTCAGGTCCGGCGGGGGGACGAGGCCGTGGCTCCGGACCAGGGCCTCCGCCCGGCTCCGCCACATGGGCATGGAGTCCAGCAGCGTCCCGTCCATGTCAAAAATGGCGCTTTGCAGTCTCATAAAGCTCCTCCTTTTATTCCGGCAGCTTTGCGAGGCCCGCCTCCACCAGCTTCTGGAGGCTCATCAGAATCCCCAGCTTCGCGTGCTGCCAGGTGAGGCCGCCCTGGAAATACACGGCATAAGGGGGCCGGATGGGCCCGTCGGCGGAGAGCTCGATGGAGCTGCCCTGAACAAAGGCCCCGGCGGCCATGACCACCTCGCTGTCATACCCGGGCATGGCCCAGGGCTCCGGGGTGACGTAGCTGTCCACCGGAGCGGCGGCCTGGACGCCCTTGCAGAAGGCCAGCATGGCCTCCCGGCTCCCCAGGGCGACGGCCTGGATGATGTCGCTGCGCTCCTCCGCGGCGTTGGGCACGCAGGGGAAGCCCAGGCCCTCGTAGAGGCTGGCGGCAAAGACCGCCCCCTTCAGCGCCCCCGCCGTCACCGTGGGGGCCAGGAACAGGCCCTGGTAAAAGGCGGGCATTAACCCCAGGTTGGCCCCCACCTCCTGTCCCAGGCCCGGGGCGGAGAGGCGGTAGGCGCAGCGCTCCACGCATTCTCTTGTGCCGCAGATGTACCCGCCGATGGGGGCGAGGCCCCCGCCGGGGTTTTTGATAAGGCTGCCCACCACCATGTCGGCCCCCAGGTCCGAGGGCTCCCGGGTCTCCACAAACTCGCCGTAGCAGTTGTCCACCATGACCTTCACGTCCGGCTTCACCGACTTGCAGAAGGCGGTGAGCTCCCCGATTTGAGCGACGGAAAAGCTGGGCCGGGTGGCGTAGCCCTTGGAGCGCTGAATGGTGACGAGCTTGGTGCGCCCGTTGATTTTGGAGCGGATGGCCTCGTAGTCAAAGCCGCCGTCCGGCAGAAGGTCCGCCTGGGCATAGGAAACGCCGTACTCCTTTAAAGAGCACTTGCCGGGCCGGATGCCGATGACCTCCTCCAGGGTGTCGTAGGGGGCCCCCACGGGGGAGAGCAGCTCGTCCCCCGGCAGGAGGTTGGCGGACAGGGCCACGGTCAGGGCGTGGGTGCCGCAGGTAATCTGGGGCCGGACCAGGGCGGCCTCCGTGTGGAAGACGGCGGCGTAAACCCGCTCCAGATTGTCCCGGCCCTCGTCGTCGTAACCGTAGCCGGTGGTGGCGGCGAAGTGGGCGGCGTTGACCCGGTTCTGCTGCATGGCGCGGAGAACCTTGGCCTGGTTGTACTCGGCGGTGCGGTCGATGCCGGCGAAGCGGTCCCGGAGGCGTTCCAGCGCCGCCTCGCCATAGCGGTAGACGGCGGGGCTCACGCCCAGGGCCTGATAGAGTTCTTGCAGTTCCATGAAAGGGCTCCTTCCCTTTTGTGTTTTGACAGAGCCTATCATAGGCGATGGGGCCGGGGCTGTCAAGGGGGAGAAGAGGCCCGGCGGAAAATGGCGGCTTAATGCCAGGAGGGCTTTTCCTCTTTTACCTCGGATGGCGCGGCATAGCGCCTATACAATATAAATCTGACGGGAAGATAACTTGAGTAGTTTATTGAACTGTAATTCTCAAAAGGCAAAAATCAAATCCCTGCCGTATGCTTTGCACAATTTCTACATAGACAGGTCTTTCAAAAACAATCTCAAACAATTTTTTGTTATATCCGGCAGTGCAATGACACCATGTTAAGGAATTTGAATTTGCTGCTTTTTCTAACATAGGACATTCACAAGCAAACATTTTTGTATACAATTGATTGTCTTTAATAAACCAACCGGCACCATTTTCATTCAAGGCATTGACAAATCTATGCAAATCCTTATTCAAAGAGAGATAGAGTTGTTTTAAGTTATTTGCTGTATCTTCCAACCTGCCATTTTCGTTACAATAGCACTCTTGGCGAATGTTTTTTACCGTTTTTTTATCAAATCTATTTTCAAGAATAGCAGATAGCTTTTCTACCCACTCGGCTCGAATGTCTGGTGTTGAATTTATAGATAATGGAATTTCCTTTACTATGCTTTCTGCAACTTCCCTTGATACATTCTTTTCCA
>CATLJA010000017.1 GCA_949959305.1 uncultured Oscillibacter sp.
TTGATTGTAAAAATAGATAGCTTCCGGTTTTTTTCCTCCGGCGGTTGACAAAGCCGCCGTTTTCCGCTATGATGTCTTTTCGAGAAACTGGAGAGGAGAGCGTCTATGCGTTTAGTGCTGACCGGAGGGTCCGTCTTTCGCGGCGGGGAGTTCCAGCCCCTGGAGATTGCCGTTTCCGAGGGGCGTATTGTTTCCGTTTCCCCCCGTGTTTCCCGGGACGGCGCCGCCGTTGTGGAATTGAATCATTGTTTTGTTGTTCCAGGTTTCGTTGATGTTCACGTTCATCTTCGAGAGCCTGGCTTTTCTTATAAGGAGACTGTCGCCTCCGGCACGGCGGCGGCGGCGGCGGGAGGCTATACCGCCGTGTGCGCCATGCCGAACCTGAACCCGGCCCCGGACAGCCCGGAGCGCCTCCGGGAAGAGCTGGAGGCCATCCGGCGGGACGCGCGGGTCCATGTCTATCCCTACGGGACCATCACCCGGGGGGAGCGGGGGGAGGAGCTGGCGGACCTGGCCGCCCTGGCCCCCCTTGTTCCCGGCTTTTCCGACGACGGCCGGGGCGTTCAGCCGGAGGAGCTGATGCGCGCCGCCATGCTCCTGGCAAAACGGCTGGACCGGCCCATCGCCGCCCACTGCGAGGACGAAAGCCTGCTGGCAAAGGGCTGGTGCGTCCACGACGGGGCCTTCGCCCGGGCCCGCGGCCTTCCGGGGAACGACCCCGCCAGCGAGTGGCGGCAGGTGGAGCGGGACCTCCGGCTGGTCCGGGAGACCGGATGCCGCTATCACGTCTGCCACGTCTCCACCAGAAAAAGCGTGTCCCTCCTCCGCGCCGCCAAGGCGGAGGGCCTCCCCGTCACCTGCGAGACCGCGCCCCACTACCTCTGCCTCTGCGACGGGGACCTGGAGGACGACGGGCGCTTTAAGATGAATCCCCCCATCCGCTCCGCCGAAGACCGGGACGCGCTGGTGGAGGGCCTTTTGGACGGGACGGTGGACTGCGTGGCCACGGACCACGCCCCCCACTCGGCGGAGGAAAAGTCCGGGGGCCTCCGGGGGAGCCTCAACGGGGTGGTGGGCCTGGAGTGCGCCTTCCCGGTGCTGTACACGGAGCTGGTGAAGACGGGGAAGGTTCCGCTGGATGTCATTTTAAACGCTTTGTGCGTCAATCCCCGCCGGATTTTTGGCCTCCCCGGCGGAAAAATCGAGGAGGGCCAGCCCGCCGATTTGACGGTGCTGGCGCTGGACTGCGAACCCCATATCGTAGCGCCGGAGCGGTTCCGGTCTATGGGGCGGGCCACGCCCTTCGCCGGGCGGCGTGTGGAAGCCGCCGTTTGCATGACCATCGTGGACGGGAAACTTGTTTTCCCGGAGGGGCTGGAGCCGTCCCCCCATGGGACCATCGGAATTATCCGGGGCTGTGACGGCCTGGAAGGAGGGGAACCATGAAACAATCCCTGTTTACCCTGGAACACGCCCGGCAATTGACCGGGGACGTGTGGGAGCTGGCCCTTGCCGGGGACGCCTCCGCCATCACGGCCCCGGGCCAGTTTGTCAATCTCGAATTGCCCGGCAAATTCCTCCGCCGCCCCATCTCCGTCTGCGACTGGACGGAGGAGCGCCTGGTCCTTCTGGTAAAGGAGGCGGGAGCGGGCACAAGGGAGCTGGTCCGCCTCCCGGCGGGGACCAGGCTGGATCTGCTAACCGGCCTGGGGAACGGCTTTGATGTCTCCGCCGTACCGGAGGAGGCTGTCCTGACAGGCGGCGGCGTTGGCGCCGCGCCGCTGTACGGCCTGGCGAGGCGCATGAAGGAGGCCGGGCGGTCTCCCGCCGTGGTCCTGGGCTTCCGCTCCAGGGAGGACGCCTTTTACCTGGAGGAGTTCGCCGCCCTGGGCCTTCCCGTTAAGATTGCCACGGAGGACGGGAGCCTCGGGGCCGGGGGCTTCGTCACCGGCGTGCTGAGGAATCTGCCGGACTGCCGGTACGTGCTGGCCTGCGGCCCCTCGCCCATGCTGAAGGCCGTCTGCGCCCTGCCCCAGCTCACCGGAGGGCAGTTCAGCTTCGAGGCCCGGATGGCCTGCGGCTTCGGGGCCTGCGTGGGCTGCACCATCGGGACGAAAAACGGCCTCCGCCGGGTCTGCAAGGACGGCCCCGTGTTCCGAAAGGAGGAAATCCTATGGTAGACCTCTCCGTGACCTTAGCGGGCGTGGCGCTGAAAAACCCCATCATCCCCGCCTCGGGGACCTTCGGCTACGGCCGGGAGTTCGCCGGAATTTACGATTTGGATATTCTGGGCTCCTTTTCCTGGAAGGGCACCACCCGGGATCCCCGCCCCGGCAACCCCCAGCCCCGGATCGCCGAAACCGCCGCCGGGATGCTGAACGCCGTGGGCCTCCAGAATCCCGGCATGGAGGCGGTGCTCCGGGAGGAGGTCCCCAATATCGCGCGGATTTTCCACGGCCCGGTCATCGCCAACGTCTGCGGCTTCTCCCTGGAGGAGTACGCGGAGAACTGCCGGATGCTGGAGGAGGCGGAGCAGGTCAAGCTCCTGGAAATCAACATCTCCTGCCCCAACGTCCACGCCGGGGGGAAGAACTTCGGCTCGGACCCTGAAAGCGCCGCCGCCGTCACCAGGGCCGTCCGGGCGGCCACAAAGAAGCCCGTCTTCCTGAAGCTCAGCCCCAACGCGGCGGATATCGCGGAGGTCGCCCGGGCCTGCGAGGCGGAGGGGGCCGACGGCCTGTGCCTCATCAACACCCTGCTTGGCATGCGCATCGACCTGAACACAAAGCGCCCCCTGCTTCAAAACCGCACCGGGGGCCTCTCCGGCCCCGCCGTGTTCCCGGTGGCGCTGCGGATGGTGTGGGACGTGT
The DNA here is from genome assembly GCA_949959305.1 of uncultured Oscillibacter sp. Taxonomy (GTDB): domain Bacteria; phylum Bacillota; class Clostridia; order Oscillospirales; family Oscillospiraceae; genus Oscillibacter. The sequence continues at coordinate 2,871 of CATLJA010000017.1, forward strand.
ACGAGGCCGTTCCAGGGCTTCCCATCATCGGCTGCGGCGGCGTGGCTTCCGCAGAGGACGCCGCCGAGATGATGCTGGCGGGGGCCTCCGCCGTAGAGGTGGGGGCGGCGAACCTGCGGGACCCCTGGGCCTGCAAAAATATCATTGAAGCGCTGCCCGCCGTGTGCCGGCGGCTGGGTGTGGATAAAATTTCGGATTTGACAGGAGGAGCGCATCATGGCTAAGGACGTTATCATCGCCCTGGATTTCCCAACCCGGGAGGAGACCCTGGCCTTTCTGGACCGTTTCCCCTCCGGGGAAAAGCCCTTTGTGAAAATCGGCATGGAGCTTTATTACGCCGAGGGCCCGTCCATTGTCCGGGAGGTCAAGGCCCGGGGGCACAAAATCTTTCTGGATTTGAAGCTCCACGACATCCCCAACACCGTGAAGCGGGCCATGGCGGTCCTCTCCGGCCTGGACGCGGACATGGTGAACCTTCACGCCGCCGGGGCCTCCGCCATGATGAAGGCGGCCCTGGAGGGCCTGACCCGGCCCGGCGGAGCCCGTCCCCTTCTGATTGCCGTCACCCAGCTCACCTCTACCGGCGCCGCCGCGCTGAAGGACGAGCTGCTGATTGACGCTCCCATGGAGGAGACGGTCCTCTCCTACGCGAAAAACGCCGCCGCCAGCGGCCTGGACGGCGTGGTCTGCTCCCCCCTGGAGGCGGCGCTGGTGAAGGAGCGCTGCGGGAAAAACTTCTGCACCGTCACCCCCGGGGTCCGCTTCGCCGGAGGGGACGCGGGGGACCAGAAGCGGGTCATGACCCCGGGACAGGCGGCGAAGAACGGCTGCGACTACATCGTCATGGGCCGCCCCATCACCCGGGACCCGGACCCGGTGGAGGCGTACCGCCGGGCGGTAAGCGAATTTTTAGGATGAGAAAGGAGCATTCCTTATGACGCGGGAACAGACCATTGCCCATGACCTCTTATCCATCGGAGCGGTGTTCCTCCGCCCGGACGAGCCCTTCACCTGGGCCAGCGGCATCAAGAGCCCCATCTACTGCGACAACCGCCTGACCCTCACGGCCCCGGAAGTCCGCACCCACGTGGAGGAGGGGCTGGTGGACCTCATATGCAGGCACTATCCCAATGTGGAGGTCCTGATGGGCACCTCCACCGCCGGCATCGCCCACGCCGCCATCACAGGCCACCTCATGGGCCTGCCCATGGGCTACGTCCGCTCCAGCGGCAAGGACCACGGGCGGCAGAACCGCATCGAGGGCAGGCTGGAGCCCGGGGCCCGGGTGGTGGTGGTGGAGGACCTGATCTCCACCGCCGGAAGCTGCATCGAGGCAGCGCAGGCCCTGCGGGAAGCGGGGGCGGAGGTGCTGGGCATTGTCTCCATCTTTACCTACGGCCTTCGGAAGGGCCTGGAGCGGCTGGCGGCGGCCGGCCTGGAAAACCACAGCCTGTCCAGCTTCGACGCGGTGTGCGAAATCGCGGCGGCGGAGGGGAAAATCCGCCCGGAGGACATCGCCCGGCTGAAAAAGTTCCGGGCGAACCCATCGGACGAGAGCTGGATCGGTTAAGCGCATGAAAAAATTCTGGCACTCCAACGCCCCGGTTTACCTGGGATTCGTTCTGGTCCTCCTGCTGGGGGCCGCCCTTGTCTGGTCCCTTCAGAGCTTTCCGCCGGCCCGGGCGCACTTGGAACTGTGGCGGATATTTGCCATGGCCTTGGCGGTCATGCCGCTGCGGGCCATTTGGAGCCATAGAAACTGACCCTTGATTTCTTTTCTCAGAAAGGAGCGCCTATGCCCAGAAACATCATCGACGTCACCGACCTTACCGTGGAGGAGATCGGCGGACTCATCGCCACGGCGGAGGACATCATCGCAAACCCCGCCAAGTATCAGGACGCCTGCGCCCACAGGCAGCTGGCCACTCTCTTTTTCGAGCCCTCCACCCGGACCCGCCTCAGCTTCGAGTCCGCCATGCTGGCCCTGGGAGGGAGCGTGCTGGGCTTCTCCGAGGCGGCCTCCAGCTCCGCCGCCAAGGGGGAGACCGTGGGGGACACCGTCCACACCGTCAGCTGCTACGCCGATGTTATCGCCATGCGCCACCCCAAGGAGGGCGCGCCCTACGCCGCCGCCCAGTTCAGCGAGGTCCCCATCATCAACGCCGGGGACGGCGGCCACAACCACCCCACCCAGACCCTGACGGACCTTTTGACCATCCACCGGGAGAAGGGGCGGCTGGACGGCTTCACCATCGGCTTCTGCGGGGATTTGAAGTTCGGCCGGACGGTCCACTCCCTGGTCAGCGCCCTGAGCCGGTATGAGAACGTCCGCTTTGTCCTCATCTCCCCCGCGGAGCTGAAGCTCCCCCGCTACGTAAAGGAGGAGGCCCTGAAAAAACGGGGCATCCCCTACGAGCAGACGGAGAGCCTGGAGGAGGTCATGCCCCGGCTGGACATCCTCTACATGACCCGGGTCCAAAGGGAGCGCTTTTTCAACGAGGAGGATTACCTCCGCCTGAAGGACAGCTATATCCTCACGCCGGAGAAGCTGGAGGCCGCCAAGCCGGACCTCTCCATTCTCCACCCCCTGCCCCGGGTCAACGAGATTTCCGTGGCGGTGGACAAGGACCCCCGGGCCGCCTACTGGAAGCAGGTGAAAAACGGGAAATTCATCCGCATGGCTTTGATTTTGAAGCTGCTGGACATCCGCGTCTGACGGAAAGGAGAGGGTTTTATGAATATCGACAGCATCCAGAACGGCGTGGTCCTGGACCACATTCAGGCCGGAAAGAGCATGGATATCTACAAGTACCTTCATCTGGACCGGCTGGACTGCTCCGTGGCCATCATCAAAAACGTCCGCAGCGGCCGGATGGGGAAAAAGGACATCATCAAAATCGACTCCCCCATGGACGTGGACGTGGACGTGCTGGGCTATATCGACGACAAGATCACCGTCAACATCATCCGGGACGGACGGCGGGTGGAAAAGCGCCGCCTGGAGCCGCCGAAGAAGCTGGTGAACATCATCCGCTGCAAGAACCCCCGGTGCATCACCGCGGCGGAGCCCCAGCTGGACGCGGTGTTCCTCCTCAGCGACCCGGAACGGCACGTCTACCGCTGCGCCTACTGCGACACCGCCAAGGGCAGAAAGAATTTTTAACCGTGGAGCCCTATGAAATCATCCGCTCCCGGCGGAAGACCCTGGCCCTGGAAATCACGGGGGACGGGCGGCTGCTGGTCCGGGCTCCCCTGCGCTGCTCCCGGGCGCGGATCGACGCCTTCGCCGCCGCCCACGCCGCCTGGATTGAAAAGCACCTGGCCCTCCAGCGGGAGCGGGCCGCCCGCCGCCCTCCCGCCCCCACGGCGGCGGAAATCGAGGCTTTGAAGGCCCGGGCCCGGGCGGAGCTGCCGCCCCGGGTGGCGTACTGGAGCGAAAAAATGGGCGTGGCCCCCGCCGGGTTCAAGGTGACGGCCGCCCGGAAGCGCTACGGCAGCTGCTCGGCGAAAAACAGTTTGTGCTTCTCCTGCTTCCTGATGGACTGCCCGGAGGCGGCGGTGGAGCTGGTGGTGGTCCACGAGCTCTGCCACATCCGGGAGAAGAACCACGGGCCGGGGTTTTACGCCCTGCTGGAGCGGTATCTCCCGGACTGGCGGGAGCGGAAGCGGCTGCTTTCAATGAGCTGAGAAGCTTTGCCAACAGGTTTTAAATTTTCAATACGGAGGACGGATATATGGAAAAGCGAAATCTCCCGGACCTGCTGAGAGGGAACCCCTACCCCGGGCGGGGCATTTTCCTGGGCAGGAGCGCGGACGGCGGAAAGGCCGCGGCCGTCTACTTCATCATGGGCCGGAGCGAAAATTCCCGGAACCGGGTCTTTGTTCCCACGGAGGACGGCATCCGCACGGAGGCCCGGGACCCGGCGAAGATGACGGATCCCAGCCTTATTATCTATCACCCCGTCCGGAAAACCGGACAGGGCCTTATCGTCACCAACGGGGACCAGACGGACACCGTCCGGGATTACCTCCTGGCGGGCCGGACCTTTGCCGAGGCGCTGGAAAGCCGCTCCTTCGAGCCGGACGCGCCCAACTACACCCCCCGCATCTCCGGACTGCTGAGCCCGGACGGCAGCTTCCAGCTCTCCATTCTGAAGAGCGCCAACGGGAACCCGGACTGCTGCTGCCGGTACTTTTACCACTACGGCGCGCCGCCCGCCGGGGAGGGCCGCTTTCTCCACACCTACATGGGAGACGGGAACCCCCTGCCCTCCTTCGAGGGGGAGCCGGAGCGGGCGGCGCTGGACGCCGCCTCGCCGGAGGAGCTGGCGGAGCAGGTATGGGAGGCGCTGAACCCGGAGAACAAGGTGTCCCTCTTTGTCCGGTTTGTGGATTTGGCGGACGGAACCCACCGGGACGTAATCCGGAACCGCTATTGAGCGCCGGGCTTCCATCTGCCCTATAATGGAGCGCGCCGCCTCCCATCCGGGAGGCGGCGCTTTTGTCCGCTTACAGCGGGGCTCGCCCCCTGCCGTAAGCCAGCTCGGCGAACTGGCCGTATTTCCGCACTTCTTCCAGACGGAACCGCCGGAGGGCCGCCTTCTGCGTAAAGAGGGGAATTCCCTCCCCCAGCAGCACCGGGGCCACCTGCACAATCAAATGGTCCACCATGTCCGCGTCCAGCAGCGGGGCCAGGATGGCGTTCCCACCCACAATCCAGATGTTTTTCCCGCCGCCCAGACCCCGCACAAACGCCGCCGGGTCCCCGCTGACGGCGGAAAAGCCCTTTTGGCTCAAGGGCCTGTGGGTGAAGACGAAGTTTTCCGTCGCGGGGTAGGCCCCGGCCGGGTCTTCCAGCTTTTCAATCTCCTGAAAGGTCCGCCGCCCCATGACCGTCACGTCCATCCGGGCGTAAAAGTCCTCATAGCCCGTTTCCTCCTCCGTCCCCGTCTGGTGGAGCCAGTCCAGCCCGTGGTCCCTGGCCGCCAGATACCCGTCCAGGGTGACGCAGCCGTAAAAATAAACGCTCATTTATGAAAACGCCTCCTTTCCGGTAGTCCCGCTATTGTAGCACGGGCGGCGGGGCCCGGCAAGCGGAATCCGCTTTTTTCCCATTTTCCCCTTCCCCGCGGCCCCCAACTGCGGTATACTGGAGCTATCAAAACCACCGGCCCTTTCCGGGCGGAACGGAGGAACCCATGGAGAATACCAACAGCCTGCACGCGGCGCTGGCGGACGCCTTTCGGGAGGAGGCGTTTTTGCGGAAGCTCTCCCGCCCCCGGGAGGAGGCGGAGGCGCTTTTGGGCGGCCTGGACTGGCCCGCCCTGGCGGCCCCCCTGCTGCCCATAGAGGAGCGGATCTCCTGCGCCCGGGCGCTGGAGGCGTTCCGCCCCGTCCTGGACGCCGCCGCCCCGGAGCCGGAGGAGGGCTGGGCCCTCTATGCCTACCGGACGGCGGTTTCCCTCCTCTATCCCCAGGAGGATTCCGCCCGCGCCTCCCGGCGGCGGGACGGGGCGCTGTGCTTTCTCCAGTTCCTCCGAACCCTCTTTGACGCGGAACGGGAGGCCCTGCCCTTCGACTTCTGGCTGGACTTCGCCTTCTGCACGGAGGAGGAGCTGAAGGCCAGCGCCGCGGCGGAGGACTACCGCCAGTTCCTCCGCCGCTGGCGGGAGGAGTACGTCTATGAGCTGCTCCGCCTGGGCCGGGAGGTCACCCCCTTCCGCACCTGCGAGCACATCGCCGGAGTCCACCACGTGTCCATGACGGTCTCCCGGGCCTTCAAGGCCGGGGGCGGGAAGATTGACCTGGGCCTCATCTCCGCCGCCGCCGCGGGCCACGACATCGGCAAGTTCGGCTGCAGGCCCGGGGAGCGGGTGCCCTACCTCCATTACTACTACACCGACCAGTGGTTCGCCTGGCGGGGCCTGGGGGCCCTGGGCCGGGTGGCCGCCAACCATTCCGTCTGGGATTTGGAGCTGGAGAACCTGTCCTCCGAGTCCCTGGTCCTGGTATACGCCGACTTCCGGGTAAAGCAGGAGCGCCTCCCCGGCGGCGCCGAAGCGGCCCGGCTGTTCTCCCTGAAGGACGCCTTCGGCGTGATTCTCTCCAAGCTGGACAATGTGGACGAGGCCAAGCGGCGGCGCTACGACTACGTCTATTTGAAGCTCCGGGATTTTGAGGGCTACCTCCAGTCCTTCGGCGCGGACGTGACGCTGGAAACCGCCGGGGGGCCGCCCCTGCCCCGGAAGGACCCCTCCCTGATGGACGAGGACGAGGTGGTCCTGGGCCTGCGGCAGACGGCGGTGGACCACAACATCCGCCTTATGCACCGCCTGAGCCGGGAGCGGCTGTTCGTGGCCACACTGGAGGCCGCCCGGGGCGAGAAGGACCCGGGCCGCATCCGGGCCTATGTGTCCGTGTTCCGGGAGTACTTCACCTACTGGACCGTGGAGCAGAAGGAGCAGACCCTGGACTTCCTCTACGAGCTGCTGCTCCAGCCGGACGGGGATATCCGCCGGCAGGCGGCGGGGCTGATGGGGCAGATTCTCTCCAAGTTCCTCTCCGGCTATAAAAAGGAGCTCCCCAGGGGGGCCGCCCCCAGCCCCCAGGAGGAGCGGCCCTTTGAGCTGTGGGCGGAGTACCTGGAAAAGCTGATTCACCCGGACCGCCGCCTTACCCCCCGGCAGATCAGCATGATCCGCTATCAGGCCAAGACCGCGGCGGACTCCCTGCTGGGCGGCTGCAGCCACGAGGATTTCCCCCGCTTTTCCGAGCTGCTGTTCCGCCACTACCAGGATCCCGCCGCCGAGACGGCGGAGGGGGCCTTCGCCCTTTTGAACACGGCGCTGAACCTGCCCATGGACCGCGTCGCCCCCCAGGACGCGGCGCGGCTGGCGGGCTACGCCGCCTGGTGGCTGGAAGCCGGCGAGGCCCCCCAGAAGGCCGCCGCCATGCGGCTGTGCCGCCGGCTGCTGCCGGCGCTGGGCCCGGACTCCCCCTCCCGGGAGACCGTCGTCCGGGCCGTGGAGGCGGCGGACTGCACCTCCTCCACGCCGCTTTTCTACCTCCAGTCCCGGCTGAGGAAGCTCCTGGGCCTGGACGTGTCCGGCCGCCAGGAGCTGCTGGACCAGGGGGAGGCCGCCAGCGGCGTCTTTCTGGACAACCTGAAAACCGCCACTCCCTGGGTTTTGAAGGCCGTGGGCGTGGAGTACCTGCTGGACCAGGCCCGGCGGGGGGAGCCCGCCGCCGCCCTTCACATCGCGGCCCACTTCTCCAACCTGATAAAGGTCAGCGAAAACGTGGTGGTCCGCCGCCTGGCGGGCAGCGCCCTGCTGGACGTGGCCCCCCTGCTGACGCCCGCCCGGCGCAACGAGGTGGCCGTGGAGCTGTGCGAGGCCCTGGAAACCGGCCAGTCGGAGCTTTCCCAGTACATCCCCCGCTACCTGGGCCAGTTCCTTTTATGGCTCACCCCCCGGGAGCTGGACGAGATTCTGGACGAGCTTCTGCGCTTCCTCTCCTCCTCCAGCGCCAACGTGGCGGCGGCGGCCCTCTCTACCGTGGGAGCCTTGCTGGAGCATTACCGGGTCTACGGCAGGCGCTTTCACGAGCCGGAGGAAATTCTGGACCGCCGCCGCAGGCGCATGGCGGGCCTGCTCCTCAAGGGACTGGCCTCCTGCATGGAGCCGGTGCGGCAGGAGGCTCTGCGGGTCCTGGGGGAGGGACTGTCCGCCTCCCCGTTCCTGAGCTGGGGGGACAAGGCCGCCCTCTTCACCCTGACGGCGAAAAAGCTCCTCTTCCTCATTGGGGAGCAGCCGGGGGGAGAGCTGACCTTCTTCCACACCGCCGCCGCCCTCTCCCACATCTACCGCTTTGCCGTGAAGCACCGCATTGAGAGCGGGCCCTTCCGCTTTGAGTGGCGGGACAAGGCCGCCGCCTTCTTTCCCGGCACCTTCGACCCCTTCTCCCTCTCCCACAAGGGCATTGTCACCGCCATCCGGGATTTGGGGATGGAGGTGTACCTGGCCGTGGACGAGTTCTCCTGGTCCAAGAAGGCCCAGCCCTCCCTCATCCGCCGCCAGATCGTCAGCATGTCCGTGGCCGACGAGTTCGGCGTGTACCTCTTTCCCCACGACATCCCCGTGAACCTGGCGACGCCGGAGGACCTTCTCCGCCTGCGGCAGGTCTTCGCGGGCCGGGAGCTGTACCTGGTGGTGGGGTCCGACGTGGTGGCGGGGGCCTCCTCCTACAAGGCCCCGCCCCGGGAGGGCTCCGTCCACTCCCTGAACCACATTGTCTTCCGCCGCTCCAGCGACGCGGAGGGCCGGGAAATTGAGGCGGACCTCTCCTGCATCACCGGGCGGGTGGTTCAGCTCCAGCTGCCCACCCACCTGGAGGACATCAGCTCCACCCGCATCCGGGAGAACATCGACCTGGGGCGGGACGTGTCCAATCTGGTGGACCCCACGGTGCAGGATCTCATTTACCGGAACAGCCTTTACCTCCGGGAGCCCCAGTATAAGCAGCTGGTTCGGGCCAGCCGCCTGGACTTCGCCCGCGTCGCCGCGCCGGACCGGCGGCTGTGGGAGGAGCTGGAGTCGGCCCTGGGGCCCCTGCCCCCCCCGGACCCCCGGGACAGCGCGCTCCTCCTCCGGGCCTCCGGGCCCCGGCCCCGGATTCTGGGCTTTCTGACCACCCGGACGGTCAACTCCGGGGAGCTGTACGGCGCTTTCGGCAGCGAGGAGCTGGCCCACTTCGTCCGCACCCGGACGGCGGGGCGGATTCAGCTTTTGACGGGCCTATGGTCCGCCAGGGTCCCCGGGGGGAACTACGACGCGGGCCAGCTCCTTTTGACGGAGGCGCTGACCCGGGCGGCGGAGGACGACTGCGGCTACGCCGTCTGGTGGGGCCCGTCGGACCCGGCGGGCCTGGAGATGCTCCGCCGCCAGGGCTTCGTCCCCGCGGAGCTGGAGACGCCGCAGCCGCTGCTGCTGGTGGACATGCGCTCCCCGGCGGTGCTGGTGCAGAACATTTCCACCACTTTGAAAGAGCCCTTCGCCTCGGACCGGCAGGTGCTCTCGGCCATGGGCGCGGCCCATCTCCGGCTGCAGGAGGCGGTGTGCGGGCTGTACCCCGGCGCCCTGGTGCTGTCCCTCAACGCCGAGGTCATTTACCACCGCCTGGTGCGGAAGCTGACGGAGGAGAACGGCGTTCCCGCCGAGCCTCAGACCCCCCGGGTGCTGGGGCCCAAGATGTGCGTGCCCTTCGGCAAGATCCTCCGGGGCAACGCCGTGCCCAACACCGTGACGAAAACCATCCACACCGACAAGGTCTTCGCCCCGGATCTCCACTCCTTCTCCATCGCCCCCTTCCCCGGCTACGCCCCCCTGGAAAGCCAGATTCGGACCATCCATTCCTTCCGCCGCCCCGTCATGCTGGTGGACGATCTGCTCCACACGGGAAACCGGCTGGGCGTTCTGGACCCCCTGTTCCGGCGGGAGGAGCTGGACATCGACCGCTGCGTGGTGGGCCTCCTCTCCGGCCGGGGCCGGGATTTGATGGCCGCCCGGGGGCGGAAGGTGGACAGCGTGTATTTCGTCCCGGACCTTCGGGCCTGGTTCGTGGAGTCCACCATGTACCCCTTCATCGGCGGCGACGCCGTGGACAAGGCCGCGCCCTCCGTCCCGGGGCTGACCCCGGCGGTGAACCTGATTCTGCCCTACGCCTTTCCCCGGTTTTACCGCCAGTGCGGCCGGGAGGCGGTGTTCCGCTTCTCCCGGACCTGCATCGAAAACAGCCGGGACATTCTTCTGGCCCTGGAGCGGACCTACCGGGAGCGCTACGCCCGGAACCTGACCCTCTCCCGGCTCAGCGAGGCGGTGATCCTGCCCCTGAGCCCCGACAAGGGGGCGGCCCTGCGGTACGACCCGAACCTCTCCGCCTCCGTGTGCCTGGAAAGCGACCTCAGGCAGCTGGACCGGATGCGGGAGCTTTTAAAGTGACAGGAGGTATGCGCTTATGAAAAAGCGGCTTCTATACGAAACAGGGCGGGACCCGGCTCTGGGCCCCGCCGCCTGGCGGGCCGCGTCCGCCGGGCAGCTGGCGGCGGAGGAGGCGGACGTCCGCTGGCTGGACCCCCGGCGGCTGGAGGAGGCCCCAGCCCTGCCGGAGGCCGTCCGGGCCGCCCTGGCGGCGGGGCGGCTCACGGGGGTAAACCGCCGCCACCCCGGATGGGAGCGGGCGCTGGACTTCATCTCGCCCAAGGCCGGGAAGAAGCGGGTCTGCCTCCTGGCCCTGGGGGACGTGGGGGGGACCCTGCTGACGGCCCTGAAGCTGCTGGGCGGGGATGTGGTCTCCTCCATCGGAATCTGCGACCTGAGCGAAAAAGCCGTGGCCCGGTGGACCGCCGAGATGGGCCAGATTTCCTGGCCCTGGGACTACGGGGCCCTGCCCGGGGTGGAGCCGGTTTCCCCGGAGGGCCTGTTTGACTGCGACGCGTTCGTTTTCGCCGCCGCCAGGGCCGTCCCGGCGGTGGGCAGCGGCGTGGAGGACGTGCGCATGGCCCAGCTGGAGGCCAACCGCCCCCTGGCGGAGCAGTTCGGCCGGCAGGCCCGGGAGGCGGGCTTCCGGGGGCTGTTCGTGGTGCTCAGCGACCCGGTGGACCCCCTGTGCCGGGCGGTTTGGCGGGCCTCCAACACGGGGCCGGACGGGGAATTGGACCACCGGGGCCTCCTGCCCGAGCAGGTCCAGGGCTTCGGCCTGGGGGTGATGAACGCCCGGGCGGCGTACTTCGCCGGGCGGGACCCCCGCTTCGCCTCCTTCCTCACGGAGGGGCGGAGCTTCGGCCCCCACGGGCAGGGGCTGGTGATTGCCAGCTCCATCCGGCATTACGACGACGGGCTGTCCCGGGAGCTGACCCGCCTCACCCTGGAGGCCAACCTCCGCATCCGGGAGCTGGGCTTCAAGCCCTACGCCGCTCCCGCCGTCTCCTCCGGGGCCATGCAGCTGCTGCTGGCCCTGCGGGGGGAGTGGCACTGCGGCTCCGTGCCCCTGGGGGGCGTGTGGTTCGGGTGCAAAAACCGCTTCACGCCCTATGGGCTGGAGCTGGAAACCCTGGAGCTGCCGGACCCGCTGTTCGCCCGCCTCCGGGAGACGGAGGCGGCCCTGCGGGCGCTTTGTTAAAGGGGCGCTTATGGAAAACGAACTGCTGGTTCTCCCCGCGGGCGGGCCCGGCCTTTTGGAGGGGCGGCTGGGGAAAATGCTGGAAGCCGCCCTGGCGGGGCGGGCGGTCCGCTTTGCGGAGGCGGAGGAGTCCCTGGAAAACCGCCGGATTCTCTTTGCCTTCTCCCTGCCGGAAAACGGAGTCAACGCCGGGCTGTACGGCCTTTTGGCGCATCTGCGGGACCATCCCGGCCGCCTCCGGGGCAGCGTGGGGGGCGTGGTCGTCGACGGGGCCGGGGAGCTCTATACCAAGGCGGCGGGCCGGGAGCTGATTCTGGCGGCGCACCTGGCGGGCTGCGCCTTTCCGGGGCGGCCCCTGGCGGAGGCCACGGGAAGCCTCCAGAACTTCGCCGTCCAGGCCCGGAACGGGGCCTGCGGCCTGGAGGAGGCTTACCGCCGGGCGGTCTCGGATTTGGCGGGGCGGGTGCTGGGCTTCGCTCCCCCCCGGCGGCGCAGGCCAAGGGTCCTGGCCCTCCACGCCTCCAGCCGTGCCACCTCCAACACGCTGGACCTCTGGGGCCGGGTCCGGGAGCGGGTGGAAGGAGCCTGCGAGGTCCGGGAAATCGGCCTTCGGAACGGGACGCTGGAGGACTGCGCCGGGTGCCCCTACACCGCCTGCCTCCACTTCGGGGAGCGGGGGGGCTGCTTCTACGGCGGCGTCATGGTCCAGGAGGTTTTCCCCGCCCTCCGGGAGGCGGACGCGGTGGTCCTTCTGTGCCCCAACTACAACGACGCCCTTTCCGCCAACCTCACCGCCGCCGTAAACCGCCTGACAGCCCTCTACCGCGCGGCCTCCTTTGAGGACAAGGCGGTCTTCGCCATCGTGGTCTCCGGCTACTCCGGGGGGGACATCGTGGCCAGCCAGGTGGTCTCGGCCCTGTGCGTCAACAAGGGCTTCTGGCTACCCCCGGGCTCCCTTCTCCTGGAGACCGCCAACGACGCGGGGGCGGCCCTGCGCCTGCCGGGAATCGGGGAGCGGCTGGACGGGTTCGCGGAGAATCTGCTGGCCTGGCTCCGGGACGGCGGGCCGGAGCAATGAAAACAGCCGGGCCGGAGGGTTCCCCCTCCGGCCCGGTTCGCCTGTTCAAACGTGGCTCTTTTTTCAATTAACTGTTTGTCCACCAAAGAGGTATTCCCCCTGGGATTCGTTTGGACTCCTTTACGTTTACGCTGTCTTCCTTATCATCATAGCTGGTGCTATAAACAACAAATTCCCAGGTATCTTTTGGATCTCCTGTAGGAACTCTCTCAGCCAGTTCAAGGTTCCCTTTTTCATTCACTCGTGCGTGCCCATAAAAAATATCGTCATCTAAAACAATTCCATCTTGAATAATAGATAATTGCGTCCACTCTTCATCCTCTACATCATATCGATATATATGTAAGTTTCTAATTCCATTTCCTTGCGGATCAGCCACTACCAGCATATTATCAGCGAGATTTTCTATTTTTGTTATAAAAAAGGACATCGTCGAAATATCGTTGATTTGATGAATATTCTTCCTCTCCCCATTTTTTTGGCCGTAAATATAACTGTCATCATTTTCTATTTCCCATATCTGATTATCAACCTCCATCTCGTTTGCAGGTAATTCTGCTTCCTGCCGTCTGGACACAGGAACGGATTCACTCATCCCATCTCCTCCAATAAAAATTATACATAAGCATAGTAAAAGCATACTGCCAACAATTAAAAAACATTTCTTCATTTCAATTACCATACCGGCCGTTACACGATCTGCACAAATGGCCGCCTTTTTTATAAAAATGGGGTTAAGGAGGAAGCGCACTGCAACTCACAGATAGGAGGACGCGCCGTGATTCAGCTCCACCCGGGCAATTTCCGTTCCCTCCCCGTCGTAGCCCACGGCCACAAGGGGAAGCCGGGTGGCGTAGCCGCTTCCCTCCAGGGGGCACTTTTGGAACAGGAAGTAATGCCGCCCGTCCTTTTCCAGCCACTCCTCCCGGGCGCTGGACCAGGAGAAGGCCGTGCGCTGGAGGGGGATGCCGGAGAGGGTGCTCGCCTCGCGCGGGGCCAGGACCTCCAGCCGGGCAATGTCCGGATCGTCGATTCTGCCGAACACATAGAAGACGGTGGGGCCGCCCTCTGAAAGCAGGTAGTAATAGCCGCCGTGGATGGGCGCGGGCTCCGTGCAGTTCAGGGCCAGGCCCTGGGTGTTCACCCAGCCTCCCCAGGTCAGGAAGGCCCCGCTGAGCATGGTGACATTTTCGTTTTCCGTCAGGCAGACCAGGCAGCCCTTGCCGGCCTCCGGGACCCAGTCCCGGCGGACGGCGGAGGTCCGGCCCGTCCCCGCCCGCTCCTCGCTGACGCGGAGGGCCTGGCTGGGGAGCAGGAAGCCCGTCAGAAGAATCCGGTTTGCCAGGAACAGCGCCGCCGCCGCGGTGAGGAGCCGCCGGAGGGCCCGTCTTTTCCGGGAGGGCGGGCTCCGCCGCCTTTCTTTTTTCATGGCGTTTCCTCCCTTCCCGGCAGGGGAATCTCCAGCCGGACGGTCTCCCCCTGCTCCTGGTACCTGTAGACCGTCTGGCTGCTGTTCTGCCAGGCGAGGAGCCCGATGGGCTGGTACTCCCAGAATACGCAGGCGTCCCCGGGCTCCAGGTATGTCCAGCAGGTGGCGTACCCCGCCCCGTAGCTCTCCGAGCCGTTTTTGCTGTACCCGGTTTCCCCCCGCTCGTTTTTCAGCGTGCTCTTGCCCTGGAAATTCCCCGCCGCAACGCCGAAGGGCAGGCGGTCAAACAGGGTGGCGGACACCGCCGCCGCCCGCCGCCCGTCCTTTTCCCCCAGGCAGATCTGGTATACCCGCAGCACGTCGTTCCCGGCGGCCGCCCGGATATCCACCGCCTCCGTCACCTCCACGGTATCCAGCTCGCCGTTGATTTCCTCCGTGCGGAACCGGGCCTCCAGGCTGTTCCAGGCGTCGGACAGCATCCCCAGGCCCAGCGCCGCCTGAACGCACAGCACGGCGGTCAAAAGCACCGCCGCCCTTCCCAGCCACAGCCAGCCCCAGCCCCGGTACTGCTTCGCCAGCTCCCGGCCGATCTCCGCCGGGTCCCCCATGGCCTCCAGGCACCGCGCCTCCGCCAGCTCCGCCGCCCAGCCCATCTCCAAAAGGGCCTCCATCCGGTCCTCCACGTGCTCCTCCAGCTCCCGGCGGACAGCCTCCCGCTCCTCCCGCGTCAGCCGCCCCAGGGAGAGGAGCACCCGGTCCGTAAACTCCCGGCGGGTCATACCGGCTCCGCCTCCGCCCCGCCCCGCAGCACGCCGTTCACCGCCCCGGAGTAGCGCTCCCACGCCTGTTTCTCCTCCCGGAGGGCCGTCCGCCCCTTCCGGGTCAGGCGGTAGTACTTCCGCTCCCGCCCGGTGGGGGCCTCCTTGCGGTACGCCTTCAAAAAGCCCCCCTGCTCCAGCCCGTGGAGCACCGGGTACAGCGTCCCCTCCTTCATGTCGAAGGTGTGGTTGGACCGCCGGGCCAGCTCCACAATCATCTGATACCCGTACATGTCCCCCTCCGCCAGCAGGGACAGCGCCAGCAGGCGGGTGTGCTCAATCGCGTTCTTTCTCATGACGGCCTCCTCCTGATACCTAGAATTTCTATGCTGATTATACATAGTATTTCTAGGTATGTCAAGCCAAAAATTTCCGGCTGACGCTCTCAGAACCTGTATTCACAACCGGGGGATGCCGGACAGTCGAGGATTTTTCGCGGCAATCCTGACGGATTGCAAGGGAAAGCGACGCGGTATGGCGGGAAAAAGACCGGCCGGACGGCGTTCAACGGTTGTGAATACAGGTTCTCAATCTCCGGTGAAAAAAAGCCTGTCCATTCCGGGGAATTTGTGCTATAATCCTCCCATGAATGAAAACGACATGACATTGACCCGCCTTCCTCCGCCGCTTCTCCGGTGGTACCGGGAGAACGCCCGGGACCTCCCCTGGCGGAATACCCGGGACCCCTACCGTATATGGGTCTCGGAAATCATGCTCCAGCAGACCCGGGTGGCGGCGGTGCTGGGCTACTACGCCCGGTTTCTGGAGGCGTTTCCCACGGTGGAGGCCCTGGCCGCCGCGCCGGAGGAGCGGCTGATGAAGCTGTGGGAGGGCCTGGGCTACTACAGCCGGGCCCGGAACCTCCAGCGGGCCGCCCGGATCGTGGCGGACCGGGGGGGCTTTCCCGGCAGCTATGAGGGCCTTCTGGCGCTCCCCGGCGTGGGGGAGTACACCGCCGCCGCCATCGCCTCCGCCGCCTTCGGGCAGCGGGAAGCGGCGGTGGACGGCAACGTCCTGCGGGTCGTGACCCGGCTGACGGACGGCCACGGCGACGTCTCCGCCCCCCAGACAAAAAAACGCATCCGCGCCCAGGTTCAGGCCGTCTTCCCGGAGGCGGAGGAGGACGCGCGGATTTTCAACCAGGCCCTCATGGAGCTGGGGGCCACGGTCTGCGTCCCGGGCGGCCCGCCCCAGTGCCTGCTGTGCCCGGCGGGGGACCTCTGCCTGGGCCGGAAGCGGGGCACGGCGGAGGAGCTTCCGGTAAAGGCCCCCAGGAAGGCCCGCCGGGTGGAGGAAAAGACCGTCTTCCTCCTCCTGCGGGAGGGGAAGACCGCCCTGCGGAAGCGCCCGGCCTCCGGCCTGCTGGCGGGGCTTTGGGAGTTTCCCAACGCGGAAAGCGCCCTGGACGAGGCCGCCGCCGGGGCGGCGGTCCGGGCCTGGGGCCTGGAGCCGAAGGGCTGGAAAAGCCGCCTGGCGGCGAAGCATATCTTCAGCCATGTGGAGTGGCGCATGACCGGCTACACCCTGGAGGTCTCCGGCCCGGGGCCGGAGGACTTCATCTGGGTGGACAGCCTGGAGCGCCACGCCGTCCCCTCGGCCTTCGCCCGCTTTCGGGAGGAGGCGGAGCGGGCGCTGAGAGAATAGGAGGAGCGTATGCCGTTCTGGAAGAAGAGCGAGGACCCCTGGGACCAAAAACCGGACAAGCCCCGCCGGGAGCCCAAAGAACCGCAAGCAAATCCCCTTGACAGCCTGAAAACCTGGAACGAGGAGCGCAAAGCCAAAGCGAAGGAAAAGGAGGAGGCCAAGCGCCTTCCCCCGGAGAAGTGCCCCTGGTGCGGGAAGGACATGGAGCAGGGCTTTTTAGCCGGCGGCCGGGGCGGCGCCCACTGGTATTCCGGAATTTACAAAGCCGACCCACTCCGAGGCCTGGACATCGCAGGTGGAATTGACCTGCTGGACGAGGGCAGCATCTGGAGCGGCCTCTATAAAACCACCTGGCTCTGCCGGGACTGCAAGAAGGCGGTCTTCCGCATGCCGGACCCCCTGGAATACGGGGACAGCTTTTCCGCCCGCATCGCGGAGCAAACAGAAAACACACAGGAGGAGGAAACGAGCGAGGAGTAATCCCCGAAATCCATCGCTCTTTGTATATGTATGGCGCAATTATACTTTAAGTATGGGGCTATGGGCTCCAGCAAGTCCGCCAACGCCCTGATGGCCCGCTTCAACTACGAGGAGCGGGGCCAGAAGGCCCTGATGGTCAAGCCCCGGCTGGACTCCCGGGACGGGGAGCACATGGTCTACTCCCGCATCGGCCTGAAATACCCCTGCGTTTACTTTGACGAGATGCGAAAGACGCCCGCCATGGAGCTTCAACAGAACGCCTGCATCATCGTGGACGAGGCCCAGTTCCTGACGAAGGAGGAGGTCATGTACCTGGTGGACGTGGTGGACCGCCTGGACATCCCCGTCATGTGCTACGGCCTCCGGGCGGACTTCAAGGGGGATCTGTTCCCCGGCAGCTATGCCCTGCTGGTGATGGCGGACAAAATCGAGGAGGTCAAGACCATCTGCTGGTGCGGCAAAAAGGCCACCTTCAACGCCCGCTTCGACGAAAACGGCAAGGTGCTCAAGGAGGGGGAGCAGGTGGTCCTGGGGGCCAATGACAAATACATCGGCCTGTGCCGCCGCCACTGGATGGAGGGGAACCTGGGGCCGGACTTCGGCGTGGGGAGCCTATGACCTGCACCCTCTGTCCCCGGAACTGCCGGGCGGAGCGGGGGCCGGACCTTCCCGGCGGCGTGTGCGGGCAGCCCGCGGGGCCTGTGGTGGCCCGGGCGATGCTCCACCAGTGGGAGGAGCCCTGCCTGACGGGGGAGCACGGGGCGGGAGCCGTCTTTTTCTCCGGATGCAGCCTTCGCTGCGCCTACTGCCAAAATAAGCCCGTCTCCCAGGGCGGCGTGGGGAAGGCCGTCTCCGTTCCCCGGCTCCGGGAGATTTTCCGGGAGCTCACCGCCCAGGGGGCGGCCTGCCTGGATCTGGTGAGCCCCACCCACTTCGCCCCGGCTGTTCTGGAGGCCCTGGGGGAGGAGCCCTGGCCCGTCCCGGTGGTGTGGAACTGCGGGGGCTATGAAAAGCCGGAGACCCTCCGCCTGCTGGAGGGGAAGGTCCAGATTTACCTGCCGGACCTGAAATACGCCCTGCCGGGCCCCGCCGGGAGGCTCTCCGCCGCCCCGGATTATTTTGAGCGCGCCGCCCCGGCCATTCTGGAGATGTTCCGCCAGACGGGGCCGTACCGGATGGAGAACGGCCTGCTGAAATCCGGCGTGCTCATCCGCCACCTGATCCTCCCCGGAGAGCTGGAGAACACCCGGCGCTGCATCGACTGGATATCGAAGACCTTCCGGCCCGGGGACGTGCTGTTCTCCCTCATGAGCCAGTATACGCCCCAGCCCGGGGCCTCCGGCCCCCTGTCCCGCCATGTGACGGGGGCGGAGTACCGGGCGGCGGCGGAGTATATGGAAAACTGCGGCGTGACGGACGGCTATACCCAGGAGCGGACCTCCGCCCGGGAGGAGTACACCCCGGACTTTGACCTTTCGGGCGTTTGAAAAGCGCATAAAAAGCCCCGCAAGCAGAGCTTGCGGGGCTTTTTATGTATCCCTTGTGAATTACTCCTCGGGAACAATGGCGCCGTTGGGGCAGGTGTCGCTGCAAGAACCGCAGTCCAGGCAGGCGGCAGCGTCGATGACGTAGGAATCATCGCCCTGGCTGATGGCGCCGGCGGGGCAGGCGTCAGAGCAGGCGCCGCAGCTCACACAGGCAGAAGTGATCTTATAGGCCATGGGTTGCACCTCCATTAGAATTGTATCCCCATTGTAGCATACTCCTGAAAAAAAGCAAGTGCTTTGTGAAACGCCTGACGGAAAATTTTCGCCGTTCACAATTTGTTTTCACAAACGTCAAAGAAAGTCAAATATTACCCCTTGACATTTCTCCGCAAGGTGCTATACTGGCATCATACAAAACATCAAAGATAGTCAAAGTCAAACGAAGGAGGCGCACCCATGGGGATTTCCGATTTGATAGCCGGTTTCCTTCAGGAATGCCTGGACGAGACGGGGGACGGCGTGCTGGAGGTCCAGCGGGGCGAGCTGGCCCAGCGGTTCAACTGCGTGCCCAGCCAGATCAACTACGTCATGTCCACCCGCTTCTCCCCCGAGCGGGGCTATATTGTGGAGAGCCGCCGGGGCGGCAACGGCTACATCCGCATCACCCGGGTCCGGGTGGACCGGGAGACGCTTTTGATGCACGTCATCAACTCCCTGGGGGAGCGGGTGGACCTGCCCTCCGCCCGGGCCATCCTGGGGAACCTGGCGGAGGCCGGGGCCCTGACGGAGGAGCTGGCCCGGACGCTGCTGGCCGCCGTGGGGGATAAGGCCCTGGGCTCCGCGCCCCGGGATATCCGGGACCGGCTCCGGGCGGATATTCTGAAAAACGTCCTGATTCTCCAGGTCTAGGGGCTCATAGAATGGGAATGGGCCCACCGAAACACGTCTGCCAAAAAACATTTGCGATATATGGGAGGTACTGATTATGAAATGCGAAAATTGTGGCAAGAATGAAGTCACCTTTGTTTACCAGAGCAGCGTCAACGGAAACGTCACCGAAAAGCACCTTTGCGCCGAGTGCGCCGAAAAGCTGGGCTACACCCAGCGCCTGGCGGCCCAGAGCCAGCGGATGATGCAGGGCCTCTTTGGCGGCGGGCTGTTTGAAGACTTCTTCACCCCCTTCCCCTCTTTGCTGGGGCGGATGAACCGGATGCTGGAGAGCCCCTTCGACGATTTCTTCGCCGATATGCCCGCCCTGGGGGCCCCGGCGGAGGAGGAGGCCCCTAAGCCCCGGGAGACCCTTCTGGAGCAGGCGGAGCAGGACGAAATCTCCAGGACACGGCAGCTCAACGCCCTGCGGATGGAGATGCAGAAGGCCGTCCGGGAGGAGAACTTCGAGCGGGCGGCGGAGCTCCGCGACCAGATTCACGCGCTGGACAAAACCGGCGGCTGAGGCGGGGCGGCCTTCGGGCCGCCTCCGGACCCGCCGCAGACCATCAAACCGAGCTTCACGAAAGGAAGTGTACTGGCATATGAACGAGAAAAAATTCAGCCCCGGCGCGGAGGAGTCCCTCCGCCTCAGCCAGGAGGCCGCCGGCGAGCTGGGCCACGGGTACGTGGGCACCGAGCATTTGCTGCTGGGCCTCATCCGGGAGGACCAGGGCGCGGCCCACGACGTGCTTCTGGAGGCCGGGCTCACCGACGACATGATCGTCCAGATTATCAAGCGCAGCGTGGGAGCGGGCCTCCCCGGCGGCAACCCGGCCCAGGGCCTGACCCCCCGGGCCCGCCGGGTGGTGGAAATCGCCGTGGAGGACGCCGTCCGGGGCGGCAGCTCCTGCGTGGGCACCGAGCACCTGCTGGCGGGCCTTTTGCGGGAGGGGAACAACATGGCCGTCCGCATCCTCCGCACGGCGGGGGTGGATGCCCGGCCCCTTTACGCCGCCCTGATGCAGAAGCTGAACCAGCGTCCCCAGAGCCGCCAGCCCGCCGCCCCCCGGGAGGACAAGGGCCCCTCCTCCGGCGGCGGGGCCGGCGGAAAAACCCTCCGGGAGTTCACCCGGGACCTGACCGCCGACGCCCGGAACGGCAGGCTGGACCCGGTCGTCGGGCGGGACGGTGAAATCCAGCGGGTGATCCAGATTCTCTCCCGCCGGACGAAGAACAACCCCTGCCTCATCGGCGAGCCCGGCGTGGGCAAGACCGCCATCGCCGAGGGGCTGGCCCGGAAGATTGTCATGGGGGACGTGCCCGACGATCTGCTGGACAAGCGCATCTTGTCCCTGGACCTCTCCGGCATGGTGGCGGGGACCAAGTACCGGGGCGAGTTTGAGGAGCGCATCAAGAAGGCCCTGGACGAGGTAAAGAAGTCCGGGGACGTGATCCTCTTCATTGACGAGCTCCACACCATCGTGGGCGCGGGCAGCGCCGAGGGAGCCGTGGACGCGGCCAACATCATCAAGCCCGCCCTGGGCCGGGGGGAAATCCGGGTCATCGGCGCCACGACGCTGAACGAATACCGGAAGTATATCGAGAAGGACGCCGCCCTGGAGCGCCGCTTCCAGCCCGTCCAGGTGGGGGAGCCCAGCCAGGAGGCCAGCCTGGAGATTCTGCGGGGCCTGCGGGAGAAGTACGAGCAGCACCACAAGCTCCAGCTCACCGACGAGGCGCTGGAGGCCGCCGTCTCCCTCTCCGCCCGGTATATCTCCGACCGCTTCCTCCCGGACAAGGCCATTGATTTGATGGACGAGGCCGCCTCCCGGGTCCGCATGGAGCAGGAGGAGATTTCCCCGGAGCTGAAATCCCTGGAGGAGAAAATCGCCGCCCTGGCGAAGGATAAGGAGGCCGCCGTCGCGCGGCAGGACTTTGAGACCGCCGCCCAGCTCCGGGACATTGAGAGCAACTACCAGGACCAGGTGGAGCAGGAGCGGGAAAAGCGCCGCTCCAGCCCCCGGCAGCACCGCCCGGTCAACGCGGAGGACATCGCCGCCGTGGTGGCGGGCTGGACGGGCATCCCCGTCACCCGCCTCACCGAGGACGAGGGCGGCCGCCTTCTGCGGATGGAGGAAATCCTCCACAAGCGGGTGGTGGGCCAGGACGAGGCCGTCCAGGCCGTGGCCCGGGCCATCCGCCGGGGCCGGGTGGGGCTGAAGGACCCCAAGCGGCCCACGGGCTCCTTCCTGTTCCTGGGCCCCACGGGCGTGGGCAAAACGGAGCTGTGCAAGTCCCTGGCGGAGGCCATGTTCGGCGACGAGAGCGCCATCATCCGCATCGACATGTCGGAGTACATGGAGCGGCACACGGTCTCCCGCCTCATCGGCTCCCCCCCGGGCTACGTGGGCCACGAGGAGGGCGGCCAGCTCACCGAGCGGGTGCGCCGGAAGCCCTATTCCGTGGTGCTCTTTGACGAGATCGAGAAGGCCCACGAGGACGTGTGGAACATCCTTCTGCAAATCCTGGACGACGGCCGGATTACCGACTCCCAGGGCCGGACGGTGGACTTCAAGAACGCCGTCATCGTCATGACTAGCAACATCGGGGCCAAGAGCCTCACCACCGCCGGGACCCGCCTGGGCTTCAACCACGACGAGACCCCCGCGGACGGCGAGGAGAAGAAGTTCCTCCAGGCCAAGGAGGCCGTCATGGCGGAGCTCCGCCAGACCTTCCGCCCGGAATTTTTGAACCGGATTGACGACATCATCGTCTTCCGGGCCCTGACGGAGGACGACATCCACGAGGTGGCCCGCCGGATGCTGGAGACGGTTTCCGCCCGGATGGAGGCCATGGGCCTGCACCTCAACGCCTCCGACGAGGCCGTGGCGGAGCTGGTCCGGGAGGGCTACGACCCGAAGTACGGAGCCCGGCCCCTGCGCCGCTGCATCCAGAGCAGGGTGGAGGACGCCGTGGCCGAGCGGATGCTGGACGGCACCCTGAAGGAAGGGGACACCGCCGCGCTGACGGTGGAGGACAGCAGGCTGACGGTGACAAAGGAGGAAGCCACCGCCTGAGGGCACAGCGGCTTCGAGGCTGCAACAAGGCCCCGCCGGAAGGCGGGGCCTTGGCCTTAGAGTCTGTTTTAAAACCGTCAAAACGCCGTCTTAGGGCGTCTTTTCCCGCCGGGCTACGTTGATTTGACTTGAAATCCTTCAGGATTCCTGCGTCAAACCGCCTTGCCCGACAGAAAAATTCGCCGCAATCCGGCATTCCGCCGGTTTTAAAACAGACTCTAGTATTTTTTCACAAACCGGGAGATTAAGGCCCGGCAGGTAACCATGCGGATGCAGGCGTAGAACGCCTCCGCCTCCGCGGTTCCCTGCCCCGCTGTTGTGGCGTTTTGCGCGTCCTCCTCCGTCTCCCAGAGGACGAAGTCCGTCCATGTGTCGTCCTGCACATAGTGCTCCCAGGAGAGGAAGCCCCTGGCCTTGGAAATCACCTGGTCGTGGAGCCGCTGGGTCCTGTCCATGAACTCCTCCGGGGTCACGCTCTTTTTCAGCTTATAGGAAAAAATCCACGCTGTCTTCGCCATATCGCTTCTCCTTCCGTAAATTTTGACGGGCCTTTTGAGTATACCACAGCCCATCCTCCGTTTCAACCCCGCCCTTGCCTTTTCCTCCAAAAGCGTGTACACTGTCAGGGAACACCCAAAAGGAGGACCCGCCATGCTTTCCGCCGCCCTTTCCGCCCTGCTGGGCCTGGCCCTGCTGGCCCTGGACCAGTGGGTCAAGCGTTACATCACCCTCACGCTCCCCCTGGGGGAGACCCGCCCCCTCCTGCCGGGCCTTGTGGAGCTGAAAACCGTCCATAACTACGGCGCGGCCTGGTCCAGCTTCTCCGGGATGCGCTGGCTGCTGGTGGCCGCCACCAGCCTGATTGTCCTGGCCCTGCTGGTCCTGCTGGTCCGGCGGACGGTCCGGCACCCCCTGGGGGTGCTGGCGGGCTGCCTCATCGTCTCCGGGGGCCTGGGGAATATCCTGGACAGGCTCCGCCTCGGCTACGTGGTGGACATGTTCAATTTCCAGTTCATGGACTACCCCGTCTTCAATGTGGCGGACATGTGCATCGTCGCCGGATGCGTCCTGGGGCTTGTTTATTACCAATGGTTCTATGAGAAGTACGACAGGAGGAAGGCCGATGGAAACCCTGACGCTCCGTCCGGCGGAGACTGACGCCGGAGCCCGGGTGGACGCGTGGCTGGCCTCCCGGGTAGAGGGGCTGACCCGCTCCGCCGCCCAGCGGCTTTTGGAGGAGGGCCGTGTCCTCCGGGAGGGAAAGCCCCTGGCGAAGAATTACAGGCTGGCCGGGGGAGAGGAGCTGGAGGTCTCCCTGCCGGACCCGGAGCCCATTGAGGCCGCGCCCCAGGACATCCCCCTGGACGTGGTCTATGAGGACGGGGACGTGATTGTGGTGAACAAGCCCAAGGGCCTGGTGGTCCACCCCGCCCCCGGCCACCCGGACGGCACCCTGGTCAACGCCCTGCTGCACCACTGCGGCGGCAGCCTCTCCGGCGTGGGCGGGGCCCTGCGTCCCGGCGTCGTCCACCGGATTGACCGGGACACCTCCGGCCTCATCATCGCCGCCAAGAGCGACTTTGCCCACCAGGCCCTGGCGGCCCAGCTCCAGGACCACAGCCTGGCCCGGACCTACGAGTGCCTCGCCCTGGGCCGCTTCCGGGAGGACTCCGGCACGGTGGACGCCCCCATCGGGCGGTGTCCGGCGGACCGGAAGAAGATGGCGGTCCTTCCCTCCGGCCGCCCCGCCGTCACCCATTGGGAGGTGCTGGAGCGGTTTTCCGCGCGCCCCGGCCCCGGCGGCCTGCAGGGCGGGACCTGCGCCCATCTCCGCTGCCGCCTGGAGACCGGACGGACCCACCAGATCCGGGTTCATCTCAGCCACATCGGCCATCCGATTCTGGGCGACACGGTCTACGGGGCGAAAAAGCCGGTCCCCGGCCTCCGGGGCCAGTGCCTCCATGCCGCGGGGCTGCGCTTTGTCCACCCCCGGACCGGAGAGGCGGTAGAGCTGAGCTGCCCCCTGCCGGAGGAGTTCCGGGCTCAGCTGCGGGAGCTGGCGGGGCGGAGCTGAGGCTCCGCCGGGACCGCCCTCTTTTTTAGAAAAATCGGTGGAGTCTAAAATATTAAGTAACAGTCGGACAGTATCCACTGTCCGACTGATTTTTTATATTCAGGGGAAGGACCCCA
>CATLJA010000018.1 GCA_949959305.1 uncultured Oscillibacter sp.
CCGCCCGCTCGAGGCCCTCCAGGGGCTTCTCCCCCCGGAGGCACAGGCGGCTGAGGACGGCCCCCAGGAAGGTGTCCCCCGCGCCGTTGGTGTCCGCCACCGTCACGGGCACGCCGGGCTGATGCCAGGACTGCCCCTTCCAGCGGCAGAAAACGCCCTCGCTTCCCAGGGTGACCATGATGAGGGACAGCCCCCGGTCCTCCAGAATGCGGGTCCCCTCCTCCAAACCGGAGGCGCCGGTGAGGAGGGGCAGCTCCTCCTCCGCCAGCTTGATGACATCCACCAGGGGCAGGGGAATGCTCATCCACTCCGCCGCCTCGGCCTGATTGGCCCAGAGGGCGGGGCGGTAGTTGGGGTCATAGCTCACCAGGCCGCCGTTCCTGTGGGCGGTGCGGGCGGCGAAGATGGTGGCGCTGCGGCTCATGCCCGCCGTGAGGCTGACGGAGCCGAAGTGCAGTATCTTCGTTTTCAGCACCGCGTCCTCATCCACCTCCTCCGGGCAGATGTCCCGGTCCGCCCCCCGGAGGAAGCGGAAGCTCCGCTCCCCGGTCCCGTCCACGGAGACGATGGCCATGGTGGTGGGCTGGCTTCCGGTGCGCAGGCCGGACCCGTCCACGCCGTTGTCCGCCAGGACCTTACGAAGATAGGTTCCGAAGGCGTCGTCCCCCACCTTGCCCCAAAAGGCGGTTTTGGCCCCCAGCCGGGCCGCCGCCACCGCCACGTTGGCGGGAGCTCCGCCCGGGTTGGCGGAGAACTGGGGCACCCCGGCCCCGTTGACCCCCGTCTGCGTCAGGTCAATCAAAATCTCACCAATCGCCGTTACGTCCATCTTACCGGCCTCCTGTCGTTTCAGTGTATGCGGCGGCATAGCCAAATGTCCTTTTTCTGCCAATTATCCGCCCCGTAATCGATTGCTCCGCATTATATCAAACTGTTTCCCCCTTGTCCAGTGCTTTGTAAGGACTAACCCGGAATTTTTTCCGCGCCTTTTCCTGTTTGTCCCTTTTTCACCCGGGGACAGCAAAGGAGGGGCCCCCGGGGGCCCCTCCTGAGACGGCTGTTCTTTCATCCGTTCCTGCCCAGATACGCCTCCCGTACCTTTTCGTTGGCCAGGAGCTCCGCGCCGGTGCCGGACATGGTGATATTTCCCGTCTCCAGCACGTAGGCGAGGTCCGCGATTTTCAGGGCCATGTTGGCGTTCTGCTCAATGAGCAGCACCGTCACGCCCTGGCGGTTAATCTCGCCGATGATGGAGAAGATGTCCTGCACCACCAGGGGCGCAAGGCCCAGGGACGGTTCGTCCAGCATCATCAGCTTGGGGCGGGACATCAGCGCCCGGCCCACGGCCAGCATCTGCTGCTCGCCGCCGGAGAGGGTGCCCGCCAGCTGCCAGCTCCGCTCCTCCAGGCGGGGAAACAGGCTGTAGACCCACTGCACGTCCTTCTCGATTTCCGCCTTGTCCCCGCGGAGGTAGGCCCCGATGCGGAGGTTTTCCAGCACGGACATGTCGGCGAAGACCCGCCGCCCCTCGGGGCTCATGGCGATGCCCGCGCCCACAATCTTGTCGATGGACTTTCCCAAAAGCTCCTCTCCGTTCCACTGGATGGAGCCGGAGGAGGCCTTCACCAGGCCGGTGATGGTCCGCAGGGTGGTGGACTTGCCCGCGCCGTTGGCCCCGATCAGCGTGACGATTTTGCCGTCGGGCACCTCCAGGGAAACGCCCCGCAGGGCCTGGATGCCGCCGTAGCTGACGTGGAGGTTTTCAATTTTAAGCATCCCCGCTCACCCCCAGATAGGCGTCAATGACGCGCTTGTTGTTCTGAATCTCCGCCGGAGTGCCCTGGGCAATGAGCTCGCCGAAGTCCAGGACGTATATCCGCTCCGAGATATTCATAACCAGGTTCATGTGGTGCTCAATCAGGAACACCGTCAGCCCGAAGCGGTCCCGGATTTCGCCGATGAAGGCCGTCAGCTCCTCGGTCTCCTGGGGATTCATGCCCGCCGCCGGTTCGTCCAGCAGCAGGAGCTTCGGCTCCGCCGCCAGGGCCCGGGCAATCTCCAGCCGCCGCTGCTTGCCGTAGGGCAGGGATGCGGCCGGCTCGTCCTTCACCTCCGCCAGGCCCACGGTCTCCAGAAGCTCCAGCACGTTTTCCCGCTGCTGCGCCTCCTCTTTCCGGTTCAGGCGGAAGGCAGCCGCGAAGACGCCGCTGGAGGCCCGGCAGTGCTTGGCGATGAGCACGTTGTCAAACACCGTCTGGGATTTCCACAGCCGGATGTTCTGGAAGGTCCGGGCCATCCCCAGGCGGGTCACCTTGTCCGGCGTGGGGGCCAGCACATGCGCGTACTCCCCGGCGTGCCCGCCCTTGTACTGCTGCTTCATCTTCCCCTGGGGGTGGTTTTCCACAATCTTCTCCCCCTGGAACCAGACGGCCCCGTTGGTGGGCTGGTACACGCCGGTGATGACGTTGAAGGCCGTGGTTTTCCCCGCGCCGTTGGGACCGATGAGAGCCACAATCTCCCCCCGGTTCACCTCCAGGTTCAAATTGTCCACCGCCACCACGCCGCCGAACTGCATGGTGACGTTTTCCACTTTCAATACGTTTTCGCTCATTTCGCCTTCTCCTTCCGGCGTTTCTTAAAGAGATCCGGCAGCTCCTTGTCTCCCATGATGCCCGTGCGGAAGAACAGCACCACAATCATGATGACCACGGAGAAGACCACCATGCGGAAGCCGTTGCGGAGCAGGGGCGCCTTGAACCCGCCGATGAAGGTCTCCGCGTCCAGGAAGCGGAGCCACCACTCGCTGGCGGCCACGTAGAGAAAGGCCGCAACGCAGCTGCCCGACACGGAGCCGATGCCGCCGATAACCACAATCAGCAGAATCTCATAGGTCATGGCGGTGGTGAAGGTCTTGGCCTGGGCCTGGTTGGCGAACATGGCGAACATGCCGCCCCCCACCCCGGCGAAGAAGGAGCTGATGACAAAGGCCAGCCGCTTGTGCCGGGAGAGGTTGATGCCCATGGCCTCCGCGGCCACCTCGTCGTCCCGGATGGCCTTGAAGGCCCGGCCGTAGGTGGAGTTGATCAGCAGCACAATGACGGCGATGCAGATTCCCGCCAGCAAAAAGGCCGTGAAGGTGGAAAGGCGCAGCACCGTCTCACCATTGGCGTTTTGGATGTTGAAATTGGAGAAGGTGGGGAAGCTCTTCAGGGCGTTTGCGCCGTTGGTGACAGGGCCCAGCTTATCCCACTGAAACACCGCCCGGATAATCTCGCCGAAGCCCAGGGTGGCGATGGCCAGATAGTCGCTTTTCAGCCGCAGCACGGGAAGGCCGATGAGCCAGGCCACCGCCGCCGCCACGCAGCCCCCCAGCGCCAGCGCCAACAGCACGCCCAGCACCAGCCCGAAGGCTCCTCCGCCCAACAGCTCCGGCAGGGAGAAGTTGACGGCGGAGCCGTTATAAATATAGTAGACCGCGTCCCGCTGGGCCGCGGGAATGGTCAAAATCGCGTAGGTGTACGCGCCCAGCAGCATAAAGCCCGCCTGTCCCAGGGAGAACAGGCCTGTAAAGCCGTTGAGCAGATTCATGGACACCGCCACCAGCGCGTAGACCGCACCCTTTTTCAGGGCGGTAAAGACCATGATATTCTTGTTGGGGTCCAGCACGTTTTCCAGGATCACCACCAGGGCCAGCAGAGCGGCCGCGCAGAGGAGAAGAATCCAGGCGCTTTTCTTCGACGTCTTATTCATATCAGCCGCCCCCCCTTACACTTTATCGGTGACCTTCTCACCGAAGAGGCCCGTGGGCTTCACCACCAGAATGACAATCAGCAGGGCGAAGGTGAATGCGTCGGAGAAAATGCTCCAGCTGGAGCCCTTGATGACGCTCTCGGAAAGACCAATGATAAACGCCCCCACCACGGCCCCGGGGATGGAGCCGATACCGCCGAACACCGCCGCCACGAAGGCCCGGAGCCCCGGCAGGGAGCCGGACAGGGGGACAATGGACTGGTAGTTGGTGAAGTACAGCACGGAGCCCACCGCCGCCAGGAAGGAGCCGATGATGAAGGTGACGGAGATAATGGCGTTGATCCGGATACCCATGAGCTGGGCAGTCTCGAAGTCCTTGGCCACGGCCCGCATGGCCATGCCCACCTTCGTATGGTTGATGAGCTGGGTCAGTGCGGCGACCAGAACCAGCACCAGAAGGGGGGTCACCACCGTGACCACCTTTGTCGGCACGCCCGCGATGGTGATCGTGCTGGAAATGCCCGGAATCTCCGGGTACATCTGGGGCAGGCCGCCGGTGACATAGGTCGCCAGGTTCTGGAGCAGGTAGCTCACGCCGATGGCGGAGATCATGACGCTCATCCGGGGCGCTTCACGCAGCGGCTTATAAGCCGTCCGCTCAATGATGAAGCCCAGAAGCACCGTCAGAACCAGCACCAGGGGAATCGCCGCGGCCAGCGGCAGGCTGGCGCTGAGATAGACCATCATCAGGCCCGCCACCATAAAAACGTCGCCATGAGCAAAGTTGATAAGCCGCAGGATGCCGTAGACCATGGTGTAGCCAATGGCAATCAGGGCGTACTGCCCGCCCAGGGAAACGCCGGAGAGCAGAACGGAAACAGCGTATTGCACGAGGGAACCCTCCCTTGTTTATATTGTTTATAAATGTAGAGGAAACGCGGAGGACCGTCTCGAAAAAGGCTGAAACCAGCCCCTTTCGAGGCGGCCCCAGAAACGGGCGGAACCTGCCGGGGAAAATCCCCGGCAGGCGTTCCGGTTCCGCATAGCGTGTAAAGCTTCAAAAAGCAGCCCGTATGCCGCTTACTTTATCGTCTGGACAGTCTCCAGGGTCCAAGCGCCGGCGGCGTTGTCGGCGGTCTTGATATAGGCGGTATCCCGAATCGCGTCGCCCACCTCGTCAAAGGCGATGGCGCCGGACACGCCGGTGTATGTCAGGCTGGGCAGGGCGGCCTTGACGGCGGCCTTGTCGGTGGAGCCGGCGGCCTTCAGGGCCTCCAGCGCCACGTAATAGGCGTCGTAGCCCATGGCGGTGACAGCGGCGATGGTGTCGTTGCCGCCGTTGTTGGTCATGGCGGTGGAATCCTCCGCCAGCCACGCCTTGATGCCGTTATCGAACTCCGGAGATCCGCCCTCCTGATAGAAGGTGGAGACGAAAAGCTGAACGCCGGAGCCCTTGGCGGCCTCAAGGACCATGTTGCTGTCCAGCGTGTCGGAGCCCAGGATGGGGGTCTCCAGGCCCATGGAAGCGGCCAGCTTGACAATCTGGGTGGCGTAGGCGATGGAAACGGGGCAGAAAATGACGTCCGCGTTCTCAGCCACAGCCTTATTCAGGAACGTGGAGAAATCGGAGGTGTTGGTGGGGAAGGAATCCTTCACAACCTGGCCGTCAAAGGCCTGCTCGAAGTAGTTCAGGAGGCCCTGGTCATAGTCGTTGCCCAGCTCGCCCAGGAGGTACGCCTTCTTGGCGGAGAACTTCTCCTGAGCGAAGTTGGCCAGGACGGTGCCCTGGAAGGGGTCCAGGAAGCAGATGCGGAAATAGTAGTCGTTGCCCGCGGTGACGCCGGGGTTGGTGCACGTCACGCCGATGGCGGCAAGGCCCGCCTCGCCGAAGATGGGGCCGCCGGCGATGGCGGAGCTGGATCCGTAGGTGCCCAGCACCAGGGAAACGTCCTGGCTTACCAGCTGGGAAGCGGCCGTGGGGGCCTTGGAAGCGTCGGAAGCGTTGTCCGCGTAGACCAGCTCGACGTTATAGGTCTCGCCGCCGATCTCCACGGTGGGAGTTTCGTGGTTGCCATACTGCATGCCCAGCATCTCCTGCTTGCCGCCCGGGCCGGAGTCGCCGGTGGCGGGCTCAAAGACGCCGATTTTGACGACCTTGTCCCCGCCGGAGCCGCCGGAGGGCTGGCCGCCGCTTCCGGAGCCGCCGGAACCGGAGCCGCCATTGCCGCCGCAGGCGGCCAGGCTCAGCGCCATGACAAGAGCCAGAAGCATTGCAAAAAACTTTTTCATTCTTTTCATCCTCCTATCGCAAATAGGACCTTCGTCCTGATATACAGGTTATTTTACGTCTTTTTCTCCCGCTTGGCAAGGTAAATTCTTCACAGAAAGATTCCCCGGATTTTGCCGTCCCCGCCGTCCGCGTCTTCAAAACAGCGGTTTTTTGTCCTTCACTGGGGGACATTTGAAGGCGGCGGGAAAATTTGGCTTCCTTTGTGTCCTCCTTCTGCGGACAATCGTTTTCGTGATTTTGCTGAACAGGGCCGGGTCTGGGAAAATTTTTCACTGTCAATTTTTCGGTTATTGTTGCAATATGATGGAAATATGCTATAATGAAACCATTGCCCAACATAAAACCGAGTGGGGAGGATACATAGTTTATGAACATGAAAAAAAGCATCAAAAGAACCGTATGGATCCGCACAATCGCGGCTCTTGCCTCAATCCTGCTGTTCAGCTTCGTAACGACCGCCAATATTCTGCGCATCCAAGGCGTTCAGAGCGCGAACACCCAGGCCGCCAACCTGCTCCAGCGGGCCCAGGGAGCGGAAACCGCCCACTACAGATGGGCCAGCAGCCTCAGCAACGCCCTTTACGCCGGGGCGGAGTTCACCGGCAGCACCGACCCCACCACCTGCACCCTGGGCCAGTGGCTCTACGGGGACGCGGAGACGGACGACCCCGCCATCCTGGCCCTGCGCAGCGAGCTGGAACCCCTGCATAAGGAGATTCACCAGTCCGCCATCCATGTGCTGGACCTGCTGAAGACCAGCCCCTCCCAGGCCCAGGACTACTATCAGAAAACCATCCTGAGCAACATCAGCACACTGGTGGGCAAGCTGGACCAGGTGGTGGAGCTGGAAACCTCCGCCAATAACGACGGCCTGGCCCGGCTGCGCTCCCTGATTCTCCAGATGCAGCTGGTGTGCTTCATCTGCCTGGTGCTGGCCCTGGTCTGCCTCGTCGGCCTGGTCACCTACGTGAGTAAGCACGTGATAAGGCCCATTCTCCTCATCACCAGCCGCACCCGTCCCCTTCAGGAGGGCCGCCTGGACCTGAAAATGGACTACCAGTCCGAAAACGAGCTGGGCGAGCTGGCCAAGACGCTGGAGCGCTCCATGGCCCTGATCCACAGCTACGTGGAGGACATCAACCGCATCATGGGCCAGCTGTCCCAGGGCAACTTCGACGTATCCACCTCCGCGGCCTACATCGGCGATTTCCAGTCCATCGAGTCCTCCTTGAACAGCTTCACCTCCACCATCTCCGACACCCTGGGCAGCATTGTCCACACCCAGGGCCGTGTCTCCAGCAACGCCGGCCAGCTCTCCAGCGGCGCCCAGGCCCTGGCCCAGGGCGCGACGGAGCAGGCCAGCGCCGTGGAGGAGCTCTACGCCACCCTGGACGACCTGTCCAAGGGCGCGGAGCAGAACGTCCAGTCCGCCGCCGCCGCCCTGGAGAGCGCCCGCCTCACCGGCGAGCAGGTGACCATCAGCGGCCGGCAGATGGAGGAGATGGTGTCCGCCATGAGCGATATCACCAAGTCCTCCGAGCAGATTGGGCGGATTATCGCCACCATTGAGGACATCGCCTTCCAGACCAACATCCTGGCTTTGAACGCCGCCGTGGAAGCCGCCCGGGCGGGCTCCGCCGGCAAGGGCTTCGCCGTCGTGGCCGACGAGGTGCGCTCTCTCGCCACCCGGTCCGACGAGGCCGCCAAGGCCACCAAGGACCTCATCGACAACTCCGTCCAGGCCACGGAGCAGGGCAGCCGCATCGTCGGCCAGGTCTCCGAGTCCCTGAAGAAGACCCTGGAGCTGGTGATGCAGTCCAATACCACCATCAACGCCATCGCCGAGGCCGTCCGGGGCGAGGCCGCCGCCATCGCCCAGGTCACCGAGGGCATCGGCCAGATTTCCGCCGTGGTCCAGACGAACTCCGCCAGCAGCGAGGAGTCCGCCGCCGTCAGCTCGGAGCTCTTTGAGGAAGTCCACAAGCTGGAGGACGAGACGAGCAAGTTCCGGCTTAAGCGGGGCCGCTGAAAAAACCAAGGGAACCGCCTGGGCAAACGCCCAGGCGGCTTTTTCCTACTCCATCAAACCGGCCCTTCTCATTTGGGCCGTTTTGGACTGGAGGCGGGCGAAGGAGGTCACGCTGCCGTCCTCCTCCAGGAGGGTCTTAATCTCCGGGGACAGGGTCTGGAAAAATTCGTAAGCCGAGGGGTCCTGATCCAGCATATCCTCCAGGCTCAGGTATTCCACGCCGTACATCCAAATCACCTCCGGGCCTAGTCTGCCCGGTTTTACAGGGAGGTTTTCATGGAATTTCGCGCAATTTCTGACAATAAGCGGGGCTTTCTCCCCCTGCTCCTCCTGGGAGACGAGCAGGAGGAGATGATTCTGCGCTACCTGGACCGGGGGACGCTGTGGGCGCTGTACGACGGCGGCCTCCGGGCCGTGTGCGTGGTGACGGAGGAGGGCGGCGGGGATTTTGAAATCAAAAACCTCGCCGTGGCTCCGGAAAGCCAGCGGCGGGGCTATGGGCGGGCGATGGTGGACTTTGCCGTACGTACATACCGGGGCCGGGGAACGCGGCTGCTGGCTGGCACCGGGGACAGCCAGCTGACGATTCCATTTTACGAGGCCTGCGGCTTCCGCGAGTGCGGACGGATCAAGGACTTTTTCACGGAAAACTACGACCACCCCATTTACGAGGCGGGCCGGCGGCTGGTGGATATGGTGTATTTTTCTATGGCATTATAATGTGTTATAAGCGGAGAGGGTTCCGTAATATCGGGAGACGGTGGATGTATCGTAATCGGATTGATAGCTTTCAAAGACTTCTGGCCCGTAGCGCAGAAGGAAGTAATCCAGGTCGTGGAGCTTTTTGTATACGTTATTCACATGCTCCATCACATGGTCCTTCGCCAGCTCCATCTCCTCCGCCATATATTGAAGGTCGGCTTTCAGCGCCTCATTTTGCACGCTTGCCTCCAATTCATTCATCAAGGAAATGAAATCCTCCGCAGCATAACGATTCGTTATGGAAACCTTTGCGCCATATTTATTATAAAATTCGTCCTCGGTAAAGCCCTCCTGCCTGCAAACGGCCTCCATATCCAGACTGCCGTCATAGGCCCAGCCGATCTGAATCTCGCCTGTCTGGTCGAAATAGTTCCAATACAGGCTGTCCGGGTCCTCCAGCTTTCCAAAAATATCGTCGTACAAATATCCGCTCTCCAACCGCAGATTGGCAGCGATGACAACCTCGTTCAAGCGCTCAATCTGCTCGGGAGACATCCCTTCCAGCGCTCTTTCCCGGGCGGCGAGCACATCTTTTTTGCCGGGCGCTGTAGGAGCGGGAGATTCTCCCCGCTTTTCAACAGGGCCGTCCCTGTCCGGGACGGCAGCGGATACAGCCTTCGGGGTTTCCTCCACATTTTTGTCAGCTGTTCCGGAAGAACACCCTGCCGCAAAAAGCGCGAGGGCTCCGATGAGAACCAAGGCCCCAAAATGACGCATAGCAAGCCTCGCTTTCCGCTTTACAAACGCATAAAGCTTCGTGAATCTACGGTTTTTCATTGTATCACAGCATTTTTCGCAAGGAAAGGAACAAATGGTTACAAAACCAGCGGGACGGCATAGCTTTTACCATGCCGCCCCGTTTATCGTTTTTTCCGGCAAAGCCGAATGCGGTTACTCCTTCACGGCGGCCTTCAAAGCCTCCGCCCGGTCCGTCTTCTCCCAGGCTACGCCCAGATCCTCCCGGCCCATGTGGCCGTAGGCCGCCAGCTTGCGGTAAATGGGCTTGCGCAGGTCCAGGTCCCGGATAATGGCGGTGGGCCGGAGGTCGAAGACCTTCGCCACGGCCTCCTCCAGCTTGGCGTCGCTGACGGTTCCTGTGCCGAAGGTTTCCACCATGATGCTGACGGGCTTGGCAACGCCGATGGCGTAAGCCAGCTCAATCTGGCAGCGCCGGGCCAGGCCCGCGGCCACGATGTTCTTGGCCACCCAGCGGGCGGCGTAAGCGGCGGAGCGGTCCACCTTGGTGGGATCCTTGCCGGAGAAGCAGCCGCCGCCGTGGGGGGCGCTGCCGCCGTATGTATCCACGATGATCTTCCGGCCCGTGAGGCCGGCGTCGGCGGCGGGGCCGCCCTTGACGAAGCGTCCGGTGGGGTTGACGTAGTACTTGGTCTTTTCGTCCAGCATGTCGGCGGGCAGAACCTCTTTCGCCACCAGGTTGATCATGTCCCGGCGGATCTGCTCCAGGGTCACGTCGGGGTTGTGCTGGGTGGAGATGACCACGGTGTCGATGCGGACGGGGTTGTTGTTCTCGTCGTACTCCACGGTGACCTGGCTCTTGCCGTCGGGGCGCATGTAGGAGACCAGGCCGCTCTTGCGGACCTTGGTCATCTGGAGGCAGAGCTTCTGGGCCAGGGACAGGGGCAGGGGCATCAGCTCCGCCGTCTCGTCGCAGGCGTAGCCGAACATCATGCCCTGGTCGCCCGCGCCGTGGTTCAGCTCGGCCTCCTCGTTGTTTTTATTCTCCAGGGATTTGTCCACGCCCAGGGCGATGTCGGCGGACTGCTCGTCGATGGAGGTGATTACGCCGCAGGTGTCGCAGTCAAAGCCGTACTTGCCCCGGTCATAGCCGATGTCCCGGACCACCTCCCGGGCAATCTTGTCGATGTCCACATAGCAGCTGGTGGTAATCTCGCCCATGACGTGGATGAGGCCGGTGCAGGCCGTCGTCTCGCAGGCCACGCGGCCCTGGGGGTCCTGGGCCAGGATGGCGTCCAGGACGGCGTCGGAAATCTGGTCGCAGATTTTGTCGGGATGACCCTCCGTCACGGACTCGGAGGTAAAGAGGTAATGTCTTGCCATGGTATGCTCCTTTTCTGCCCCTGGGGGCGGCGCGCCTGTTTCCTCCCGCGCGCTGGGACGTTTTTTTGGCCGGCTGAACAGCCCCGGAACGGCAAAGAAAAACCGCGCGTTTCATCGGCGAAACACACGGAAAATTCTTCCTTGCTCCTCATCTGTCGTTTCCGCCGGATTTGGCACCTTTCGAACGCAGGTTGCCGTGGCTTCATCGGGCCGTTCCCTCCGCCACTCTTGATAAGGATATTTACTTGACGTATATTGTATCAGGTCCTGCCGGTTTGTCAAGAGCCCAGGCGCTTTTTTTCGCCGCATTTTTTTGCCGCCGCCGCCAATGTTCAAAAAATGTTGGTGACTTTTTCCGGCAAACGGGGTATAATGCTCCTTAAACCCGAATTCAAATTAGGAGGGAGCTTCCTTGAGAAAGCTGAACAGCGCCATGGAGCGCTTCGCGCTCCGGCACCCAAACTTCGGCGTCCCCAACCTCATGCTGTACATCGTCATCGGCAACGCCGCCGCCTTTTTCCTGTTGCGCATGACCAACGGGGAGGCCATCCGCTTTTTGTATTTTGACTGGGGACAGGTCCTCCGGGGGCAGGTCTGGCGGCTGGTGACCTTTATTTTCGTCCCGGACAACCTGCAGCCCTTCAACCTGATTTTGTCCCTTTACTTCATGTACTTCATCAGCTCCATGCTGGAGCGGGAGTGGGGCACGCCGAAGTTCAGCCTCTACTACCTCTCCGGCGTGCTCCTCACCATCCTCACGGGCGTTATCAGCCACTATGCCTTCGGCTTCGGAATCCTGACGGGGACCTACTACGTGGGTATGTCCATGTTCCTGGCCTTTGCCGCGTTGTATCCCGACGCGCGGCTGATGCTGCTGTACATCATCCCGGTAAAGGCCAAATGGCTGGCGGCGGCGGATTTGGCCCTGTTCGCCGTGGACGTTATCGCCGCTCTGCTCCGGGGGGACTGGCTCAGCGCCCTGCTGCCCGTCATCGCCCTCTTAAATTTCCTGATTTTCTTCTGGTGCGAAATCACGGACCAAATCAGCCGGCAGAGGGCCTATGCCCGCCACCGGAATTCCCGCCAGACCATCCAGTTCAAGTCCGCCGTCCGCCAGCAGCGGAAGAAGGAGGCCCAGCAGGGCTACCGGCACAAGTGCGCCGTCTGCGGCCGGACCGACACGGATTTCCCGGACCTGGAATTCCGCTACTGCTCCCGCTGCGCCGGATACCACTGCTTCTGCGTGGACCACATTTTCAATCACGAGCACTTTAAGGAGTAAGCGCCCATGAAACCGTTCACGAAACGCCCTCTCCCCCAAATCCGCCTCTCCTGTCCGCTGTCCCTGCTGGCGGCGGTGCTGCTGGCGGGATTCATCACCCTCCTGGCCCTGTGGTGCCAGCCCAATTCCTTCCGGGGCGTGGCGCTTCCCTGCCTTGTCCGGATGCCGGTCCTCATTCTCCTGAACGCCCTGCCCGTGGGACTGCTGCTGCTGTTTTTTTCCTTTTTGTTCTCCAATGTGTTTTACGGCGCGGCGCTGGCAAACCTGGTTGTCTGCGGCCTTTCCATCGTCAACCGCATCAAGATTGAAGTCCGGGACGAGCCCCTGTTCCCCCGGGACTTCGCCCTTTTGAAGGAGGCCGCCAACGCCGTCTCCACCTACAGCATCCACTATCCCCTCAAGGCCATTGCCGTCGTCATCGCCGTGACGCTGGCCCTCGCCGCGCTGGGCCTCGTCTTCAGGCACACGCCCTTTCCCGCCCCCCGCCTCCGGGGCTGGCCGGGCCGGCTCCTGGGCGCCGCCGCCAGCATTGGCGTCCTGGCAATTCTGATTGTCACCGCCTACCGCTCCGACACGCCCCTGTACAACCTCCTGACCAAAAGCATTACCGTCTCCAACCCCTACCGCCTCTCCACCGTGTTCAATGAAACCGGATTTCCTTTCAACTTCTGCTACCAGTTCACCACCTATACCGTCGACCGCCCGGAGGGCTACAGCCGCTCCGCCGCCGAGGGCTGGGACCAGGGGGGACAGCCCGCCGACCCGCCGGCCGTCCACGTCGTCATGGTCATGGACGAGGCGTTCTCCGACATTACGGACGAGGACGTTTTTACCTACGGCCCGGAGGACGATCCCCTGCCCAATCTCCACGCCCTCCGGCAGGACGGGCACTGCCTCTCCGGCCATATCGTGGTGCCCGGCTTCGCCGGAGGCACGGCGAATACGGAGTTCGACGTGCTGACCGGGATGCAGAGCAACGCCCTCTCCGCTACCACCACCTCCGCCATGCGGGTGGTGAACCGGAACCTGGACAGCCTGATCCGCCTGTTCCGGGAGGACGGCTCCTACACCACCTTCTTCCACCCCGGCGACGACTGGTTTTACAACCGGGAAAACGTCTACCGCTGGCTGGGCGCGGAGGAAACGGTCTTCCGGGACGAGATGGAGAACATCCGCTTCAAAGGCGGCGGAACCTGGATTGCGGACGACTACGCGGCGGAGCTGATTGAGCGCGGGTTCCAGGAGGCCGTAAGCGGGGGACGGACGTTCTTCAATTACACCACCACCATCCAGAACCATATGTCCTACGGCCTTGAAAAATACGGCCCGGATTACGTCTTCCCGCCGCTGCGGGCCGGAGTCCCCCTGTCCGAACAGGCGGAGACTCTGCTGAAGGTCTACGTGGAGGGGGCCCGGGACGCGGACGCCATGCTGGGCCGCCTGTGGCGGTTTTTCTCCGAGCAGGACGAACCTGTGGTGCTGGTCTTCTTTGGGGACCACCTCCCCTATCTGGGAGACAA
This sequence comes from uncultured Oscillibacter sp., assembly GCA_949959305.1. Classification (GTDB taxonomy): domain Bacteria; phylum Bacillota; class Clostridia; order Oscillospirales; family Oscillospiraceae; genus Oscillibacter. The sequence goes on from CATLJA010000018.1 coordinate 13,713, forward strand.
CCAGCTGGCTTACCGGGAGCTGGGCCTGGACGTCGGCCCGGCGGAGGACGGGCAGATGTCCCTGCGCTCTTTTGAAACGCCCTATGTCATCTGGGCCAACGACGCCGCGGCCCGGGCCCTGGACTGGCAGAGCGCCGCCGCCTCCCTGGACCTGCCGGAGGACGGCGTAATCAGCGCCTGCTACCTGGGGGCCGTCCTGGTGGAGCTGACGGGCCGGAGCGGGGAGAGCCCCTGGTTCGACTTCCTGAACCGCCTGCGCCGGGAGGCGCCCGTGGTGCAGAAAAACGAATACGTCTCTCTGGACGGCGCCGCGTTTACGGAGCCAGACCCGGAGCTGGCGGCGGACATCTCCAAATGGCGGCAGTGGAGCTTCTACAAGCTCCAGCACAAGGAGATTCCGTGAGGGCCCGGCCCCTGGCCCTCTGCGGCGTGCTGTCCGCCCTGGCGGCGGCGCTTTTATGCCTGGGCGGCATTCTTCCCGGCATGGCCTTCTGCGCCCCCATTCTGGCCATGGCCGTGCTGCTGCCGGTGCTGGAGGAGCTGGGGCCCAAAGCCGCCGGAACGGCCTACGCCGCCGTGTCCATTCTGGCCCTGCTGCTGTCGCCGGGGCGGGAGACTGCGTTTATCTACCTGTTTTTCGGCTGGTATCCCATTCTCCGGCCGAAAATCGCCGCCCTGCCCTCCCGGATTCTGCGGCTTCTGGCCCGGCTGGCGGTGTGCAGCGCCTCTGCCCTCCTGCTTTACGGGCTGGCGCTGCGCCTCACGGGCCTGACGGAAGACCTTCCGGCCTGCGCCTGGTACTTCAACGCCGCGCTGCTGGCGGCGGGGAACGTGGTCTTCCTGCTGACGGACGCCACCCTGGCCCGGCTGACCCGCGTCTGGCACTGGAAGCTGAAAAAGCATTTTTGCCGGTAAGTATTTTATTGAGGTGATACCATGAAAACCGCGCTGGTCCTGGAGGGCGGAGCCCTGCGGACCATCTATTCCTCCGGCGTGTGCGACGCCTTTTTGGACGGCGGGCTCCCCCTGCCGGACTACACCCTGGGGGTCTCCGCCGGCATCGCCTACGGCGTGAGCTACCTTTCCCGGCAGAGCCGCCGGAACCTGCAATTAATCTGCCGCTACGCAGGCGACAAGCGCTATATGGGCCTGCGGAACCTGGCGAATCCCCGGAACCGCTCCTACTTCGGCCTCAAGTTTGCCTATGAGACCATTCCCAACGAGCTGGTTCCCTTTGACTACGACGCCTTCGCCGCCTATCCCGGGCGGGCGGAGGCGGTGGTGACGAATCTGAACACCGGGGAGGCGGAATACCTGCCCGTCCCCCGGCGGGCTTCCCCCAACCTGCTGCTGGAGGCCACCTGCGCCATCCCCCTGATGTTCCCCGTCATCCGCATCGGCGGCCAGCCCTACCTGGACGGTGGCTGCGCCGACGCGATCCCCTGGCGGCGGGCCTTTCACGAGGGCTGCGACCGGGTCGTCGTGGTGCTGACCCGGGAGCGGGACTACTGCAAAAAACCGGGCCGGTCCGACCAGGTCATTGCCCGGGCCTTCAAGCGCTATCCCGGCTTTCAGGAGACCATGCGGACCCGGTCGGAGCGGTACAACGCCTGCCGGGAGGCCCTGTTCCAGCTGGAGCGGCAGGGCAGGGTCCTGGTCATTGCCCCGGAGGACACCCTGGGCTGCTCCCGGACGGAGAAGGACTTGAACACCCTCCGGGCGCTGTGGCAGGAGGGCTATTTCGACGGACGGCGGGAACTGGAGCGGGTCCGGGAATTCTGGGCAAAGGAATAAAAAAAGAAGCCCCCTGACGCAGGAAAGCAGAACGCTGCGTCAGGGGGTAAAAGCATGTCAAACCGCCGCCGTTATCCGGTAACGGCTATGGGCCGTTTCCCTGGAGTTTCCTGCGGCGGAGCGGCAGATAGTATGATTAGGCTTCGCCGTCCTCATCCCCGCCGGATTCCTCCGGCAGGGCGGGGTCTTCCTCCTCCTCCGGCAGGGGGGCCTTGTACATTCTCCAGGCCAGAAAGCCCAAAGCCGCCGCGCCGCCGCCCAGCACCGCCAGTCCCAGGGCAAACTGGAACGCGGTGGGCCCGTAGGGGTCGCGGGTGAGGTAGGGCTTGGCGATTTGGTAGAACAGATAGGCCAGGTACAGCGCCGCCAGGGCGTAGACATTGGCGCGCACCCTGGGGTTGATGGGCCGCTTGGGGGCCTTGGGTGTGGACATGGGGACTCCTCCGTTCCGCCGGGAATCCGGCGCTGTTGTGGCCGGCGCGGTCAGGGCCGCAAGGCGGCTCCCTGCGCGCGGCTTCATAGAAAACGCATATGGCGGGCTTCGGTTCCTTTTCAGCCGCGTTGGCTATACCGTTCCGCCCCGTCGGGCCGGGTGACGCTCCGCACCCACTTCCAGCTGTGGAGCCGGAGGGCCACGGGAATAATCTTATAAATCTGGTCCCACTTTAAAAGGAAGAATACCGCCGCCGGGGGAGCCTTCCACCAGAAGGCCGCCATGGCGGAGAAGGGGACCACAATCCCCCACATGCTGATAAGGTTCATCCGGGCGCTGAAGGCCGTGTCCCCTCCGCCCCGGATGATGCCGGTGTCACAGGCCATCTGGTAGGAGGTGCCCACCGTGGTGACGGAGATGATGACCATGAACTGCAGGGCCAGGCTCCGGGCCCGCTCCGTCAGCCGCCCGCCGAACACCGCCAGAATCGGGTTCCGGGCCAGGAAAATCAGCGCGCCGGAGACCAGCCCGATGGAAATGAACAGAATCTGGAGCGTGGCCGTCAGGGGGCGGAGCGCGTCCTTCCTTCCCTCGCCGATGCTCCGCCCCACCACGATGCCGGAGGCGGAGGCCGCGCCGTAGGCCACGACGGAGAGAACCTGGAAGACCTGGACCGCGATGGCGTTGGCCGCCGTCACGTCGCCCCCCAGGTGGCCCAGTATGCCGGTCTGCACCATCTGCGCCACGCCCCAGAGAGCCTGGTTCACCAGCACCGGGGCGGAGACGCGGTTGTAGTCCTTTACGTAGCTGCCGTCGATGAAGACCAGCTTTTTCAGCGTCAGGTTCAGCCGCTTTTCCCGGCGCTTCAAATAGTATGCCACAATCACCAGCTCCACGCAGCGGGACGCCAGCGTGGCGATGGCGGCCCCCCGGACCCCCAGCTCCGGGAAGCCCAGGTTCCCGTAAATCAGCAGATAGTTCAGCGTGACGTTGATGCACAGGGTGGAAAAGGAGATGGCATAGCCAATCTTTACCGCGCCGACGGAGCGGAGGGAGGCCACCAGGATATTGGTGACGGTGAAGATAATATAGGAAAAGCAGATAATCCGGAAATAAGCCGTCCCCTGGGCGATGACGGCCGCGTCGTTGGACAGCAGGCCCAGCAGCTCCCCGGGGAACAGCAGCACCGCCCCGAACAGCAGCGCCGACAGCGCCGCCCCGAACCGCAGGGCCACGCCGATGATGTGGGGGATGGGCTCCAGGTTCTTCTTCCCCCAGTACTGGGAGCCCAGCACCACGGCCCCCTCTCCCGCGCCGCCCACCAGCATCTGGAGCAGGAATTGGATCTGGTTGCAGAGGCTGACACCGCTCATGGCCTCCTGGCTGTAGCGGCCCAGCATGACGGTGTCCATCAGGTTCACGCCGAAGGTCAGCAGGTTCTGCAGGGCCAGGGACAGCGTCAGGGCAAAGAAGGCGCGGTAAAAAGCTTTCTCTCGAATCATGGAACAGGCTCCTTTGGAAAGGCCGGGCGCCTTAACGGCGCCCGGCCCCGGCTTGCATCCCGCTTAATCGTCTTCGCCGTCCTCCGCCTCGTCCTCGTCCAGGCTCTCCAGGTCAAACTCCAGCTTCTCGCCGCAGTTGGGGCAGACGACCTCGCCGTCCTCCAGGACGGACTCGTCGAAATAGATGGTTTCCTCGCAGGTGGGGCAGGTGGTGGCGTAGCAGTCCTCGTCCTCCCCCAAATCGTCCAGCTCGTACTCGTCTTCGTCCTCGTCCTCGCCGTAGAGCAGGTCCTCCACGTCCTCCAGGTCGTCGCTGACGGCGTCCAGGCCCTCGCCCAGCTCCTCCTGGGCGTCCGCAATGTCGCTGAGCTCCAGGGCGATATCCTCCAGCACGTCGATGATGGCGGTGAGGAGCTTGCCCTCCTTCTTTCCGGAGTCCAGCTCCATGCCCTCCGCCAGGCCCTTCAAATACGCAACCTTCTCGGTGATTTCCATAGTCAATGACCTCCTTTTTTCCTTTACGCGGTTGATTCCAGTGGGCAAAAGGGGGGAACCGTTCCCCCCTTCAGCACTCATTCTTTACAACGCCCCAAATACTCGCCGGTGCGGGTGTCCACCTGAATCTTCTCGCCCTCGTTGATGAACAGGGGCACCTGGATGACCGCGCCGGTCTCCAGGGTGGCCTTCTTGGTCACGTTGGTGGCGGTGTCGCCCTTCACGCCGGGCTCGGTCTCGGTGACCTCCAGGTCCATGAAGTTGGGGACCTCCACGGTGAAGACGCTACCCTTGTAGCTCACCAGCTTGCAGACGGTGTTCTCCTTCATGAACTTGAAGGCGTCGCCCAGCACGTCCCGGTTCAGCGGGGTCATGTCGTAGGTCTCGGGGTCCATAAAGTAATAGAGGTCGCCGTCGTTGTAGCTGTACTCGGCGTCCTTGCGCTCCACGCTGGCCTGCTCAAACTTGGCGGTGGGGTTGAAGGACTCCTCCCGGATGGCCCCGGTAATGACGTTCTTGTATTTGGTGCGCACGAAAGCCGCGCCCTTGCCGGGCTTGACATGCTGAAAGTCCACCACCAGCATGGGCTTGCCTTCCATCTCAAAAATCATTCCCTTGCGAAAATCGCCTGCGGAAATTGTCGGCATAATAAAATCCTCCTCACAAATCTTTATCCGAGAAAACGGCCTGCGGGAGGACATTTTCTCTCTTTCCATGGTTCTTCCATTATAGCCGTAGCTATTTTATCCCATCCCGGCGTTGAATGCAAGTATTTTTCCGCCAATTGTCCGTAAGCATGCAAAAATATTTTCGCCGTCCTCTATTTCCGCCTCTCCGCCCGGCGGCGGCAGGCCGCCTTGAAGGGGGCCTGAAGGGCGTGGAGGACCTTCTGCCACGGCGTGACGGCTCCGCCCAGGGGCTCCACCATCAGCGCCAGCACCCCCGCCCGGTTGGCCGCCAGCATGTCCGTCAGCAGCTTATCCCCCAGCATGGCGGTGCGGGCCCGGTCCGCCCCGGCCCGGGCCATGGCTGCCTCCAGCCCCCGGGTGGAGGGCTTTCCCGCATGGCCCTGGCAGGGAATGCCCAAATCCGCGCAGAACTCCGCCACCCGGGAGCCGGAGCGGTTGTTGGAGACAATCATCACCTGCACGCCCGCCTTGCCCAGCTCCCCAATCCAGGCCCGGACAGCCGGGTCCGGGCGGCGGACGGACTTGGGGGCCAGGGTGAAGTCCAGATCGCTGAGCAGCAGCGTCACCCCTTCCGCCCGCAGAAGCTCCGGCGTTACCTCGCGGTAGCTCTCAAACAGGCGGCTGGGAATCAGGGAAAGGGGCATAGGCGGCGGCCTCCTCGCATAGAATCCTTTGAAATCATTTCCAGTATACCAGCTTTTCAACCTGGGCGCAAGGGGGAGTGGGAGTTGCAGATTTATCTGGCCGTGACGCCGGAGGCGGTCCAGGAGGCCCTGGGCTGCTGCCGGAACCTGGCCCATGTGGCCTACCGGGTCGGCCCGGGGTCCACGCTGCTGCGGCAGAGCCTGCTTTTGCAGACCAAGGGGGGGCTGCTGTCCGTCAGCGACCGGGAGGCCCCCTTTATCGACAGCCCGGAAAGTCTGCGGGACGCGGTGCTGCGGGAGTGCGGGCGGCGGGGCTATTCCGGCGTGCTGCTGGACTTCGAGGAAGCCCTCCGCCGGGACCGGGCGGCCTTTGTGTCCGCCCTGACTCCGGCGCTGTCCGCCTCCCGGCGTACGCTGTTCCTGCCGGAGGGCTACGCGGGGGCCGCTCCCGGGGCGGTGGTCCTCCTCTGCACCGCCGTCTCCGGGGGCAGCTTCTCCCAGTATCTCCAGGAGGCTGCCGCCCGGGCGGGCGGAGCGGGGCGGCTGGCCCTGGACGTTCAGCGGCTGCGGATGGACTTCCGCCTCCCCGCCCGCTCCGGGGAGGGGGAGCCTCTCACCGGGGAGGCGCTGGAGAAGCTGATGGAGCGGGAGAACCCCGCCGTCTTTTTCTCCCAGGATCTGTGCGCCCGGTACTTTACCTACAGCCGGGACGGCCAGGCCCACTTTGTCCTTTTCGACGACGCGGACACCCTGAATCAAAAGCTCCGCCTGGGGGCGGGAATAGGCTTCCAGGCCGCCTTTTTCATGTGGCCGGAGGTACGGGATATCGCGCCCCGGCTGTTCGGGCCCTGGCGGAGCGGGAAAAAGGGGCCCTGAGCCCTGGGAAGGCCGGGGGCCCTTTGGGGCCCTCCAACTTTTGCGCCGCGGCGGCGCGCCGGAAGACTGTTGTTTTGAATAATATATAAAATGAATTTGTAAAATTCAACGAGAAAAACAGCAAAACCTGAGCATAGTTATCCCATACTCAGGTTTTGTCTAGGATGACTGCGACTCTGTGGAATTATACCCGGGACGGCTTGTGAAATGCAGGCACTTTTGCGGGCAGGCGTCCGCGCATTTCCCGCAGCGGATGCACTCCGGGGAGCGGGAAATCTCCTGTAAAGACAGCGCCACCGGACAAGCTCTCTCACAGGCCCCGCAGGAGACGCACCGCTCCCGCTCCCAGTGAATCTGCACGAGGCTGAAATGGTTGAACCAGCCGTAAATGGCTCCCAGGGGGCACAGATACTGGCAGAAGGGCCGGAAGACCTTGACGGACAGCAGGACAATGGCAAGCAGAATCCCCAGCTTCCAGAGGAACAGCCCCCCGGCCTGGCCTCTTAGGGCCTCATTGGCGCCAAGCAGGGGAACCGCGCCCAGCAGGGTGCCGGAGGGGCAGAGATACTTGCAGAACGCCGGGGCCTTGGCAAAGCCCCCGAACAAAAACATGGAACCGGCGCATACCAAGAGGACCAGCACCGCGTATTTGCCGTATTTCAGGACGCGATGACCGGGCAGGCGCTTTTTCTTTTTGAAGAGCGGAAGCTTATGGAGAAGGTCCTGGACCAGTCCAAAGGGACACAGCCAGCCGCAGACAAAGCGCCCCAGCACGCTCCCAAACACAAAGAAAAACCCCAGGGCGGCGAAGGGGATCTGAAAGCCCCTCTGATTCAGCAGGGCCTGTAATGCTCCAATGGGGCACGAGGCCACAGCCCCGGGGCAGGAGTAGCAGTTCAGCCCCGGAACACAGACGTATTTGAGACTGCCCCGGTAAATCTTCCCATTGAGAAATCCGTACATGTACCCGTTTGTCACGATAGTGAACAGCAATTGTACCGTCAAACGAAGTTTTTTCATGGCTCACCCAATCCCAATGCACTCCAGGCAGATCATCACCGCCTTTTGCCAAATCACGGCAAGCTGACCCTGAAGGGCCCCGACGGCCAGGAGGACCACCCCGGCCAAAACGCCCCATGCCCAGGCGCGGGCGTCACAATTCTTCCAGAAGCTCATGAATCAGTTCCTCCCAATCTGATTTTTCCGCGGAGCCGACGATGCCGCCCAGATACGCCCCCTCCTGGTCAAAAAAGAAGGTGGTGGGTACGGCGCTTACACTGGACAAAAGCGCCTGGTCAATGGAGTCGTTGGCCAGCAGATGGGTATAATTCGCGCCTGTCTGCTGTACCAGGCTCTCTACAAGCGTCTGGTCCTCCCCCTCCCGCACATCGCTGACAACGCCGATGATCTGGAACTCCGACCCTTCGCGCTCCGCCGCCAGTTCGCCGAGCCCCGGCATCTCGTTCAGGCAGGGATTGCAGTAGGTGGCCCATACGTTGACCATGGTGAGCCTGGACTGGGAGAAAACGTCCTGGGAAACCGTGTTTCCCTCCAGGTCGGTCCCCTCGAAGGTGATATAGATGGGCTCGCTTTCCCCCTCCAGGGATGAATCCTCCGCGGCGGGAGTTTCCTGGGGCTCGCCGGCCGGCAGTTCACCGCTGTCTCCGCCGCAGCCGCACAGCAGGACCAGCGACAGAAGCAGAAGCCCGAAAAGTATCTTGTGCCGTTTGTTCATATCTGTTCCTCCGTTTTTACAGCTTTGTTTGTCTTGTGAGAATGCACGTTTCAACCCGGTCTGTAATGATGCCCCAGTCCCGCCGGGGATAATAGTCAAGCGCTGACCGCAAAACCTCCCAAATGTGATCTGCCGTCATCTTCGGTATTGCCAGCTGCGGCCCGTACAGGCTGCGGGCTGTGTTCATCTGCCGGGTGAAGGTGGTATGGAAGGGCCTGGCCTGTAAAGCGGTTATCAGAGCAGATGGTGAAATGTCCATGGGTGACATTCGGGTGTTGGACAATAGCCCCGCACCGTTGTCAAAGATGGGACAGTAGTCATATTGGCCGCCTTGTTCAATGACCGCGATATTGTTCAAGTGCCGGTCATCGTTGCAGAACAGAGCGTCGATCTCAAAGAGCAGGGTCAGGTATTGGGGAAAAAATTCCAGGCCCGTGATATCCGCCGTTGCCTCCGCAAGATAAGCGACGCGCTTTTTGCCGCTGGGAAGGCGCGTCAGCTTTTCCTGCAAAGGCATTCCCAAGTGGCTGGACAGCAGACGGTTGACGGTGATAAGGGACTGCCCGGGCCGCAGGAAGTTTTCGCTGGAGCAGCCTGTGCGCTCCCGCCTGTGGACCCGCAGCCGCTCCATCCGATAGCGGACGAACGTAAATGCGGTGTCAGCTTCAAGATTGCTCCGCTCCAGAAGCATGGAAACAACGGTTTCCGCCAATGCCTCATAGCCAAACTGGTCCAGCTTGTACCAGCAATCTGACGCCGGGTCGTACCACTTCTCCTGATTCCCTTTCGAAGACGTCTCGGCGATTTTTTCATCCGTTACCAGCCGAATCGTCATTTCAGAACCTCAATGGACAACCACTGTTTGTCCTCTGCCATGCGTCCGCTTGTCTTCTCGATAATGGCCAAGGGGTCGTATTCGTCCAATCCCAAGGTCTCCAAATATTCCCGCAGTCCGGCCCGCTGCCGGGGGATACAGCGCTCCTCGAGAAAGCGTTGGAAGTCCTCCCAAGAGGGGATCGGGTTGTTTCCAAACGCGGTCTTTATGGGAGGAACCGCCTGATTTTCCGCCATTACGGATCGCTCGGTGAAGTCCGCGTAGATTGTGGAACAGAGCTGATCCCCATCATAAAAACGGAAAGCGCGAACCGCATGGCCTTGTGCCCGCTGACGCTTTGCAAATTCAGAACCGCTTAGATATTGAGTGAGGGTGATCCTTCTTCCATCGAAGGCCAAATCCAGTTCCCGGTGTTCTTTCGTGATACCTAACCTTTCCACCCATGTGGTGGGCAAGGTGACCTTGTACGTTTTCGCGCCTTTGCCGGCTGTTCCGCCAGCGGAGCTGATGTTGACCTTTGCCTTGCGTCGTTCCATACTTTCACCTCGGTTATATTATAGCCTATTCGGTACGAATAGACAAGAGCCAAAATAATATTATCAAAAGGCAGAATAAATGCTGGCCAGGGAATCCTGACCAGCATTTCGCTTGTAATTACGATTCGATTGCCTGCTCCACTTCAGCGCCGTCCTATTACTCTTTATCGCCTCTTGTCCGCCTTATATGCTTTCTTCCGGCTTTTTGCAGATTTCTGCGCCTGTTTTATCATAATCAATACTTAATTCTTGTGAGAGACTAAAGTTTTCTTTCTATTTTCTATAAATAGAGCCTGTTAAACCTTAAATCAGCTCTTTATTCTCCTTATTTCTTGCCATAAATGCTAGTATTATAGTATAAGTGTAATGTGATAGGGAAGGAGGGACAATGGCACAAACTAAAAGCAGAGGGTGAGATCCGCATTACCGATAACACCAGGGGCACAGCCCAGGTAATGGATCTGGATAAAATCATAGGGGTTTCCGGTCTTCTTGGAAGTACCCTGGAGGCGGAGCTTGCCGACAACATGGATTTTCATAGTTTTTTCTCCTGTACCGTTTCCGGTTTTGTATTTCACCCGGAAACCAGCCGACAAAACTACCAATAAAGTCCCTGCGGATATTTCTGCAAGGTTCAGGTTGAAGAAAGCTCGCTATTACGGTTTTATGGGAACTTTACGGCTGGCCGGGCTTTCGAATGAAAGTATAAATGAATAAATTACAGGATTTTCAAAAGTCCCTCTTGAATTTTGCAGGAAAGGCATGTATAATAAAAAATCGTTGGGGTGATGGAATTGGAAAAGGCGGCGGACGTAAAAGCCGCTCTGCCCTTTGGCTGTGATTCCACGGCTTACCTTGATTTCAAGGGTTGCGTGGGGAATGCAGTTTTCAGGATTTCCCCCAATCCCTCCTCGTCCTTTGCCGGGAGCGGGGAAGGAGATGAGTAAAACGGGGCGGCGCGAGCGGCTCCGCATAGAAACAGGCCGGTGTGATGGAATTGGTAGACGTAGCGGATTCAAAATCCGCCGGTGGCGACACCGTGTGGGTTCGAGTCCCACCACCGGCACCAAACCCATATAATCCGAACCTTTTTCCGATAGGAGATGGGTTCGGATTATTGGTTTTCTTTGAGAAATTTGAGAATACCCACTTCCGAAACGGCCTAGAGCGGAAAGTGACTTCTAAACCGAGAGGACCTCGAAAAAAGAAATAGGCGGGGACAGGGCGGGCGCAACCGTTTCCATGGTGTGCCCGCCTTTTCATACTATAAGCCGAAATAAATATGTCGAATATTGAAAAAATAATTATAATCTGTTATAATAGAGAGATGAGCAAAACAAGCTCTCAATAAAAAGCCAGCAAGTAAGAATAGGAGTAGATTGCAAAGCGTTCTGCCCCAAGGGCATAAAAAGCCAGGCGCGGCAGAAAGCCGAGCAAAAAAGCAGTATGAGCAGCAGGCGTCAGGCGGAACGGCGGAGTGATTTGGCCGAGCGGTAGGAACGGGAGCCGGAGGAAATAGCGGCCAGTGCAACGGCCAAAACGGCAATATGTGAAATGGTATTGAGGTTAGCAGCGCTGTTGCCATTGCGAATCCAGAGGCGCTCCTGGCCGGTAGCCTTGAAACGGGAGTTGTAACGCTCGCATTCTGATCGCAGAGCGTAGGTGCGCTTAAAACGGAGGCAATCCCGGTCAATGGAGAGACGGTAATCAGAGGGCAGCGTGACATATTTCGTACAACCCCGGTTCTTCTTGCCGTTGTTCCAGTTCTTATGTCCGCAAGGGCAGCACCCAGTCTTGGACTGGCGGAAAGGGCAGCAGAACTTCTGGCGGGTTCGGCCATTGTCGGTGGTTTTTCCGTCCTTGTGCATGGCGAGTCCGGCATCGCAAAAAAGATTACCTGCGGGCATCTTTTGCTGGTCCGTTGTTCTCCGCTTATTCAAAGGAATAACAGCATCGCCTTCATAAGCTACTCTAGAAGAGCAAACTGTAAACTAACTAGATATTTAGAAGGGACTCCAAAACAAATAGTTAAGAACAGGGCGGGCGCGTCGTGTGACGATTGCGTCCGCCCTGATTATTTACTCTTTTTGTTTGGCCTTCTGCTGCTTTTTCCACTCTTCAAATTCATGCTGCCCCTCAATGCTCTCATAGAAAGCAAGAATGTCAGGCAGGATGCAACGGGCGACGGCCTCAATCTGGTGCTGGGGAATATCGGTGTTGTTGATTAGTTTCTTTCGTTTCCCTTGGGCGGGGGCGGCGGTTTCTGCCTGCTCCTTGCTCCAGTTATAAAGCCGGGTAATACGGGCCTTGATTTCTTTCAGCAGCTTGTTGTCGGCGGCGATCTCCCGGTTGATATTGCCTTTGCCGTCGTGCGGCAGTTTTTCAAATATTGTCTGCCTGTTACAGCAGGTTCTATTGTGGCATTACTGTAAGAAGTTGAGAACCAAGGCGAGGGCGACAATCCCCAGCATCATCAGCACCAGCACCGCACTGATGATCGTGGACATAATATTGACAATGCTCCGACTTTCCTCGCCCTTAACGCAGATCACAGAGAACAGGAGGCCCGACAGCGCCAGGGCGATGTTGCAGATCGCCCAAACTGTGCGCACACCATCCGGCAGGGTGATTTTCAGAAACACCGGGACAAGTGCTACCAGCGGCAGCAGACTGACAATCAGCGCGGCCAGACTGAGCTTTTGCAGTTTCTTTGTAACTTCCATACAATTACCTCATTTCCTTTTTTCCAAATTGTGTTACCGACAGGGCAAGCAAAACAGCAAATACAGCGATTGCACAGGGCAGGAACGGCATCAACGCAAACGTAGCGTCAGAGGTTTCCGCTGTAAAATCATGCAGGGAGCAGGACACCAGATAGCCGCTGTAACAGTAGGGATAAGCAATCCAGAGCGGTGTGTTGGCAACGAGGATGCCGGGAATAACCAGTAGCAGATTTAGTCCTACGGAAAGCAGAGGCTTTTCAAATAACACTGTAATCGCCCACATCGCAGCCAAGCATGGGAGCATTGTCAGAAACAGCCCTATACACCACTTTAAGAGGTAGAGAATTGGTAGAGTTTCAGTCACGCCCATTGTTGAAGTAGCTATTATACCCGCGACTACAAACACCGCCAGAAAAACGACCATCTCCATGAACAGGTAGAACATCAGGACACAAAACTTTGCCAAAGAAAGGGCTTTCCGGCTGACCGGCAGGGCCAGCATTTTCAATATGCCATTGTTCTGCATTTCTCGTCCCGCAATCATCACGCAGACCACGATCATGCTGAACGGCAGCAGATAGTAGGCATAGACCAGGGCGCTTTGAATGAACATAGCGGGCCATGCGTTGGTGTACTCCGGCGTGAAGTAGCGGCTTAACGCTGCTACCCCAGAGGCCACGACCAACAGCGGAGCAACAAAGATCAAGGGAACAATCTTCGAGCGTTTCACTTTCATAAACTCGATGCCGAGCAAATCCAAAAAGTTCATGCGGTTCCTCCTTTACTCATAGCGCAGATTTTTTGCCATCCACAGTCCAGCGCCGAGGAAAAGGAGCGTTTCGACCAGGGCAAACAGCACCACCAGCATATCCGGCTGTGCGCTCAT
>CATLJA010000019.1 GCA_949959305.1 uncultured Oscillibacter sp.
CCAGACAGAAAATTTCCCGTCTGGACTGCGTCAAAAACGCTTGAAATCCGTCAGGATTCCTGTGCGTTTTTTCCTTGCCAAACAAAAAATTTTCTCGCCAATCTGCATACCCCGCCTATTGGTACAGCTTCTTAACTTTAATGAAGATAATAACTTATTTGAGCCTTTTTCTCAGGTCCCTATCTCCAACAAAGCAAAAAGCAGACGGGTTACATATAAACCCGCCTGCCTTTGTTTTCTTTTGTATCTTTTCTTAACGAAAACAGCCTATCTGAAATCAGCGCTGCCGTCCTCCAGAGCCAGCTCGTCTCTGGCCTCCTGGAGGATCTTTTTTTCCGCCTTGGTGCTCAATTGGCCCTCATCGAACCCGGCGAACATATCCGGGCGGCGGCGCATGGTCCGCTTGTAGCTCTCCTTCCGCCGCCAGGCCGCCACCTTCCCGTGGTCCCCGGAAAGAAGGACCTCCGGCACCGCCCGGCCGTGCCAGACAGCGGGCCGGGAGTACTGGGGATACTCCAAAAGCCCGTTCCAGTGGGACTCCTCCTGAAAGCACTCCTCGTCCGGCAGGACCCCGGGCACCATGCGGCACACCGCGTCCGCCACCGCCATGGCGGGAATCTCTCCGCCGGTGAGGACGAAGTCCCCTACGGAAATTTCTTCGTCCACGCACTCGTCCAGAAACCGCTGGTCCACGCCCTCGTAGTGCCCGCAGACCAGAATCAAGTGCTCGTAGCGCTCCTTCAATTCCCGGGCTACGGCCTGGGTGAAGGTCCGCCCGCAGGGGGAGAGAAAAATGGTCCGCCCCGGCCCGCAGGCTTCCGTCACGTGGGCCCAGCAGCGGTACAGCGGGTCCGCCTGCATGACGGCCCCCCGGCCCCCGCCGTAGGGGTAGTCGTCCACCTGCATCTGCTTGTTGGTGGTGTACTGGCGGATCTGGTGGGTCCGGATGGCGATATGGCCCCGCTCCTGGGCCCGGCCCAGGATACTGACGTTCAGCATCGCGTCCACGGAGTCCGGGAACAGGGTCAGAATGTCAATGTTCACTCCAGCAGCCCCTCCCAAATCCGGACGTCCATCCGGTTATTCTCCAAATCCACCCCCAGGATGAATGCGTCCCGCACCGCCGGAATCAGAAACTCCTTCACTCCCCGGACGGTGTAGACCTTGCTGGCGGGATAACGCTCCACCTTCACCAGCTCCCCCACGCACGCTCCGGTTTCGCCGTCGTACACGTCCAGGCCGATGAGCTCCGCGTCAAAGCACTCCCCCTCCGGGAGGCGGGCGTCGGCCCGGCGGACCAGCAGCTCCTTTCCCCGGAGCGCCTCGGCGGCTGTGCGGTCCTCCACGCCCTCCAGCTTGAGAAGGGCCATGCCCTTGTGAATCCGGAAAGAGGCGGGAGCGGCGGCCCGCCCATCCAGGTAGAAGGTTTTGAAGCCGGAGAGGAAGTCCGCCTCTCCCTCCAGGGGCAGAACCCGCAGCTCTCCGCGGATGCCGTGAACGCCTACAATCCGGCCCGCAGGCACAAAGTCTAATTTCATAAAAGGACGCTCCTTTGTCATCAGTCAATTCCGGGGCAGGAACAGGGAGAACCTGGCCCCCTTCCCAGGCCGGGAGAATACCTTCACATAGCCGCCCTGGCCCTGGGCAATCTGGCGGACCAGGTAGAGGCCCACGCCTACGCCCTCCGTGTCAAGGGCCGCCCCGCCCCGGTAGAACCGCAGAAAAAGCTTTTCCAGCTCCTCCTCCGCAACGCCGGGCCCGGTGTCCGCCACGTCGACGCGGGCAAACAGCTCATAGGCCCGGGCGCTGATAGTGACGCTGCCGGAAGGGGTGTATTTCACGGCGTTGTCAATGAGGTTGCACACCGCCTCCGCCGTCCACTTGGGGTCGAAAACTGCCTCCGCCTCCGTGGGCTCCAGCGCCAGCTCCAGGCCCTTTTCCGCCGCCTTTGGGGCGAACTGGCCCGCCGCCGCCTCCAGCATGGGCCCCAGGGGACCCGGCCGGGGGTGGAGCGCCAGCACCCCCGCCTCCAGCCGGGAGGTCTTTACCAGCGATTCGATGAGGGATTGCAGCTTCCGGGCCTGCTCTCCAAGGGCGGCGGTGCAGGCCCGGCAGTCCTCCGGGGCCTGCTCCTCCAGAAGCTGGGCGTACAGCAGCACGTTGGCGACGGGGGTTTTCGTCTGATGGGAGACGTCGGCAATGAGCGTCTTGATTTTGTCCCGCTCCTCCTGGAGACGGCCGGCGGAAACGGCGGAGGCGCTGAGGTAGTGGGCCAGCTTCGTTTCCACGGCAGAGAGAAGGGTCTCGTCAAAGGACTCTTCCCGGAACTCCCCCCGGAGGGCCTCGTCCAGCATCCGGTCCAAGCGGCGGAACAGGCGGCGGGTCCGCCAGCGGTTCCAGAGAAGCGCCGCCAGAAACGCCAGGGCCATGGCGGAAAGGCAGAGGTATCCCGCTCCTGTCATGCCTCAGCCCCCGTTTTCCCCGGCGATCCAGGTGTAGCCGATGCCGTAGACGGTTTTCAGGTAGCGGGGCTTGGAGGGAACGTCCTCCAGCTTGCCGCGGAGGCGCTTCACCGTCACGGAAAGGGCGTTTTCGTCCACGTATTCCGCCCCGTCGGTCCAGACCCGGTCCACCAGCAGCTCCCGGGGCAGGGTGCGGCCCCGGTTTTCCACCAGAACCCGGAGAAGCTTCTGCTCCGTTTTGCTCAGGTCGACAAGCCGCCCGTCCCGGCGGAACTCCATGCGCTCGAAATCGAAGGAGAACCCATCCAGAAGCAGGGGGCCGCCCGCCTCCCCGCTCCGGCGGAGCTGGGCGTTGACCCTGGCCCGGAGCACCGCCAGGGAAAAGGGCTTGGTGACGTAATCGTCCGCCCCGGACTCCAGCCCCGCCACGACGTCCGTCTCCAAGTCGTTGGCGGTCAGCAGGATGACGGGGACCCTGCCGCCGCCGTCCCGGTGCCGCCGGAGGAAATTCAGCCCGCTCCCGTCGGGGAGGTTCACGTCCAGCACCAGCAGGTCAAAGCTCCCCGCCTCCAGGGCGGAGCGGGCGGCGGAGAGGCTCCGGCAAAGCACCGTCTCCGCCTCCGGGGATTTCAGGGCCAGGCACAGCCCGTCCCCCAGGGCCCTGTCGTCCTCCACAATCAGGATTCGCTTCATGATACGCTCAAAGCGTCCTCCAGCACCAGGCCGGGGTTGTGCTTCGTCAAAAAGCCCACGGACCACTCGCCGCCGAAGGCCACCAGCAGCCGGTCCCTGAAGTCCTCCAGCACCGCCGCGCCGGTGCAGAGCACCAGCTCGTCGGGCTTGCAGGGGCATTGGGCAATGAGCCGCAGATGGTCGTAAGGCAGGCCCTCCATATAGAGCTCCACGCCGTACTCCGCCTTCATGCGGTACTGGAACACGTCGAACTGCAGCGTGCCCACCACGCCCACCACGACCTCCTCCATGCCGCCGCCGGGACGCTTGAAAATCTGAATCGCGCCCTCCTGGGCGATCTGCTCCGTGCCTTTGATGAACTGCTTGCGCTTCATGGTGTCCTTGGGGGCCACCCGCATGAAGTGCTCCGGCTCGAAGGTGGGAATGCCGGCGTAGCGGAACTTCTTCCCCGGCACGGTCACGGTGTCCCCGATGGAGAAAATTCCGGGGTCGAACACGCCGATGATGTCCCCGGCATAGGCCTCGTCCACGATTTCCCGCTCCGCCGCCATCATCTGCTGGGGCTGGGAGAGGCGCATCTTCTTGCCGGACTGGACGTGGAAGTACTCCGCGTCCCGCTGGAAGCGGCCGGAGCAGATGCGCATGAAGGCCAGCCGGTCCCGGTGGGCCTTGTTCATGTTGGCCTGGATTTTGAAGACGAAGGCGGAGAAGTCCGGGGAGAAGACGTCAATCTCCTCCTCCCCCGCCATGCGGCTCAGGGGCGCGGTGGTCATGCGGAGAAATTCCTTTAAGAAGGGCTCCACGCCGAAGTTGGTCAGGGCGGAGCCGAAGAAGACGGGGGAGAGGGTCCCGGCCCGGACGGCTTCCAGGTCGAAGTCCCGGCCCGCCCCCAGGAGCTCCACCTCCTCCTGGAGCTGCCGCCAGCGGCTTTCGCCAATCAGCTCCCCCACGGCGGGGTCGCCCAGGTCCGCCTCGGTGGCCGCGGCCTTTTTGGCGTGGCCCTCCCCGGAGAAAAAGAGGATGCGGCCCGCCTCCCGGTCGTAGACCCCCTGGAACTCCCTGCCGGAGCCGATGGGCCAGTTGACGGGGTAGGTGTCGATGCCCAGCTCTGCCTCCACCTCGCCGCACAGCTCCAGGGGGTCCCGGCTCTCCCGGTCCATCTTGTTGATGAAGGTGAAGATGGGGATGTGCCGCAGGGCGCAGACCCGGAAGAGCTTCCGCGTTTGAGGCTCCACGCCCTTGGCGGCGTCAATGACCATGACGGCGGAGTCCGCCGCCATGAGGGTGCGGTAGGTGTCCTCGGAGAAGTCCTGGTGCCCCGGGGTGTCCAAAATGTTGACGCAGTAGCCGTCGTGCTGGAACTGCATGACGGAGGAGGTGACGGAAATGCCCCGCTGCTTTTCAATCTCCATCCAGTCGGAGGTGGCGGCCCGGGCCCGCTTGCCCTTGACCTCGCCCGCCTGGGCGATGGCCCCGCCGTAGAGCAGGAGCTTTTCCGTGAGGGTGGTTTTGCCCGCGTCGGGATGGGAGATAATGGCGAAGGTCCGTCTCCGGGCAATCTCGTCCTTGAAAGCGGCCATGTTACAGCCTCCTGGTTTTTTAATAATGGATAGTGGAATGGTTTCCACAAATTAAATAATATACCATAAATCCGGCGGTTTTGCAAGCGCCCTGGCCGCTCAATCCAGCTCAATCCAATCTATGCTCCCGCCGCTGGCGCGGCTTGACACCGGGGAAATTCTATATTATGATAAAGAATTAATGCTAAAACCGATTTTCCCGGGCAAATTCCCGGAAACACAGGAGGCAAACCGCATGAAAGATTTCAGCCGCAACGTCACCCAGGGCGTCGAACGGGCCCCGAACCGCTCCTTGTTCTACGCCTTGGGCTACACCAGGGAGGAGCTGGAGCGCCCGCTGATTGGGGTGGCCTGCTCTTATAACGAGATTGTGCCCGGCCACATGAACCTGGACAAAATCGCCGAAGCCGTCAAGGCCGGAATCCGGGCCGCCGGGGGCACTCCCGTGGAGTTCCCCGCCATCGCCGTGTGCGACGGCATCGCCATGGGCCACGTGGGCATGAAATACTCCCTCATTACCCGGGACCTGATTGCCGATTCCACCGAGGCCATGGCCATTGCCCACCAGTTCGACGGGCTGGTTATGATTCCCAACTGCGACAAGAACGTCCCCGGCCTTCTCATGGCCGCAGCCCGGCTGAACATCCCCGCCATCTTCTGTTCCGGCGGCCCCATGCTGGCCGGACGGCTCAGCGACGGGCGGCGGACCTGCCTGAGCCACATGTTTGAGGCCGTGGGAAGCTATTACGCCGGAAAGCTGGACAAGGAGGGCGTGGAGGACTACGAGAACAACGCCTGTCCCACCTGCGGCTCCTGCTCCGGCATGTACACAGCTAATTCCATGAACTGCCTGACGGAGGCTATCGGCATGGCCCTCCGGGGCAACGGCACCATCCCTGCCGTCTGGTCCGCCCGGCTGCGGCTGGCGAAGCATACCGGCATGAAGATTATGGAGCTGGTGGAGAGAAACATCCGCCCCCGGGACATCATGACTGAAGCGGCCTTCCGCAACGCCGAAACGGTGGACATGGCCCTGGGCTGCTCCACCAACACCATGCTCCACCTTCCCGCCATCGCCCACGAGTGCGGCATTGAGCTGGATCTGGATATGTCCAACGGAATTTCCAGCAAAACCCCCAACCTCTGCCACCTGGCCCCCGCCGGAGACACTTACATGGAGGACCTGGAGGGCGCGGGCGGCGTGTACGCCGTCATGAAGGAGCTGACGAAGAAGAACCTTCTGGACGCCTCCCTGCTCACCTGCACCGGAAAGACCGTTGCCGAAAACCTGGAGGGCGTGGAAAACCGGAACCCGGAGATCATCCGGCCCATTGAGAATCCCTACTCCTCCGACGGCGGCATCGCCGTGCTGAAGGGCAACCTGGCCCCGGAGGGCTGCGTGGTGAAGCGCTCCGCCGTGGCTCCTGAGATGATGGTCCACAAGGGCCCCGCCCGGGTTTTCGAAAGCGAGGAGGAGGCCATCGCCGCCATTTACGCCGGGAAAATCGCCGCCGGGGACGTGGTGGTCATCCGCTATGAGGGCCCCAAGGGCGGCCCCGGCATGCGGGAAATGCTGAATCCCACCTCCGCCATCGCCGGGATGGGCCTGGACAAGGACGTGGCCCTTATTACCGACGGCCGCTTCTCCGGCGCTACCCGGGGAGCCTCCATCGGCCACGTCTGTCCCGAGGCGGCCCAGGGCGGCCCCATCGCTTTTGTGGAGGACGGGGATATCATCTCCATCGACATCACCAAGTGCTCCATCACCCTGGAGGTGGACGAGGCGGTTCTGGCGGAGCGGAAGGCCAAATGGGTCTGCCCTGAGCCCAAAATCAAAACGGGCTACGCCGCCCGCTACGCCAAGCTGGTCACCAGCGCCGCCCGGGGGGCGGTTCTGGAATGACCGCTTTCCCGGCAGCCGGAAGAGCCGGGCCGCGGCGTGGCGCTGCGGCCCCGCCCGCATGAGGAGGAACGGCATGGAACTGGAACTGGCGGTTCTGGACTGGATACAGCTTCATCTCCGCTGCGGCTTTCTGGATTGGCTCGCCGCCTTCACCAGCGGCCTGAGCAACCATGGGGAAATCTGGATCATCCTTGCCGCCGCGCTGCTCCTTATCCGGCGGCAGCGGGTCTGCGGCCTCTCCGCCGCCTGCGCCCTGACGCTGGATCTGATTTCCTGCAACATGCTTCTAAAGCCCCTGATTGGCCGCGTCCGGCCCTTCGCCTTTCGCCCGGAGCTTTCCCTACTGGTCCCTCCTCCGGGGGACGCATCCTTCCCCTCCGGCCACACGGCGGCGGCTTTCGCTGTGGTCTTCGCCCTGAAAACCGCCGGAAGCCCTTTGTGGCGGCCCGCTCTGGCCCTGGCGGCGGTGACGGCCCTCTCCCGGCTGTACCTCTACGTCCACTGGCCCACCGACGTCCTGGGCGGAGCCCTGCTGGGGGCCGCCGTTGGCTGGGCCGGGAGCAGACTGGCGCGGGCGCTTCTTAAAAATCCGGAGGAAACCTGAAAAAGCCCCGGGCCCTGCTGGGCCCGGGGCTTTATTTATGTCATTTGTAAGCAGGTCAGCAGCAGGGAGCGGGGGTGCAGTTGCAGTTGTTGCTGCAGCCGCAGTTGTTGTTGCAGCCACAGCCGCAGTTGCAGCCGCAGCCGCAATTGCAGTTGCACCCACAGTTGCAGCCGCAGCCGCTTCCGCCCCAGCTGTTGTTGCCGCAGCAGCACCAGACGATGATCAGCAGGATGATGATCCAGCAGCAGTTGCCGCCGCCAAAGCCGTTATTGCACATGATGAAACCTCCTGAGAGATGTAGACCGAATCGGAGCGGTCCCAGTTCATCATATGCCCCACGCCGGGGGTGGTGACTAAAGAAAGCCGCCTGCGGAGCGTCTTTCCGCAGGCGGCCTATGCTCCTTTTACAAGCGCCAGTTCAGCACCGGCGGGGCGCTGTCCCGCTCAAACTGGGTGAAGACTCCCTTCTCCATCAGCCGCTGGGAAAGCGTCACGCCTGTGCCGGAAACCGGAACCTCCAGAGCGTAGTAGGAGATGTATACCAGGTCTGCCCGGAGGAAGTTGTCCCGCCGGAGCATGTCCGCCTCTCCCTCTGTCAGGAGGCCCGCGCTCCGGGCCCGGTCCAGCGCGGTGGACAAATCCGTGTTGGCGGCGGAGCTGTAGCCCAGGGCCCGGAGAATGAACTCCGTATACTGCCGGGCGTTTACCGGGATGTAAGGCCGGAACTGCCCGTTGCCATAGCCGTTGGTGTAACCCTTTTCATAGGCGTAGCCCACATATTTGGCCCCGTTGCTGCCGGGCTGAACGTCGGTAAAGGGGCAGGTTCCGTTCCAGGCCAGGGCCTCGCTCTCCTCCCCCAGCACCCGGATGAACATAATCAGCGCCTGAAGGCGGGTGGGGACGGCCTCCAAATCAAAGCCCTGGCCGTAGCCGGTAGCGCTGCCCTGAAACAGGTGCATGGCTTTCAGGGCGGCGGCCATGGCGTTGTAATCTGTGGAAGTGGACTCCAGAAACGTGCAGGCCCCCTGCCAGTCCACCACGGCGGTCTTGCTGGTGACGACAAAATTCGCGGCGGTATCCTCCGCCACCAGGTAACGGTGCCGGAGCGTCAGGCTCCCGCCGCTGGGGAGCACCGTCCCTTCGGTCACGTCCACCACCGCCCCCGAGGAGTAGTTCACCTGCCCGCTCCCCGCCAGGAGCAGCACGCCGTCCCCGGTAGACGCCTGTATGATGTCGTCCCGCTTTACCCGCCGCTCCGTCCAGGAGGCGGCGCTCCCGGCACCTGCGGTGCTTCCGCCGCCCTGCGGAAGGAGGCCGGCGGCGCTGTCCAGGCGGGAGTCGACGGCGGCGTCCACCTTATTGGTGAACACGCTGTTGAGATAGGACAAGGAAGCCAGTGGATTCGCCGCATCCCCGGCGGCGGCGGCCCAGACAACCGCAGCCGCCATCAGGCACAGGGGAAACAGGATGGATATTTTTTTCCGCATGAGGGTTCCTTTCTCCGCTTCCCTGTCAGCGGTTGGCGATGCGGTAGCTCAGGGTCAGCAGACTGTCGGCAAAGTGGATATTCTCAATCTTCACATCGGACCGGCTGGACGTGATTTCCACGTTAGTGAAGTTCCAAAACCCCCGGACTCCCAGGGCAATCAGGCGGTCCGCCGTTTCCTGGGCGATAGACTGGGGAATGGTCAGCACCACCACATCCACGCTGTGGGAGCGGATGAAATCGTCCACCTCGTCCATGGAATAGATAGGCACGCCGTTAACCCGGGTGCCGGTGACGGCAGGGGAAATGTCGAAAGCGGCGTCTACGGTGAATCCGGTCTGGGCAAAGGGGAAATTTTGCAGCAAGGCATGGCCTAAATTGCCAACGCCAATCATAACCAGGTGGTGGTCATTGTCCACCCCGAGAATGCGGCCGATTTCCGTGTGGAGCTCCTCCACGTTATAGCCATAGCCCTGCTGGCCGAATTCTCCGAAACAACTCAGGTCCTGGCGAATCTGAGAGGCGGTGATATTCATCTCCTGTCCCAGGGAGTGGGAGGAAATGCGCACCACGCCCTTAGCGCACAGCTCGGTTAACTGCCGGTAGTAGCGGGGCAGCCGCCGGATGACGGCGTCGGAGACATTTTCTTTCTTCAAAATCCTCACTCCCAATCAGAATCTTGTCATAATAGTTATAGTTTAGCTCAAATCCAACAACTTGTCAATTTTTTTAACAATCTTTTTCTTGAAAAATTTTTGATAAAACGCTTTACAGGCCGGGAAAATTCTGCTATACTACCGAAGGACGTGGGGGGTGGCCTTTGCTTTGTTCCCAGGCCTCCGGCGAGACAAGTGCATAGAGAAAATAAAGGTATGCGCCCGTGGCGCAGTTGGATAGCGCGTCAGACTCCGACGTTTCTGACACCTCCGGCTGAGATACGGCGCAAGGCCCTGCAAACAGGGGCGTTGGCGGAACGG
Organism: uncultured Oscillibacter sp.; assembly: GCA_949959305.1. Lineage (GTDB taxonomy): Bacteria > Bacillota > Clostridia > Oscillospirales > Oscillospiraceae > Oscillibacter. The sequence goes on from CATLJA010000019.1 coordinate 9,706, forward strand.
CAGAGGAAAAAATACTGTGGGCTGACTACTGTTTGACTACTATTTCTCCGGATAGCCGGAAACCCGAAAATCTTATATTGTTAGGTATGCGCCCGTGGCGCAGTTGGATAGCGCGTCAGACTCCGACTCTGAAGGCCGCTGGTTCGAATCCAGTCGGGCGTACCAAAAGCTCTAAAAACACAGTTTTTAGAGCTTTTTTGTAACTTTTATTGCCCATTCTGCAAATTGAAAAAGGAGGACTTTACCATGTCCAAATACGCCGGAACACAGACCGAGAAGAACCTGGAGGCCGCTTTCGCCGGGGAGTCCCAGGCCCGAAACAAGTACACTTATTTTGCCTCCAAGGCCAAGAAAGAGGGCTTTGAGCAGATCGCCGCCCTGTTCCTCAAAACCGCTGACAATGAAAAAGAGCACGCTAAAATGTGGTTCAAGGAGCTGGAGGGCCTCGGCTCTACCGCCGAGAACCTGGTCGCCGCCGCTGATGGGGAGAACTACGAGTGGACGGATATGTACGAGGGCTTTGCCAAGACCGCCGAGGCGGAGGGTTTCCCCGAGCTGGCCGCCAAATTCCGCGCCGTTGGTGAGATTGAGAAGCACCACGAGGAGCGATATCGTGCCCTGCTCCGGAACGTGGAGGCCCAGGAGGTCTTCAAGAAGAGCGAGGTCAAGGTCTGGGAGTGCCGGAACTGCGGCCATATCGTGGTTGGCACCGCTGCCCCGGAGGTCTGCCCCGTCTGCGCCCATCCTCAGGCTTATTTTGAGGTCCACGCGGAGAATTATTGAGTACATACGAACGGCGGCATGGATCGTTGCCCCATGCCGCCTGCTCATTCAAAAGGCCCCTCCCTGCTAATTCGCCGCTCCTTTTCCTGGTGGAAGGAGTGGCCCTTGGACTTCATATGGGCTTCCATACGGAAAACATTATAAAAGCCATGGACCCGTTGCAGCACAATGGATCCATGGCATGAAACTATCGAATTTACTACTAATTTACTGCTGCTTTTGCCGAAATCGTCCCTCAATACGCTCTATGGGAACTTTTTCATGAATCAGATGAGTCCCTGAGACAGCATCACGTCGGCCACCTTCATGAAGCCCGCGATGTTCGCGCCCAGCACCAGGTCGCCGGGCTTGCCGCACTCCTCGGAGGCGGCGTAGATGTTGTGGAAGATGTTGGTCATAATGGTTTTCAGCCGCCGGTCCACTTCCTCGAAGCTCCAGGCGTAGCGCATGGAGTTCTGGCTCATCTCCAGGCCGCTGGTGGCGACGCCGCCGGCGTTGGCGGCCTTGGCGGGGGCAAAGAGAACCCCGGCGTGCTGGAATTCCTGGATGGCCTCGGGGCGGCAAGGCATGTTGGCTCCCTCGGCCACGGCCAGGCAGCCGTTCTTCACAATGACTTTTGCGATTTCCCCGTCGATTTCGTTCTGAGTGGCGCAGGGCAGGGCGATGTCGCAGGGGATGGTCCAGATGCCCCGAAAGCCCTCGGCGTAGGAGCTGCCGGGAACCCGGTCCGCGTACTCCCTGATGCGGCCCCGGTGGCCCAGCTTGATGTCCTTCACCACATCCAGGTCAATGCCCCTGGGATCGTGAATATAGCCGTTGGAGTCGCTGAGGGCCACCACCTTGGCGCCCAGCTCCGCAGCCTTCTGGCAGGCGAAGATGGCCACGTTGCCGCTGCCGGAAATGACAACGGTCTTGCCCTGGAAGCTGTCGTTTTTCATCTTAGACAGCATTTCCTGCGTCAGATAGCACAGGCCATAGCCCGTGGCCTCCGTGCGGACCAGGGAGCCGCCGAAGGAGAGGCCCTTGCCCGTCAGCACCCCGGCGGCGTAGGTTCCCCGGACCCGGCGGTACTGGCCGAAGAGGTAGCCGATTTCCCGCGCACCCACGCCGATGTCGCCGGCGGGCACATCCACAAACTGTCCGATGTGCCGCTGGAGCTCCGTCATGAAGCTCTGGCAGAAGCGCATGACCTCCTCGTCGCTCCGGCCCTTGGGGTCGAAGTCGCTGCCGCCCTTGGCCCCGCCCATGGGCAGGGTGGTAAGGCTGTTTTTCAGAATCTGCTCGAAGCCCAGGAACTTCAAGATAGAGAGGTTGACGGTGGGATGGAACCGCAGTCCCCCCTTATAGGGGCCGATGGAGGAGTTGAACTGGACCCGGTAGCCCCGGTTTACGCGGACATTCCCCTGGTCGTCCACCCAGGGCACCCGAAAGGTGATGACCCGCTCCGGCTCCACAAAGGTTTCCACAACGCCCTTCTTCTCATACTCGGGATGCTGCTCGATGATTTGGTCCAGGCTCTCCAGAAACTCCAGCACCGCCTGATGAAATTCCTTCTGGTCCGGGTCCCTGGTGACCACCTGGGTGTAGACGCGCTGTAAATACTCGCTTTTCAACATAAAATCGCCCCTTTGTCCGGCCTTGACCACCTGTCCCATAGGATGCCCCCGGCAGGGGAGGATATGCCATTTTTTGGGAGTTTTGGCGTAAAAACAGGCCGGGAATTTTCCTGCCTATAGAATATAGGAAAACGGGGAGGGTGCACAAGAAATAAATTTCCTAAAATCCAAATAAAATTCTCGCTGATTTAAAGCGAATATCACAAAAGTGCCGCCGAAGGGCGGCACTTTTGTGAAGCCGTTCACATTGCGGAGAGGCTATTGATTGAAGCGGCACGGGAATCCCACCCGGTTTTCCCGCACGCGCCCCTCCGCCCCGCAAGTTTGTTTTCTGCGCGCTTACTGGTAGAAGCGGTGGCAGCCGATGGTTTGCTGGTAGGTCCGGCTGGAGGCAATCCAGGTTCCCTGGGACAGGGCGGGGGCGAAGAAGTACAGCGCGTCCCCGGCGGTGTTCTCCCCGGACAGGGCCCGCCGGGCCGCCTCCCGGGACAGCTCCGTGGGTTCGTTCAGAAGCGTGCCGTTGGCTGCAGGCTCAAACTGCACGCCGTTTTCGTCGTCAAAAATGACTTCCGGGATGCTGTCGGGGAAGTCGCCGCTGGCCACCCGGTTTAAAACCACGTTGCCCACGGCGATTTGGCCCTCCAGGGCCTCGCTGCCGCTCTCGGCGTGGATGATGCGGGACAGCCAGTAGAAGTCTGCGGCGTTGTGCTCCGCGCCGGGGGAGGTCACGGCCGCACCGCCCAGCCAGGGGTCCCATTGGACGCTTCCGCCCAGGGCTTCCATAGTAAGGCGCAGGGGCACGTAGGTCCGGCCCTCCACCACGCTTACCGTGCAGGGGTAGCGGCTGCCGTTGACCGTCAGCGCCCCTCCGCCCGGGTCCGCCGAGAGGGACGCGTCCTCCGAGACGGCCCGGGCGGCGCTCCCGTCCCACCAGACGGTCCAGTCTCCAAGGGCCTCCAGCAAATCCCGGAGGGGGACGTAGGAGGCGCCGTTCACCACATGGACGGAGGTGTTCAGAAGTTCGCCGTCCACCTGGAGGGCGGCGGGCCGGGCGGCCTGAACCGGGAGGCACAGGGCCGCGGCGGCGAGAAGTCCGCATAAGAGCTTGCGTTTCATAATGTTTCCTTTCTTGTGTGGAGTTCACAAATAAGGATACCGGAAACGCGGGCCCGGGGCAACCCTCAAAATCTGGAGGGGGAGGGAGGAGCTGGGAAGCGCTTGCATTTCGGCGGCTACGGCTTTATAATAAGAGAAAAGTGAATTGGCTGAATTTCCATATCCATATAAGGAGGAACTATGAAAAAACTGTTTACCGCCATCCGGCGGGGAAACGTGGACGAGGTGGCTTCCATCCTGGACAGAAAGCCGGAGCTCATCGCCTGCCTCGCCAAGGCCCCGCCCAAGAAGGACGACGGCCAGTCGCCGCTGATGGTGGCCGTCAAGAGCGACAACCTGGAGGTGGCCCACCTGCTGCTGGACCGGGGGGCGGACGTGAACTTCCAGGACGCGGTCAATCCCTACGGCTCAAACTTCTCCGCCCCCATCTGGTACGACGCCGTCGTCCAGTGCTTCTTGCGGGCGAGGCATACCGTGGGCCCCGGCCCGGAGCGGAGTAAGGGCTATTTCCTGCTGCTGCGCCGCATGCTGGATATGGGGATGGACCCCAACCAAAAGACCTCCCACGGCCTCAACGCCTGGCAGCACGCCCTGGAGCAGTACGACCAGTTTGCCCGCAAGTCTTATCCCAGCTACTACGTGGAGGAGAGCAAGATGGAGAACCGCCAGCTGAGGGAGATGCTCAAGGCGGTGCTGGACGAGCTTTTGAAGCATGGGGCGGACATCCACGATTTCATACCGCCCAATGCGGAGGGCCTGTCCCAGGTCTCGGTGATCCTGCGGAATCTGAATGAGGGCCGGGAGCTGCTGGACGGGCTGCACGGCCTGGACCCGGACTCCAACGCGTTCAAGCCCTACACCATGAAGTACCGGGGAAAGGAACAGCTCATCACGCCCTCCCTAACGGTGGAGGACTACCGCCAGATGTATGAGATCAAGTGGCGGGAGCTGGAGCCCGTCCTCCGGGCTTACTATAACTGAAAAGAACTGAAAAGCAGGGCAGACTGATTGTCTGCCCTGCTTTTATTGGGCTCGGAAACCACCGGCAACGCCGTCCCGGACGGAGCTGGACAGACGCAGGCGGTCCAGCAGCCTGGCCGCCCGTGCCCCCGGCTCGTGAATCGTGATTTCAACGACGCCCAGCTCCCGGGCCTCGGACAGCATCCGGCCGATCAGGGGCCGGGACGCGCCCAGCTCCTGGGCGATGTCGCTTTGCTTCCGGTCTTCCAAGTAATAGCGCTGCGCCGCATAGGCCAGCTTTTTCTGCTTTTCCAAACTGGTTTCCACAAGAACGCTCCTCATACCGGCGGTTTGTTACATATGATACTGCGATACTTAATATCACATATCACAGAACCGGGCGCGCCGCAAGCGTTAAAATCAATTTTACCGCCGGGGAGCGGAAAAGTCTGCCCCTTGCAGTTATCCGGAATCTACGCTATACTCAGGGAAGGCCGCCCGCTTCAGAGCCGCTGCAGTCCGGGGAGCCGGAGGGCGGCCGGTCCAGCCCCAGGCGGGCGTACTGCTCGGGGGGCGCGTCGTTTTCCCGCATCAGGCGGACCATTTCCCGGCACAGCCGCAGCTCCAGCTCCGGGTTCTGAAGGGGGCGCTCCTGCCTGGGGTCCCGCTCCAGATCGAACAGCAAATCCACGCCTTCCCCTTCCGCGCAGGACATGCAGGGGTAGAAATCCTTGGGCATGGGAATTTTCAGCAGGGAGCAGCCCTTGGTAAAGGAGAACGGCGGGACCAGCTCCAGGCGGCGCAGCTCTTCCGGCGCGTACATAGCCCGCTGGTGCAGCGGCAGCAGGGTGTAGTCGTACAGCTCCGTCCCGGGTCGGTCCGCCCGCATATAGACATACCGCCCGTCCGTGACGCATACATGCGCGCCGTGCATGCCGAACAGGCCGTATTCTCGCACCGGCCCGCCGCCGGCGGTCACGGGCCCCAGGTCGTGCCCCTGCATGTCCGGCGGGGGCGTTACGCCGAAAAAGCCCAGCAGGGTGGGCGCGAGGTCAATGGTCTGGACCAGGGCCTCCCGGCTCTCTCCGGCGCGGCCCGCCCGGGGGTCCCAAATGAAAAGCGGCGTGTGGGACAGCTCCTCGTAGAAGGGCGGGCGGTTTTTGGCCCACCAGCCATGCTCCCCCAGCAAAAAGCCATGGTCCGTGGCCACGATCAGCAGCGTGTCCTCCCACATGCTCCAGCGGTCCATGTCGTCCAGCAGGCGGCCCAGGCAGGCGTCGCACATCGTCAGCAGCGCGGCGTACTGGCGGCGGCAGTGGGCCTGCGCGCCCAGCGTCTCCGTAACCCGGGCGTAATCCGGCCAGTCGAACCTGGGGCCGTCATAGCCGCCGGGATACAGGCTGCGGTATTCCTCCGGCACAAAGAAGGGCTCGTGGGGATCAAAGGGCTCAATCTGCAAAAACCAGTTGTCCGCCTCGCGGTTCACCTCCAGGAATTCCCCCGCCAGCTGGAAAACCTGGGTCAGGGGCTGCTGCTTCGAGGCGGTGAAATACGCCCGGTTGACGGCGTCCTGCCGGGTGGCCTGGCCCAGATGCGGACCGATCTCCGGATCGCGGACCCGGGCCTTCCAGGGATCCCCCTCCTGGCCACGGACGCACTCCCAGGAGCTGTAGCGGGTGTGGTACGTGGCGCCTCCGTCCTCCCAGTAGTGCTGGTGGTCGGAGATCAGGTGGGTGTAGACGCCGTGCTCCTTCAAAAGCTGCGGCATGGAGTCGTCGTAGGGCTCCACAGGACCCCAGCTGCGGTGGAGAAAATTATAACGTCCGGTGTGAAGCTCCCGCCGGGCGGGCATGCAGGGAAGCGAACCCGCGTAGCAGCGGTCAAAGCGGACCGCGCGCTCCGCCAGGCGCTGGAAATTGGGCGTGATGGTCCAATCGCAGCCATAGGGGGAGAGGCAGTGGCGGTTCAGGGAGTCAAACAGGAGCAGGATGGCGCGCATAGGGCATGACCTTCTTTCGTGCGTTTTCCGTATTGCGGCTTCTCTACCGCAACAAAGTACCATATCCGGCGGTTAGCTGTCAATACGCAGACGGGGCGGGCCGCCCCCCTGCGCCAGAGAATGGAGGCGCGCCATGCTATGTCCGGCAGTCAGAAGAAAAGCGGGGCGCAGGCCCAAAAAAATATTTCAGGAGATTTCCGCTACCGTGGCGCTCAGCACCGTCTGCGTGCTGGTCCTGGCGGTGGCGATGGTGTCCTATTTCGCCGTGCGCTTCGTGCTGGACGAGACCGGCCGGGCGCGGGTGGAGGTGCTGGAGCAGATCAGCGACGTCAGCGCCGGAAACCGCCACACCATGGAAAACGTCATGGAGCGGGTTTATCAGGAGCTTTATCCCCACCTGACCAGCAGTGAAATCGACGGCGCGCAGATCCAGGCCAAGCTGGACGCCTTCCAGAAGACCATGGACAGCGTGGGCATCGACGCCACCATCGACGTGGTGCGGGGCGTCCGGGAAATCTACATGACGGAGAATGAGACGAACCAGAGCATCCAGAACCTGCTGAACTCTTATTGGTACATCAAGCATTACAGCGGGGAGACGGCGGAGAGCTGGAACCTGCGCTTCATCGACGCGCAGGATATCAGCAGCTACTGCCTCTCCCTGGGGCGGACCGTCTACAACAGCGAGGGCCGCTCCGCGGCGGTCATCGTAATCAACACCTCCCAGGAAAACCAGTTCCGCGCCCTTCAGAAGCTGGTGGGCGAGAGCGACCGGGTGTACATTCTGGATCAAAACGGCATCGCCATCTGCCATTCCAATTCCAACATCGTCGGCACCTGGCAGGCCAGCATGCCGGCCTTTGAGGAGCGCTACGGCTTCAACGGCTCCCGGATGATCCGGAAAAACGGGCAGAGCTATATGCTCTCCAATTACCACGACGGGGAGAGCGGCTGGACCTATGTGGAGGAGCAGAATATTTCCGGCCTGCTGGACAGCGTCGTCCACGTTCTGACCGCCTGCATTGTGACGGCGGCGCTGACGGGGGCCGCCGTCATCGTGCTCTCTTACGCCCGGACCCGGCGGGCCCTGCGGGCCCTGAGCGGCTTTACGGAGAGCATTGAGGGGATGGACCCGGAAAATCTGGTGCTGCTCCCGGTCAAGAGCGCCTATCAGGAGGTGTACGTGCTGGGCACCGCCTTCAATCTGATGGTGGAGCGGGTGCAGAAGCTCATCGCGGATATCCAGGTGAGGGAGGCGGAAAAGGTCCGCTCCGAATACGACTTTCTGCAGGCCCAGCTGAGCCCCCATTTCATGCACAACACCCTCCTGGCCATCAAGAGCCTCATGGCCATGGGCCGGCTGGAGGAGGCCAGCGGCATGATGAGCGAGTTCGTGGAGCTTATCTACATCCCCACCACCTCCGAAATCCCGCTGGTGCCCCTGCGGGAGGAGCTCCACCTGCTGGAGAACTTTGTGTCCATCATGAACTGCCGGACGGACAAGGACGTGGCGTTTATCTACGACATCCCGGAGCGCCTGGAGGAGGTGCTGGTTCCCCGCATGATTCTCCAGCCTCTTGTGGGCAATTCCATCTTTCACGGCTTCGCGGAAAAGACGGACGGCTGCCGGATTACCATCCGCGCCCAGGTAAAGGGCCGGATATTTGAGATTGCCGTGGAGGACAACGGCGAGGGGATTTCCCCCGCCCGGCTCCAGGACATCTCCACGGACCAGTACGTCCCGGCGGGACACCACCACGGCGTGGGTATTCTGAACGTGAAAAAGCGGCTGAGAATCGTGTATGGAGGCAGCTCCGGCGTGGTGGTCCAGAGCGTGTACGGCCGGTTTACCCGGGTCGTCCTCCGCATGGACGGCTATGAGCACCCGCTGATGAGCCCCGAGGCTCAGAGAGTGGTCCGGAACGATTTTTCAAAGGAGGAGAAATATGAATGTTCTGGTGGTTGACGACGAGGCGCTGGTCAGCCAGTATGTGACCCAATGCATCCGGGAGGCGGACCCCTCCGTCCAGATTATCGGAACGGCGTCCTCCGGCGCGAAGGCCCTGGCGATGCTGGAGAAAACCCCGGCGGACCTGATTTTTGCGGACATCACCATGCCGAAAATGGACGGGCTGGAGCTTCTGCGGAGGATCAAGGCGGAGCACCCCGCCGCCACCGTGGTCATGCTGACCTGCCACGACGAGTTCGAGTATGCCCGGCAGGCCATCCAGAACAAGGCCGACGGCTATATGCTGAAATCGGAGATATCGGCGGAGCGCATGCGCCAGGCGCTGGAGGAGGCCGGGGCCCTCTGGAAGGAACGGCGGCTGGAGCAGCAGACCGGGCAGCTCAAACAGAACGACTACCTCCGGCGCATCATGGAGGAGGAGGACGGCGTCTGCGTTGTGACGGAGGAGAACCTGCGGAAAAACAACATCTTCCTGCGGGACGGCGGCTTCGCCGCCCTCTGCTTTGAAAACGAGGACGGAAACCTCCAAACGGTTCTCTCCAATGTGGAGGCGGATTACGAGAACCCGGTGGTCTACCCTTACAGCGGCGACCTCACGGTGCTTTTACTGAACCTGCGGCGCACGGGCCGGCAGTGGGACACCTTCGAGGATTTGTACCGGGAGATGGACGCTTATTTTCTGGGGATTGAGGCCAGGCTGAAGGGGCGGCTGGGACACAGCCGGATGTTCTTCCGCATCGCCTGGCTGGGCACCGCCATCAAAGAGGCGCTGGAGTCCCACAACGACCGGTTCTATGGCTCCGCCGCGCCGGAGGACAGGGAGGGCTACGGCCTGCGCACGAAGCGCCTGCAAAAGCTGGCGGCCCAGGCGGCGCTCCACATAGAGGCGCAGAGCTTCGGCGCGGCCAGGGCCAGCCTGGAGGAGGCGCTTTCCTACGCCCGGGAGAGCCACGCCGACGCGGCCGCCCTGAAGCGGGCGTGCGGGCAGATCTGCGCGGCGCTGGAGGAGCACTGCGGCGCCGAACTGCCGGGCTGCCGGCAGAGGCTGGAGGAGGCGCCGGACCTGGAGACGCTGGAGGGCGGCGCGGCGCTGCTGCTGGGGGCGCTGGAGAGCCGGGGAAAGCAGTACTCCGCCGCCATCGCGGGGGCGCTTGCCTATATCGGGCGGCACTACGCGGAGGACCTGACGCTGAACACCGTGGCGGACCACGTGTTTTTAAACCGGGAATACCTTTCCCGGCGCTTTAAGCAGGAGGTGGGGGTGACCTTTTCAGAATACCTCACCTCTGTCCGGCTCAAGCGCGCCCGGGAGCTGCTGGAGACGACGGGACTGCGGATATCGGAGGTGGCCTCCCAGACCGGCATCCCCAACGTCAGCTATTTTTCAACCATCTTCCGCAAGGAATTCGGGTGTTCTCCCTCGGAAATCCGCGCAAAAAAGAACGGAAAATCATAGAAGGAACACCGCCGGAGCACCGCTCCGGCGGCGGCTTTTTCTGCGCGGAATTTCCAAAAAAACAGGCCAGAGGTCAAAAAAACAAAAATATACCTCAAAATTTCGCAAGACTTCCGGCCGTTATTTGTGTAAACTGTAAGCATCTTGCTAAAGGAGGATTCTTGTATGAAGAAGTTTTTTGCCATCCTGCTGACTCTGGCGATGGTCCTGTCTCTGGCCGCCTGCGGCGGCAAGGACGGCGGTAAGGACGCCGGCAGTCCCCCGCCCAGCTCCTCCGGCTCCTCCGGCGGGGAGGCCGGGGACGGCGGCTCCGGGGAGAAGACCTTCACGGCCAGCGGAAAAACCCTGAACGTGGGCGTGCAGTCCAACATCATCTCCATCCCCACCGTCTACGCCTACGAGCAGGGATATTATGAGGAGCTGGGCCTGGACGTGAACCTGATTATGTTCCCCAACGGCTCCCCCGAGAACGAGGGCCTGGCCGCCGAGCAGCTGGACGTGGCCTCCAACGGCCTGGCCTCCGTCTACTCCATGGCCTCCGGCCTGTGCGACTGGATTGGGGAGTCCGACAGCGGATCCTCCACCCTGTCCATCTACATGCGGCCCGGCTGCGACGCGCTGAACTACAAGGGCGAGATCGACGGCAAGCCCAACATGTACGGCAGCGCTGAGAGCCTGAAGGGCCTGCGGGTCCTGGGCCCCACCTCCACCATGGAGCAGTGGGCCGCCGCCTCCTACTTCGCCCAGTTCGGCCTGGAGGCCGGCGCGGACTATGAATACCTGAACATGGACCGGGCCGCCGCGGCCCAGGCGGTCATGACCGGCGAGGGCGACGTGTTCGTCGCCACGGACGTGGACTACGCCAATATGATGGAGGGAGCCGGCTTTGTAAAGGTGGCCGACTGCACCGACGCCACGGGCACCAATTTCAACAACGGCTTCCTGGCCCGCAAGGACATTCTGGAGGAGCGCTATGACGACGTGGTGCTGTTCCTCCGGGCCATGTACAAGGCCGCCGGAGAGCTTCAGGACCCGGAGCTGCGCAATGAGTTCGCCTACAAGTACTACTCGGAGAACGGCAAGCCCGCCACGCCCGAGGACGTCGCCTATGAGACGGAAATCCGCCCCTTCCTGACGGCGCAGGACGTCGCCGCCCCCGATTTCTATCTGGGCTCCGGCGCCTTGCAGGTGGGCGCGTTCTTCGCCTCCATCGGCACCATTGAGGAGGACCAGGTGGCCGTCATCGAAGCGGCTATCAATCCTCAGCCTCTGATTGACGCCTTCGGCCTGGACGTTAAGGGCGCCGCCCTGAACTGAGCCCCGGAGGCCGGCCGGAACCAAACCTGCGGAGGGGCCATGCTCTATGGCCCCTCCAAAATTCCTCATTGGCAGATGAGAAGGGAGAAGCTTTTGTGAATAAGAGGAAAAAACTTCAGCGGAACCGATACCTGCTCATCAGCGTGCTCTCCGTCTGCGCGGGCGTTTTCGTCTGGTGGCTGGTGACGGACGGCCTGGGACTGTTCCGCTCCAATGTGCTGCCGTCCCCGGTGAAGGTATTCCAGACCTTCCTGAAAAAGTGGAGCGAGACCAAGCCCGACGGCGCTACGCTGCTGCAGCACCTGGCGGCCAGCCTTCAGGTGGCCCTGGGCGGCTATCTGATTGGAGCGGCCATCGGGATTCCCCTAGGAATCTTCATGGCGTGGAACGACAAGGTCGACATGCTTGTCCGTCCGGTATTTGACCTGGTGCGAACGATTCCCGGCGTGGCCTGGACCTCCGTCATGGTCACTCTGGTGGGCATCGGATACATGTCCAAGGCCCTGGTCATCTTCATCTCCGCCATGGTGGCCATGGTCATCAACAGCTATTCCGGCATCAAGCAGACCAAGACGGTGCACCTGTGGGTGGGGCAGACCTTCGGCGCCAGCAACTGGGAGCTTTTGACCAAGGTGGCCGTTCCCTCCGCGCTGCCCATGATTTTCACCGGGCTGGACGTGGCCCTGGGCTCCGCCTGGACCACGCTGGTGGCCGCCGAGCTGCTGGCCTCCACCCGGGGCCTGGGCTTTATGATTCAGCAGGCCCGCGGCATCTTCCGCCTGGACATCGTCATCGTCGGCATGGTGGTCATCGCCCTGACGGGCGCGGTCCTCTCCGCGGTTCTGCGGTATTTCCAGCGTAAATTTGTCAAGGGAGGCAGAATGGGATGAACAGTCAGAAGAAAAGAGCGGCCTACGGCGCCCTGGGCATCTTCGTGTTTTTGTGCATCTGGTACTTAGCCGCCAGGCTGACCTCCCTGGGCCGGGTCATGCCGGACCCCGTCACCGTGTTCGGCGGCTTTTTCCGGGCCTTTGTGGAGCCCATCGGCACGAAGACGATGACGATGCACATTCTGATCAGCCTGCGCCGCATGCTGATTCCCTATGCCGTCGGCGGATTTTCCGGCGTGCTGGTGGGCATTTTAATGGGCTGGTACAAGGCGGCGGACGCGGTTTTCATGCCCTACATTCAAATGCTGCGCCCCATTCCTCCCATCGCCTGGATTCCCCTTTCCATTATCTGGTTCGGCTTTGACGAGGGCTCCAAGTACTTCCTTATTTTCCTGGCCTGCTTCTTTACCATCGCCCTGACCACCTACAACGGCGTGCATTCGGTCGACGAGACGCTGATCCGCGCGGCAAAGATGCTGGGGGCCAGGGACAGCCAGCTTTTCACCACCATCGTGCTTCCCACCACGGTTCCGTACATCTTCTCCGGCCTGCAGGTGGCCCTGGGCTCCGCCTGGGCGACCATCGTGGCCGCCGAGATGATCCGCTCCTCCGAGGGAGTCGGCTGGCTGATTGTCCGGGGCCAGGACGTGGGGAATATGACCCAGATCATGGTGGGCATTGTGGCCATCGCGCTGACGGGACTGCTGATTACAACGATTATGAGAGGGGCGGAGAGCAAGCTATGTGCATGGACAGAGAGAGGAACCTGAGCGGCGGCAGGACGCTGATTGAGTTCCGCCGCGTCGACAAGTATTTCAACAAGCCCGGGGAGGGCGAATACCAGGTGGCCGGCGATTTGAATATCCAGGTGCGGGAAAACGAGTTTCTGGTGCTCTTTGGCCCCGGCCAGTGCGGTAAAAGCACGATTCTGAACATGATTGCCGGCTTCGAGGCGCCCTCCTCCGGCGAGCTGACCTGCCAGGGCAGGCCCATTGAGGCCCCCGGCCCCGAGCGGGGCATGGTCTTCCAGAACACGGCCCTCTTTCCCTGGCTGACCGTCATGGGCAACGTGGAGTACGGGCCCAAGGTCCGGGGCGTTAAAAAGGACGAGCGCCGCAGGAGGGCCCAGCACTACATTGACCTGGTGGGCCTCCAGGGCTTTGAAAACGCTTACCCCGTCAAGCTCTCCGGCGGCATGCAGCAGCGGGTGGGCATCGCCCGGGCCTATTGCAACGAGCCGCTGGTCATGCTGCTGGACGAGCCCTTCGGCCACCTGGACGCCCAGACCCGCTACATGATGCAGGACGAGCTGACCCGGATCTGGCAGACGGAGCGCCGCACGGTCATCTTTGTCACCAACAACGTGGAGGAGGCCGTCTACCTGGCGGACCGCATCCTGGTCCTGCGCAACTGCCCCACGGGGGTCAAGGCGGAGTACGAGATTACCCTGCCCCGGCCCCGCAACTACACAGACCCCGAATTTCTGCGTCTGCGGCGGGAAATCGACGCCGTCGTCGACCGCACCCTGTAAAGGAGGCCGCCGGTTATGGAGAAAAAAGAAGTCAAGGTCCGGGTGGAGCACCTGACCAAAAAATTCGGCGACCTGCTGGTGCTGAACGATTTGAATTTCACCGTGGCGGAGGGGGAGTTCCTCTGCATCGTGGGCCCCACCGGCTGCGGCAAGACCACCTTTCTCAACAGCCTGACCCGCCTGTATGAGCCCACCGCCGGGGACATCCTGGTCAACGGCGTCCCCGTGAACCCCAAGCAGCAGAACATCTCCTACATCTTCCAGGAGTACTCCTCCTTCCCCTGGCTGACGGTGGAGCAGAACATCCGCTTCGGCCTGGAGATCAAGAAGGTCCCCAAGGCGGAGGCGGACGCCAACGTGGAGGAGATGCTGGACGTGGTGGGCCTGACGAAATTCCGCGGTTACTACCCCAGCCAGCTTTCCATCAGCATGCTCCAGCGGGTGGCCATCGCCCGGGCCTTCGCCACGAAGCCGGAGCTGCTGCTGATGGACGAGCCCTACGGGCAGCTGGACATCGACCTCCGCTTCAAGCTGGAGGACGAGCTGGTCAAGCTGTGGCAGAGGACCGGAACCACCGTGCTTTTTATCACCCACAACATCGAGGAGGCCGTATACCTCAGCGAGAAGATCATGGTTTTGAGCAACAAGCCCACCTCCGTCAAAACGGTGCTGGACAACCCCCTGCCCCGGCCCCGGGACGTCACCGATCCCGCCTTTGTGGAACTGCGCAACCAGGTTACGGATTTGATCAAGTGGTGGTAAGCCCCGCCCAGGAGAGGAGCAGCGATGAAAACCATTGTATTCTTAATGGACAGCCTGAACCGGAGGTATCTGCCCGCCTACGGGAATACCTGGGTGCGCACGCCCAATATGGACCGGCTGGCCCGCCGCAGCTGCGTGTTCGACAGCCATTTCGTAGGCTCCGCCCCCTGCATGCCCGCCCGGCACGACCTGCTGACCGGGCGGCTGGACTTCCTGGAGCGGAACTGGTCCCCCATCCAGCCCTTTGACTGCACGCTGCCCTATGTGCTGAGCAGGAGCGGCGTGTTCAGCCACATGGTCACGGACCACTACCATTACTTCCACCTGGGCGGAGAGAACTACCACGCCCATTTCGGCTCCTGGGACTTTATCCGGGGGCAGGAAAACGACGTGTGGGCCTCCGACTTCGGCAAGCTGGCGGAGCGCCCCCACTACGGCCAGGACAAGGGGCAGTACCGCCTGAACCGGGAGCGTTTTTCCGGTGAGGAGGATTACCCCTCGCCCAAAACCCTGCGCCATGCCGCCCAGTGGCTGGAGGAGCACCACGGGGACGACGGCTGGTTTTTGCTGGTGGATTCCTTCGACCCCCACGAGCCCTTTGATTTTCCGGACAGCGCGGCGGCGGAATATCCGGACGAGTACCGGGACGCCCTGTTTTACTGGCCGGCCTACGCCTCCTCGGACCAGGCGGCCCGGGAGGCGGTCGAGCACGCCCGGCGGCGCTACGCCACGCTGATCACCATGAGCGACCGCTGGCTGGGGAAGGCGCTGGACGTGCTGGACCGCTATGGAATGTGGGAGGACACCATGGTCGTCCTCACCACAGACCACGGCTACATGCTGGGAGAGCACGGCTTCATGGCCAAAAACTACATGCCCTGCTACAACGAGGTCTATCAGATTCCCCTGATGGTGAGCCTGCCGGGCATGACGGGGCCCTCCCGCTGCGGCGCGCTGACCCAGAACATTGACCTGATGCCGACCATCCTGGACTTCCACGGCATCGGCCTGGAGGACTGCTGGCACCCCCTCCACGGGAAGAGCCTCCTGCCCCTGATCCGGGGGGAGCGGAGCGCTCTGCGGGACGCGGTTATCTACGGCATGTACGGCCGTCAGGTCAACCTCTGCGACGGCCGCTACACGTATTTCTGCGCCCCGGCCCGGGAGGACAACCAGCCCCTGAACCTCTACACGGCCATGCCCAGCACCATCTGCCACTACTGGGACCGGGATCACCTCAGCGACGTGTCCAAAATCGAGGCGGGCCCCTTCCTGTCCTATACGGACTATCCCGTGTTTAAAATTCCCAACACCATCACGAGGCTGGCGGACGACACCCACAACTTTGCCCGCCGGTACGCCGTGGCGGGGGAGAACCTTCTCTTTGACCTGGAGCGCGACCCCGGGCAGGAGCGCCCGCTGAAGGACGCCGCCCTGGAGGAGGCCATGCGGAAAAAGCTGGCCGCCGCCATGCGCCTCCACGACAGTCCGCCGGAGCAGTTCCTGCGGCTGGGCCTGGAGGCGGTTTGAGGGCGCGCCCCGTTCCGGTTTTCCCGGGAAAAGCGGCAGTCCTCTCAGCTTAAATAAGAAAGGTGAAGCACAATGAGGGCAATCTTTATTTTAGCGGACAGCACAAACCGGCGCTTTTTAAATATGTATGGCTCCGCCTGCCCGGCCCTTACCCCGAACCTGGACCGCCTGGCGGCCCGGGGCGCCGTGTTTGAGAACCACTGGTGCGGGTCCGCGCCCTGCATGCCCGCCCGGCGGGACATCATGACCGGGCGGCTGAACTTTCTGGAGAAGCCCTGGGGCGGCGTCGAGCCCTTTGACCAGACGCTGCCCGCCCTGCTGAAGACAAAAAACGTCTACACGCGGATGTATACCGACCACTACCTGTACTACGACGTGGGCGGCGAGAACTACTGGAACGGTTTCACGGCCCACGAGATGATTCGGGGCCAGGAGTTCGACACGCTGAATATGCCCGCCTGCAAGGAGGGCATTGTCACCGAGCGGCGGCCCGAGGGCTACAAGGGCATTTATTCCGAGGCCCACGACCGCACCTACGGCGCGTTTCAAAGCGAGGAGGAGTATCCCTCCCCCATGACCATGAAAAAGGCGGCCCAGTGGCTGGAGGAAAACGCGGAGGCGGACAACTTTTTGCTGTGGGTGGAGGGCTTCGACCCACACGAGCCCTTCGACGTGCCGCAGAAGTACATCGACCTCTACCAAGACGAGGACGACTACGAGGGCATGCCCTGCTACTGGCCCGAGTACCGCAAAAATATTTTCACCGATCAGGAAACCCGGCACCTGAACGTGCGTTACAAGGCCCTTTTGACCATGACGGACCACTACATCGGCAAGATTCTGGACGTGCTGGATCGCCATGACATGTGGGACGACACGGTGGTCGTCTTCACCACGGACCACGGCTACATGCTGGGCGAGCACGAATACATGGCCAAGAACTACATGCCAGCCTATAACGAGGTGTTCCACATCCCCCTGATCGTCTGGCACCCCGACGGGACCGTTAAACGCTTCTCCGGCCTGACCCAGAACATCGACCTGTTCCCCACGCTGCTGAACTGCTTCGG
>CATLJA010000020.1 GCA_949959305.1 uncultured Oscillibacter sp.
GAACAGCCGCGCCAGCTGGAGGGCCCGCTCCACCTTTTCCTGCCGGTCGCTCCGCAGATAGGGCCGCAGGGCGTAGAGCAGGTTCCGGGCGTTGGAGTCCCGCTGGCCTCCCAGCTCCTGAATCAGGGGCAGCAAACGGGTGAGAAGCCCCGCATCCAGCCCCCCGCCGCCCATCAGGGAGGACAGCAGGTCTCCTCCTGCCGGAGACGGGCCGGACTGAGAGGGCGGCGGACCCGGCGGCGGGCCCCAGGTGGGGGGCTGCTGAGGCGGCGGAGCCGAAGGCTGGGGCTCCGGGCCTCCCCCGCCCAGGGACTGCGCCAGCTGCATGATCTGGCTCATGGCGTCCGGGTTGGACAGTATGCTGTTCAGCTTGTCGTCAAATTCCGCCATACGGGCCAACCCTCCTCGTGGTCTGCTTTACTTCTGAACGGCCTTATTAATCCGTTCCACCAGCTCCGCCCCCTCGGGGCTCTGCATAAGCTGGTTCACCATCCGGGTCACGGCCCCGGCATCGCCCTTGGCGGCGGACTGAACCGCCTTGCGCAGGCTGGCTCCGCCGTCGTCCTGGGTCAGCATCCGCATCAGCGCCTGGCCATCCCGGGACTGCATCAGGGACTTCAGCATCGCCGGGTTTTTCCGGAGCTGCTCGGCCATCTGAGCCGATTTCTCATCCATATCGCTTCCTCCTTTGCGGTCTTCAAGGACAGTATATGAGGCTGGAGGCAAAAAAGTGCCTGTGCGTTCCGCACAGGCGCTTTCAGTTCCTATTTCGCGGCCTTTGCCGTGTCGCAGTCCTTCGCCAGGGGACAGCCCCCACACTTCGGGCCGCGGGCGGTGCAGGTATCCCGGCCAAAGAGGACCATCCGGTGGCAGAAATTGTTGGACTCCTTGGGCGGCAGGACCTCCCGGAGCTGGCGCTCCACCTGGAGGGGATCCTTGGAGCCGTCGGTCAACCCCAGGCGTCCGGTAATGCGGATGCAGTGGGTGTCGCAGACATAGGCAGGCTGGCCGTAAATATCTCCCAAAATCAGGTTGGCGGTCTTCCGGCCCACGCCGGGGAGGCTGGTCAGCTCCTCCATAGTGCCGGGGACCCTGCCGCCGAACTCGCTGAGAAGGCGCTGGGCGCAGAGCACCATGTCCTTAGCCTTGCCGTTGTAGAACCCACAGGAATGTATGTACTCCCCCACCTCCTTGGGGTCCGCCTCCGCAAAGCTCTCCAGCGTGGGAAAGCGGGCATAGAGGGCGGGCGTCACCTGATTCACCCGCGCGTCGGTGCACTGGGCGGAAAGCCGCACGGCAAACAGCAGCTCGTAGTCCTTCTCGTACTGCAAGGAGCACAATCCCTCGGGGTAAATCTCCTTCAAGGTTTCAATGATGCGCTTGACGGCGGCTTTTGATTTCATGGCCTTCCCTCCCGCAAATCTTATAAAAGCCTTCTGCTATATCTCTTACTTATAACGCCGCACGGTACGTTTCCGCCGCGTCCAGCAGCTCCCCGGCGCTCTCCAGCAGAGCGTCCGTCACCTTGGACCCGCCGGTAATCCGGGCCAGCTCCGATTTCCGGCGCTCCCGGTTCAGAAGGACCACATGGGTGTAGGTCCGGCCCTTCTCCTCCCCCTTCTCCACGGAGAAATGGGTGTCCGCCATAGCGGCCAGCTGGGGCAGGTGCGTAACGCAGAGGACCTGCTTCCTCCGGCTGACCTGGGCCAGCTTTTCCGCCACCTTCTGGGCCGCCCGGCCGGAGACGCCGGTATCCACCTCGTCGAACACCAGGGTGCCCACCGCCTCCTGCTCCGCCAGGACGTTCTTCAGCGCCAGCATAATCCGGGCCAGCTCGCCGCCGGAGGCAATTTTCGCGATGGGCTTCAAATCCTCCCCGGCGTTGGCGGACATCAGGAAACGGATTTCGTCGCAGCCGTCGGGACTGGGAGCCTTTCCGGTAAATTCGATGGCAAAACGGACCCGGTTCATATCCAAATCCCGGAGTTCCTTCTGAATACGGGCCTCCAGGGCTGCCGCCGCCTTTTTCCGGGCCTCCGTCAGGGACTTCCCCGCCCCTTGGACGGCGGCTTCCGCCTTGCCCAGCTTTTTCTCCAGGAAAATCCGCGTGTCGTCCGCCGTCTCAATGGCCTCCAGCTCCGCCCGGCGCTGCTCCAGATAGTCCAGCATCTCCTCCACGGTGGCCCCGTACTTCTTTTTCAGCCGGTAGAGCTGGTCCGCCCGGCTCTCCGCCGCGTCCAGCTCCTCCGGAGAGAAGTCAAACGCTCCCCGCAGGTCCCGGATGGTCTCCGCCAAATCGTATGCCTCGCTCCGCAGGGCTTCCAGCCGCTTGTACGCCTCCCCCAGCTCCTCATCCAGAGTCCGCACGCCGGACAGGGCCTCCTCCGCGTCCCGGAGCTGATTCACCGCCCCGGCGTTTTCGTCGTCGCCGGAGAGGCAGTAATCCGCGCCGGAGAGGGCGGAGAGGTATTTCTCCCCGTTGCGCAGCAGATTCCGCCGCGCCTCCAGCTCCTCCTCCTCGCCGGGACGGAGCTCCGCCCGCTCCAGCTCGCCAATCTGGAACCGGAGGCTGTCCATCCGGCGGGCCTTTTCCGCCTCGTCCATCCGGAGGGCCTTGATTTGCTCCTGGAGCTCCGAGAGGACGGCGTAGGCTTTTTGATAAGCTTCAAGCGGCTCCTCCGTCTTGCCGAAGCGGTCCAGGTAGGCCCCGTGGAGCTCCTCGTCCAAAAGCTGGGCCCCGTCATGCTGGCCATGGATGTTCAAAAGCTCTCCGCCGATCTGCCGGAGCTGGGCCACGGTGATGGGGCGGCCGTTGGCCCGGCAGGCGTTCTTGCCCTCGCCTGAGATTTCCCTTTGAAGGAGAAGGTTTCCGTCCTCGTCGGGGGCCAGGCCGTTTTCCAGCAGGCCCGGCAGCTCCGCCGGGACGGCGGAAAACTCCGCGCTGACAAACGCCTTGGAAGCCCCGGTGCGAATCAGGTCCCGGGAGGTCCTTCCCCCCAGCACGGCCCCCATGGCGTCGATAACAATGGACTTGCCCGCGCCGGTCTCGCCGGTGAGGGCGTTGAAGCCCGGGCGGAACCGGATGTCCGCCTCCTCAATGACCGCGATATTCTCAATGTGCAGAAGCTCCAGCATGGCAACTTCTCCTCTACAGCATATCCTTGATTTCCTGGCAAAGCAGCTCCGCGGCTTCCGTGTTCCGCATCACCAGCAGGGCCGTGTCGTCCCCCGCCAGGGAGCCCACAATGTCGTTCATGTCCATATTATCCAAAGCGGAACAGGCCCCGTTGGCCAGTCCCGGCATGGTCTTCACCACCACGATATTCTGGGCGTAGTCGATGCTGACGATGCACTCCCGGAAAATGGTCCGCAGCTTCGCCGCCACGTTCAGCGTTGTCCGGTTGCCGGAGACGGCGTACTTATAGACTCCCTGGCCCGCCGGCTCCTTGATGAGATGCAGCTGCTTGATGTCCCGGGAAATCGTAGCCTGGGTGCACCGGAGCCCCCGGGCCTGGAGGCGGGTCAGCAGCTGCTCCTGGGTTTCGATGTTCTCCTGGGCGATAATCTCCAGGATCATGGCCTGCCGGTCATTTTTCATGTGTCCATCCCTCCCGGAAGCATTTTTTGCGCGAAAATCTCACAGAAGCTCCGCTCTGTCAGCCGCACCAGGCGGGTCACGTAGCGGGAGCGGCGAATCTGGACCTTGTCGTCCGCCCGCAGGGCGAAGGCCCGGCTCTCGTCCACAAACAGGTACACCGGCTTCCGCCCGTTCCGCTCCAGCTCCACCGTCAGCGTATGCTCGGGGCTGAGGACGTAGGAGGAAAAGCGCATGTTGTGGATGCAGATGGGGCAGACCACCATGGTCTGCGCCACCGGCTCCACCACCGGCCCCCCGGCGGAAAGAGAGTAGGCCGTGGAGCCCGTGGGGGTCGCCACGATCACGCCGTCTCCGGCGATGTCCGCCAGGTGCCGCCCGTCGGAGGAAATTTTCAAATGGATAACGTGGGAGATGGGGCCCTCCCGGATGACGGCCTCGTTAAGGCCGAGATTCGTGTAAATCTGCCGCCCCTCCCGGAAAACGGACACGTCCAGCATCATCCGCTGCTCCGTCTCAAACTGCCAGTCCCGGAGCCTGCGGAGCTGATCCAGCTCGGACGCCTCCAGCTCCGCCACAAACCCAAGGCCCCCCATATTCACGCCCAGCACCGGCATCTTGTGAAGGGCCGCCAGCTTGGCCAGGTGCAAAATGGTCCCGTCCCCGCCGAAGGTAATCAGCAAATCCGCCCCCCGGAGCTCCTGGGGCAGGGGCAGCACGTCGTAGTCGGCGAAGGCCCCCTCCTTCCGGTCCCGGAAGGGGGAACAGACCACCGTCTGAAAGCCCATCCCCCGGAGGATGCCCTCTGCGGTCCGGGTGGTCTTCATGCCCTGATCCCGGTTGGGGTTGGGGCAAAGGATGATTTTCTTGGGGCTCATAAGGCGTTCTCCTCCCCCTCTCCGTGTTCCTTTAAGCTGCGGTGGGATTCCTCCACCAGGGCCTTCAAGTCAAAAGGTCCTGCCGCTCCGCCGTCTTTTTGCAGGAAGCCCAGGTATTCAATATTCCCCTCCGGGCCCCGGATAGGGGAATACGTCAGGCCCCGCACGCTCAGTCCCGCCTCTGCGGCGTGCTCCAGATACCGCTCCAGCACCTCCAGGTGGACGGCGGGGTCCCGGACCACGCCCTTCTTCCCCACCTTCTCCCGGCCCGCCTCAAACTGGGGCTTCACCAGGGAGACCGCCTGTCCCCCGGGCCCCAGCAGAGCCGCCAGGGGCGGCAGTATCAGCTTCAGCGAGATGAAGCTCACGTCCACCGAGGCGAAGTCCAGCTCCTCCGGGACCTGTTCCCGGCTGAGATACCGGGCGTTGGTCCGCTCCAGGCAGACCACCCGGGGATCGTTTCGGAGCTTCCAGGCCAGCTGTCCCCGGCCCACGTCCACGGCGTAAACCCTGGACGCGCCGCTCTGGAGCATGCAGTCCGTAAAGCCCCCGGTGGAGGCTCCGATATCGGCGCAGACCGCCCCCTCCAGGCAGATGGGAAAAACCTTCATGGCCTTCTCTAACTTCAGGCCGCCCCGGCTGACGTAGGGAAGCCTGTCTCCCCGGACTTCCACCGCGGCGGCGGCAGAAACCGCCATGCCGGGCTTGTCCGCCTTGCGGCCGTCCACGTACACCACGCCGCTCATAATCACAGCCTGGGCCCGCTGGCGGGTCTCCTCCAGGCCCCGCTCCACCAGGAGCAGATCCAGCCTCATCTTATCACTCACAGCCCACCGCCTCCTCCACCGCCGCGGCCACGGCGGCGGCGTCCAGGCCAAACCGCTCCTCCAGCTGAGAAACGCCGCCCTCCGGTACAAAGGTCCGGCCCAGATTCTTCAAAATCAGCTTTCCCGGGGCCCTGCCCTCCCCCGCCAGGATGGCGGCAATCCGCTGGCCCGCGCAGCCCGCGCCGAAGCAGTCCTCCAGCACCAATAGAATGTCCGTTTTCTCAAAAAAGCCCGCCAGCGCCGCCCCGTCCAGGGGGGCGATCTGGTTCAGCTTCAGCACTTCCGCCTGGATGCCCTTACGCTCCAGAAGCGCCGCCGCCTCCAAAACCCGGTTCACCAGTACGCCGTAAGCCAGCAGAGTGACATCCCGCCCCTCCCGGAGGCGGGCCAGGGGCTTGTCCCAGGCGTCGTCCCGGTAGGCGCCCTCCCCGCCCCGGGGATAGCGGACCGCCACGGGGCCGCCGAGCTCAAAAAGGGCGGTCCGCAGCATATGCCGCAGCTCCGCGAAGCTGGCGGGGCAGAGGACCGTGTAGCCCGGCAGGGCCGGGAGGAACAGCGGGTCAAAGCAGCCGTGGTGAGTCTCGCCGTCGGCCCCCACCAGGCCCGCCCGGTCCACGCCCAGAACCACGTGGAGCTTCTCCAGGGCCACATCGTGAATCAGCATATCGTAGCCCCTCTGCAAAAAGGTGGAATACACCGCAAACACCGGAAGCAGCCCCTGGGCCGCCATGCCCGCCGCCATGGAAACGCCGTGGCCCTCGGCGATGCCCACGTCGAAAAAGCGCTCCGGGAAGGTCTTGGCAAAGCCGGAAAGACCCGTGCCGTCGGCCATGGCGGCGGTAACGGCGCAGACCCGGGCGTCCTCCCGGGCAAAGTCCGTCAGGGCCTTTCCGAAGACGGAGGAAAAGCTCTCCTCCCCCGCCTTTTTCAAAAGGCCCGTCTCCAGGTCGAAGGGCCCCACGCCGTGGTACATGTCCGGGTTCCGCTCCGCGAAGGACACGCCCCTGCCCTTGACGGTGTTTACATGAACCACCACCGGGCAGCTAAGCTCCCGGGCCCAGCAGAGGGCGTCGCAGAGCCGGGTCAGGTCGTGGCCGTCCACGGGGCCCAGGTAGGTGAAGCCCATGTCCTCAAAAAGGGTGCTTCCGGGAAAAAGGCTCCGCTTCAAAAAGGTCTTTACCTTGTGGTTAAAACGGTACAGGGGATTTTTCATGGGCCGGGAGCCAAAGAGGCCGCGGTACCACTTTTTAAAGTGGTAATACCCGGGCCGGGACCGGAGCCGGGCCAGGTGGGAGGGCATGGCCCCCACGTTGGGGTTTATGGACATGCCGTTGTCGTTCAAAATGACTATCAGGGGTTCGCCGGAAGCCCCGGCGTTGTTCAGCCCCTCGTAAGCCAGCCCCCCGGTAAGAGCCCCGTCGCCCACAAGGGCCAGAACGCTGTACTCCTCCCCTCCCAGGGTACGGGCCCGGGCCATTCCAAGGGCCACGGAGACGGCGTTGGAGGCGTGCCCGGCGATGAACGCGTCGTGGACGCTCTCATGGGGCTTGGGGAAGCCGGAGAGGCCGTCCAGCTGGCGGAGGGTATTGAACCGCTCCCGGCGGCCCGTCAAAATCTTATGAACATAGCACTGATGGCCCACGTCGAAGACCAGCCGGTCCCGCTCCGTATCAAAGACCCGGTGGATGGCTACCGTCAGCTCCACCGTCCCCAGGTTGGAGGCCAGGTGCCCCCCGGTTTGGGAGACGCTCTTTACAAGAAACTCCCTCAGCTCCTGGCAGAGCTGGGGGAGCTGGCCCTCCGGCAGCGCCCGGACGTCGGCGGGGGAGTGGATGGAATCCAAAAGCATAGCTTCTCCTCTCAATGGCGGAACAGGTATAAAAACCGTCCGGCCCAGTAGACCACCTGGGTGCTTTTCTTAATCGCCGCCGTCTTGCCCAGGGCCTTTCCCCCGATAGTCAGGCCGGAAACCAGGGCCGTGACGGCCACGGAGATTAGCACCGTCCTCAGGTTCAGCGCCCGCTGAAGCTGGGTGACAATCACCGCCCCCGTGGCGCCGCTGACGATGCCGCAGATGTCCCCCACCACGTCGTTGCAGACGCTGGAAACGCGTCCTGCGTTCCGCAGCAGCATCAAAGACTGCTTCGCCCCCTTCTCCTTATGGGAAGCCATGGCGTGAAAGGGCTTGGGGTCCGCCGCCGTAACAGCCACGCCCACGATATCGAACAAAATGCCGAGGCCAATGAACAGCGCCAGCATCAAAAGGGCGGCGGCCACGCCCGCGCCCTCCAGCATCGACTCCGACGCCAGACTCAGCACGGCGGAGAGGACCACCGCCATCAAAAAGACCGTAAGGGCCCAGCGATATGGGGAAGGGGACTTTCCCTTCTGCTGTTTCTTCAAAAGGAACCTCCCGGAACGCCGCTCCGCGGGACGTCCAGAAGCATCCCCGAAAACGGCCTTGTTTTTATAGAGCTAAGACGGCGGCGGCAGAAAAAGTAAATCTTACGGCTTAGGTACGGGTTGGCTTTCCCCGGAGCGCACCCCTCGTTGCCGATGGGGGCGGTTTCCCGTTCGGCGCTCCGGCGCGGCGTCGCCCGTCCGCGCTACCCGATTGCCACTTAGTCCGCACTGCAATCCTTTTCCTGCCCCGTCAGGACAGCCTAGGTGATTTCCACCACAGTCCGTCCGCTTCTTTAGCCTCTTTTGCAAAACGGGTTTCAAAGGGCGATCAGAAAACCGCCCTGGCCGGGGCCGTTCCCTGTAGTTCCCTGATCCACCCGCCCCACTCAAGGCAGGCTACGGCTGCACACAGCGTTACGGCCCCGAAAGACCGATGCACCGCATTGCAGGTTCACAATCTGTTTCGTACGCGGGCCGGAATTACCACAGTGGGAGTACGTCCGCGCACAAGAACAGGTCTCCACGGAAACAGGGTCGGATAAACCATGCCATTGGAAAACGCCCTGAGTCCGCAAGCGCGCAGGTTCCGCGCGCTTCCCCCCAGCACCCACCCAAAACTGGGCGTATCAAGCAGGCACCACGGGTTTCATCGATGTGCCCTTCAGAGGATTTTTAGGCCCTCCCTAGGAAACGGCAGATCTGACTAGAATACTGCGCCGCCGCTTAGCGGGAAACAGTATAGCACAAGAAGAAAAAATATGCAAGATATACGGTATATGAATTTTTTCTGAACGCCCCTTCAGCGCCCCTTCAGCGCCCTTACCTCCGCCGCCGTCAGATACCGCCATTTTCCCGGCGGCAGGGAGCCCAGGACCAGCGTGTGCTCCCGCACACGGCGCAGGCGCGTTACCTTCAGGCCGCAGGCGGCGCACATCCTGCGGACCTGGCGGTTCTTCCCCTGGCGGATGGTGACGGCCAGCGCCGCCTCCTCCCTCCCCTGCCGGAGGGTCTCCACCCGGGCGGGGAGAATGGGCTCCCCCTCCAGGTCCGTCACCCGGGAAAGGCGCTCCGCCGCCTCCGCAGCAGGTCCCCGGACCCAGACGTGGTAGGTCTTCTCCACCTCCCCGCTGGGGTGAGTCAGCCGCCGGGCCAGCTCCCCGTCGTTGGTCAGCACCAGCAGCCCCTCGGAATCCATATCCAGCCGCCCCGCCGGGTACACCCGGACGCCGCAGTCCGCCACCAGCTCCGCCACAGTCCTCCGGCCTTTCTCGTCGGAGAGGGTGGTGACATAACCCCTGGGCTTGTTCAGCAGGAGATACGCCGGCTCCGCCCTGGCGGGAAGCGGCCTGCCGTCCAGGCGGACGTCGTCCCGCGCCGGGTCGGCCCTGGAGCCCAGCCGGGCCGTCTCGCCGTTCACCGTCACCCGGCCCGCCTCTATGTAGCCCTCCGCCGCCCGCCGGGAGCAGACCCCGGCGGCGGAGAGGACCTTTTGCAGTCGTTCTTCCATCGTCTCACCTGTAATTCCGCAGCACGCTCATGGCGGATTCCGCCTTTGGAAACAGCGTCTCCCCGCAGAGAAGGCCCACCCGGCCCACCTCTTTGCCGTTCAGGGTAAAGACGGCCTCCCCCACACGGGTTCCCGCACGGAGGGGCGCGGCCAGCTCCCGGTCCAGCTCCACAGCGGTCTCCAGCGCCTCCCCCCCGGCCAGGGGCCAGGCAAAGCTGTCCGCCGCGATGAGGGGAATCCCGTCTTTTTTCACCAGCTCGTGGCCCAGCTGAGCCATCCGCTTCGCCGGATAGGCGGCGAAGCCGTAGTCATAGAGGCTCTGGTGGTCCGCCCAGTCGTTGCCGTCCTGAAGGGTCACGGCGATGAGCCGCTGGCCGCCGCGCTCCGCGCAGCTTACCAGCGTCCGGCCCGCCGCCCGGGTATAGCCGGTTTTCAAACCCAGGCAGCCGTCCATGTAACCCAGCAGCTTGTTGTGGTTTGTCATGGTCCGCCCGCCGATGCTTACCGTCCGGGTAGAGGCGATGCGGACCAGGGTTTCGTTCTCCATAGCCGCCCGGGCCAGCAGGGCCATGTCATAAGCGGTGGAGTAGTGCTCCTCATCGTCCAGGCCGTTGGGATTGGCGAAGGAGGAGTCCTCCATTCCCAGCTCCAGCGCCGTCCCGTTCATCCGCTC
The DNA here is from genome assembly GCA_949959305.1 of uncultured Oscillibacter sp. Lineage (GTDB taxonomy): Bacteria > Bacillota > Clostridia > Oscillospirales > Oscillospiraceae > Oscillibacter. Next base: position 9,884 of record CATLJA010000020.1, read on the forward strand.
CACAAAGCCCTCCACGCTGCCCCCCACGTGCTCCGCCACCGCAACGGCGGCGTCGTTTCCGGAGCAGAGGAGCAGGCCGTAGAGCAGAGTCTCCAAGGTCAGCTCCTCCCCTTCCTTCAGGTACATGGAGGAGCCCTCCGTATAGGCGGCCTCCCGGCTCACCTTCACCGTGTCCGACAGATTCCCGTCCCGGATGGCCACCAGGGCCGTCAGAATCTTTGTGGTGCTGGCAATCAGCATCCGGGCCCCGGCGTTCCGCTCGTAGAGCACCCGGCCGCTGTCCATGTCCATCAAAACGGCGGCGGAGGCGGAGACCTCCACCGCCTCCGCCCGTCCTGTCAGCAGGCAGGCCAGGACCGCAAGCAGCGCTCCGGCCCGCCGGAGGGGGAAATATTTCGGCAAGCGTCATCACTCCGTTCCTCAGCAGTCAAGTGATGCTAGTATGCCCAAATCAGACGGATTCTTGCTCCTTCTCCGTCTTTTTCTTTTCCAGGAATTTTTCCGCCTTGTCCATCAGGTCCGGCACCATATCCACAATGCGGTCCACCGTGGACACCGGCGGCACCGCCACCGGCAGGACCCGGGTCACCCCATCCTTGATGGTGAGGAAGGCCACGGGGTCGATTTTCACCCCCGCGCCGCCTCCGCCGCCGAAGTTCTCCCCCTTCATAGACTTGCCGTAATCCCCGCCGCCGCTGCCAAAGCCGAAGTTGACCCGGGAAATGGGAATCAGGGTCACGCCGTCCGGGGTATGGATGGGCTGGCCCACAATTACATTCGTATCCACCAGCTCGTGAATCTTCTCAATCGTGGAACGCATCAGCTCGCTGACCGGGTGCTTCTTATCCATCGTGTTGTCCATTTTATACATCCTTTCTCCTGTCGTCAAATTCTATAAAATACCCTTCCAAACGCTTCGGACCTTGTTTGAAAATTGGCGGAACGCTGGACTGGGGCAGATTTTCAGCCACGACCTACGCGGCGGGATTTTCCGTCGGCGGCTCTCCGGCTCCCCTCTCCGGCTCCGGCGGCCGGTTCCTGCACCGCTTCCGCCAGCGCAAAAACCACCCCAGGGCCGGGAAGGCCATGCCGAAGCCCACCGCCAGCAACGTCCCTATGCGGAGGGTGATTCCCGCCTCCCCTTCCGCCGCCGTGGCGGAAGCGCTGAAATCCACGTCCGTGTGGATATACGGCTCCCGGATGTCCAGCACCCGCTCCAGCAGGGGCATGCCCACCCAGACGGCGGCCTGAATCTCCCCGTAAAGCCGGGCTGCCGCGGCGGGATCCTCTTGGCCCCCCAGGACCAGGGACAGGCGCAGGGGCTTCACCTGGATTCCCCGGCGCGTCCTGCCCAGCGCCCGCTTCAGGGGCGGGAGCAGGGTCCGAAGCGCGTCCCTTCCATCCTCCAGGGTAAAGGAGAGCTTAGGCTTCGCCTTTTTCTCCCCCAGTTCTTTTGGGGGCTTCTTTTCAGGTTTCTTTTTCTTCTTTTTTGGGGGCTTATCGGCCTTTGGCTTTCCGGGCCTGGCGGGAAGGATATGTACCCGCAGAAGGCCGAACCGCGCGTCCAGCCGGAGCCCGTCCCCGCCGAAGGCGGCCCAGGCGCCCACCCGGGTCCGGCACAGCAGGGTTATCAGCAAAGCGGTGACCGCCAACACCCACAGCCACGCCATAGGCGGCGCCTCCTTTCCTTCATTCCGGCCTTCCCGGCCGGTGAACGCAGGTGCTTATTCCGTCTCCTCCTCAGAGGCCACAATCTCTCCGTTCTCTCCCAGGCGCATCTGGCCGTCGGCCTCCGGGTCCAGGGGGTCCTCCTCTCCGGAGGGCTCCGTCAGCTCCGGCAGGTCCTCCAAGCTGCTGAGGTGGAAGGCCCGCAGGAACTGCCTGGTGGTCCGGTACAGCCGGGGCCGCCCCGGCACCTGAAGCCGCCCGCACTCCTCAATAAGCTCCCGGCTCAGCAGCAGGCTCATGGTGTACGAGCTGTCCACGCCCCGGATTTGGTCCACGTAGGCCCGGGTGGTGGGCTGGTAATAGGCGATGATGGTCAGGGCCTCCAGGGCCGGCTGGCTGAGCTTGGCGGGCTTGCGCACCTCCAGGGCCCGGTGCACCGCGCCGGCAAACTCCGGAGCGGAGCAAAGCTGCCAGCAGTCGTCCATCTGAACCAGGCGGATGCCCCTCTGCTCAAAGGCGTAGCGGCCGCCCAAATCCTTCAGCGCCCGCTCCACAGCGGGGCGCGCCAGCTCCAGTGCGGCGCAGAGGCGCTTTATCTGTACAGGTTCGCCGGAGGCGAACAAAATCGCCTCCACGGCGGCTTCGATTTCCTTTCTCTCCATGGGGCCTCCTTAGGTTTCCTCCGCCCGGGCGGCGAGATGCTCCGGCAGCTCCCCCACCTGGCGGACCATGCACTCGCTCTCCGCCCCCGTCAATTGCAGCACGTGGGAACGGCAGAGCTCCAGCACCGCCAGGAAGGTGGCCACAATTTCACTGCGGCTCCGGCTCCCGTGAAAGAGCTGGAGGAAGCGGGTGACGGTTCCGTCCCTCAGACGGCGCAGAATATCCAGGGCCTTCCGCTCCACGGGATAGGGCTCATGCCGGGCGATTTCCTGAAAGGCCGCCTTGGGCGGCGGCAGCTTCCGCTCCGCCCGGCTCTGGAGCTCCCGCATGGCCCGCAGCAAGTCCCGGGGACGGTGGTCGTAAAGAATCTCCCCGGGCTCCAGAGGCTCCGGCCCCCGGACGCAGATGCTGCGCCCAAACTCCCCCAGAGGGGCCAGCTTCTCCCCCATGGCCTTCACATAGGCGTAGCTCTCTCCCCGGCGGCGCTCCTCCAGGGACTGAATCAGGGCTTCCATCTCGCTTTTGGCCTCCTCGTCCTCAATGGAGAGGAGCATCCGGGTCTTGAGCTAGACCAGGTGGGAGGCCATGGCGGCAAACTCGCTGGCAACCTCCAGGTCCAGCTGCTGGCGGCGCTCCAGCCACGCCAGGTACTGGCCGCAGATCAGGGAAATGGAGATGTCCTGAATCTCCATTTTGTTTTTGCCCAGCAGAAACAAAATCAGGTCCAGGGGCCCCTCGAAATCCTGCAGCTCCTCCGTCCGGGAGTGGACCACCTTTTCCAGCTTGAATACGGGACTGTCCAAAAAGTCCCCTCCTTTTGTCAGGCGTAGGAAACGGCCGGGCCGCGGCATATCTCGCGGACCGTCCGGCAGAGAAGGGCGGCGAGGGCCATGCCCCTTCCCCTTTTGCAGTTGCTTATTATAGCAGTTCCCGGAAGAAAATACAAGGGAAACCATAAAAAAGCCCGCCAAAGGCGGCGGGCCGTGAATCAGATGTTTTTCTTGATGGTGTTGATGGCCCCCTTTTCCAGCCGGGAAACCTGGGCCTGGGAAATGCCCACCTCGGCGGAAACCTCCATCTGGGTCTTGCCCTCGTAAAAGCGGAGGGACAGGATGCGCCGCTCCCGCTCGTCCAGGCGGCGCAGGGCGTCCTTCAGCGCGATGCGGTCCGTCCAGTGCTCGTCGGTGTTCTGGGTATCCCGGACCTGGTCCATGACGCACAGGGCGTCTCCCCCGTCGGAGTACACCGGCTCATAGAGCGACACCGGGTCCACAATGGCGTCCATGGCGAAAACCACGTCTTCCCGGGGGATGTCCAGCTCCTTGGCAATCTGCTCCACCGTGGGCTCCCGCTGGGTCTCGGAAATCAGCCGCTCCCGGACCTGGAGAACCCGGTAAGCCGTGTCCCGCATGGAGCGGGAGACCCGGATAGCGCTGTTGTCCCGGAGGTAGCGGCGGATCTCGCCGATAATCATGGGCACGCCGTAGGTGGAAAACTTCACCGGCTGGCTGACGTCGAAGTTGTCGATGGCCTTAATCAGCCCCACGCACCCCACCTGAAACAGGTCGTCCACATTCTCCCCCCGGTTGGAAAACCGCTGGATTACCGACAGCACCAGCCGGAGGTTTCCCTCGATGAGCTGGCGGCGGGCCTCCTGGTCCCCCTCCTTGGTCCGGCGGAGAAGGGCCATGGTTTCCTCGTTTTTCAGCACCTTCAGCTTGGCGGTGTTGACTCCCGCAATCTCGACTTTTCCCTGCATGAAAGCCGCCCCCTCTTGTGTATACTGGCCGTGCGGCGGGCGGGGGTCTTCCCCTCTTGCCGCCGCAAGGTCAGTATCTCCAGAGGCGTTTTTTCCTATACTGGGACCTTTTGTCAGAATAGGATGGCCTGGGGGGCGCATAGGCTTTCCCGAAAGGAGTTGAGGGCCATGCAGTTCCGGTTTCGGGACCTCCGGCGGAAGGAGGTCATCAACATCAACGACGGCTGCCGCCTGGGGCTGGCAGCGGATTTGGACCTCCGGGCCCCGGAGGGACAGGTCATCGCCATTATAGTTTACGGACCCGCCCGGTTCTTCGGCCTCTTTGGCCGGGGAGAGGAGTTTTATATCCCCTGGGACTGCATCCAGCGGATTGGGGACGACATCATTTTAATCGACAAGCCCTTCCAGCGGCGGAGCCCGGAGCTGGAGCGGAAGCGGCGGCGGTGAGAGGCTCCGCCAGCTCCTCCCGCAGCAGCTCCAAAAACAGCTCCATGGCCGGGGTGACCCACCGGCCCTTCCGCCAGGCGCACAGAGCCGGGGCTGGAACGCCGGAAACAGGGGCCTCCAGCTCCACCAGCCGCCCGTCCGCCAGCTCCTCCTCCGCCACGAAGCGGGGCAGGTAGGTAAAGCCCAGGTTGCTCATGACGCAGCGCTTGATGGTTTCGATGCTCCACAGCTCCAGCGTCACATCCAGCTCAATCTCCCGGCGGCGGAGGTAATCCTCCAGGCGGCGGCGGAAGATGCTGTCCGGCTCGTCGGTGACCAGGGAGACAGCCTTCCTCTGGCCCGGGGTGGTGAAGTCCGGCTCCACGAAATCCGGGGAGGCCAGCAGCACAATATCATAGCTTCCCATGGACTCCACCTCCAGGGCCTCCCGGTTCCAATCCATGTCGTAGCCCACCCCCAAATCGCAGGCCCCGGAGCGGACGCCCTGGGGAATTTTCATGCAGTTGCAGCTCCGGACAATCAGCCGCACCTGGGGGGCCCGCTCCCGGAAGGCCCGGATAACCGGCTGCATTCGGTAGCACAGCAGAGTCTCCGCCATGTCCACCCGGAGGGTCCCCGCGGGGACTCTCCCCGTCCTCCCGCACTCCAGAAGGCGGTCCGCCGCCGCCAGCAGCTCCCGGGCCTGGGGCAGCATCCTTTCCCCCGCCTCTGTCAGCACCATTCTCCGGCCTACCCGCTCAAACAGGGGGACGCCCAGCTCCTCCTCCAGCTGCTGAATCTGGACGGTGATGGTGGACTGGGCGCAGCCCAGCCGTTCCGCCGCTTTTCCATAGCTCCCCTGGTCCACCACAGTCTGAAAGGTCCGGAGATTTTTAAGCTCCATAAGCTCTCCCCCAATTCATCGGTTTTATCAATAGTATACTTCAAAAACTTTCGCTTTTCAAATATAAAATTTTCTGCTATGATGGGTCCATCTCAAAAAAGGACGGTGCCCGTCATGCCCCTTTCTCTCATTCCCTCCTTCCTGCTCTATTGTTATGTGGGCGCCATTACCCCCGGCCCCGCCAACCTCTGCTCGCTCTCCACCGCCCTGCGGTACGGGAGGGGCCCCGCCCTGCGGCAGTGGCGGGGGCTGTTTACCGGCTTCTTTGCGGTGTCCATGGCCTCCGTGCTGATTACCTATTTTCTGGGCACCGTGCTGAACCAGTATGTGGGCCTGCTGTCCTGGGTAGGGGCGGCCTACCTGCTTTGGATGGCCTGGCATACCTTACGCTCCTCCGCCGGACCGGAGGGCCGCGCGCCGGAGGCCCCGGGCTTCCTCTCGGGCCTGCTGGTAAACCTGACCAACGTAAAGGTCATGATCTTCTGCCTGATGGCCCTGGCCTCCTATGTCCTGCCTTACACCAGGTCTTTCTGGAGTCTGCTGGCGGCAGGGCTGTTCCTGCCCTTTACCGGGCCCCTTGCCAACCTGGTCTGGCTCTTTGCCGGGGCGGCGCTGCAAAAGCTCTTTGCCAATCACCGCCGGGCCGTGGACGCGGTCTGCGCCGCCGCCCTGGCGCTGTGCGCCGTCAGCCTGGTGCTGCCTCATTAAACAAATGGGGCGTTTCAACAGGCCGCGGCGCAATCCCAGTTCTCCGACTGTTTCCGTTTTCGGTTAAGGCTTTTCGACAAAAACAACTTCCGATTTTGGAGCATTTTCCAAAAATTGAAAAATGCCAAAACTTAGTATTGACTTCCTTCCAAAATCTAAGGTATTCTAATATCAAGAAAAATGAGAACGTTCTCAACCGGAGGCCATATGGGGTCCACCATTATTGATGTAGCAAAAAAATGCGGCTACTCGAAAGCGACGGTTTCACGCGCTTACACCGAGCCCAACAGCGTGAGCGAGAAGGCCAAAATGAAAATATACGCCGCGGCGAAAAGCCTGAATTACACGCCCAACGCCATCGCCCGGGCCATGGTCCGGCAGCGGACGGAAAACATCGCCTTTATCATTCACGAAAAGCAGTCCCCCGCCGTGCTGAATCCCTTCTATTCCCCCATCCTGGAAGCCGTCATGCGGGAGAGCGCCCGGCGGAATTACAGCGTATTCGTCATAACCAACCAGGACGTTCAGCTTCCCAACGGCGACCTGTACATCAAGAAGCAGATGGACGGCGTAATCTTCGTGGGAGAGGCCAGCTCCAAAATGATTGGCAGCCTGCGGGAGCAAAAAATTCCCGTCGTACTGCTGAACAACTATCTGGACATGGAAAACCTGCTGTGCATCACCACCAGCCACTACGAGGGCGCGGTCAGCGCCGTGAACCACCTGTGCGACCGGGGACACCGCAGCATCGCCCTGCTGGCCGGGCGGTTCTCCCCCCAGGTGAACGAGGCCCGTTATAAGGGGTATTTCGACACGCTGTCCCGGCGCGGACTGAAAGCGGACCCCCGGTATATTCTGGACATTGAGCCCACCCTGGAGGCCGGCGAACAGGCCATGCGGAACCTGCTCCAGCAGGAGGACCGCCCCACCGCCGTATTCTGCACCAACGACACGGTGGCGGCCGGGGCTATGAAAGCGGTAATCCGCGCCGGGCTCCGCATTCCGGAGGATATGGCCGTCGTCGGCTTTGACGACAGCACCGTCAGCCACATCGTGGAACCGGAGCTGACCACCGTCCGCATCGACATGGATTTGATGGGGAAGCTGGCCGCCGAAAAGCTGTTCGACCTGATCGAGGGCGCGCCCCCTGCGGAGACAAAAATCGAGATTCCCACGGAATTAATCGTGCGGAAATCCAGCTAGCACGGGAAATTCTCTTTGGAATAAATATAAACAGAAAAGAGGTGAAGCGATGCAGATTACCTTTATCAACGTGGGCTATGGAGACGCCATCCTGTTTCAATGCGCCAATGGCTGCACGATCCTTTTGGATGGAGGAAGCGCTCTGGAATCGGAATTTGCCGGAGACCCTTTCCGCATCCGCTGCGCGGATTTCCTTCGGCAGCGGGATATTCGCCGCTTAGACGCGGTCATTATCTCTCACATTCACGAGGACCACGTCTGCGGCCTGGAGCCCGTATTCCAGCAAATCCCGGTGGGCAGAATTTTCGTCCCCTATCCCCTGGAGCCTTTCCTGGAGGGCCGGGAGCTTCGTCCCGCGCCGGACGCCTTTCGCAGCGTACCGCTGTACACAAACGCCCTGAACGCCTACCGGCGCATTTTGATGCAGGCAAGTGAGCGGGGCGTGCCCATATCCGTGACCAGCCCCGGCGACAGCCTGCGGCTAAGCCCGGACCTGCTGGTTCAGACGCTGGCTCCCAGACCCGCCGCCCTTCAGGCGTACGTGGAGCTCCTCCGCCGGGCCTATGCCGCGGAAAACGGCGGAGAGGCGGTTACAGACTGCCTGACCAAGCTGGACGCCATGTCCAATCAGACCAGCCTGCTTCTTCGAATCGAAGCGGAAAAGACGGTCTTCCTCTCGGCGGCAGACAGCTGTCCCCGGGAGTGGACGGAGGTCCCTTCTTTTTTATTCGAAAATGTAAACGTTCTCAAATTGCCGCATCATGGTCAAATAGACTCGATTTCAGAACAATTTACAAAAAGCATGCCACTGGAGTACGTCATTACCACCGCAAGCTCCGACCGCCGCTACAACAGCGCCAATCCCCAGGTTTACGAGCGCCTGAGCCAGTGGCGGGCCCCCCATCCCCCGAAGTTCCTTTTTTCCGACGAGCGAAGCTACCCGCCCTATTTCTCACAGCCCGGCGGTTTCCAGGCAATCACCCTCGAAATAGATTCCGGCGTTATCACGCCGAAATTTATTAAAAACGACTGAAAAGGAGAAAGAAACGATGAAGAAACTGATGTCTCTCGCCCTCGCCCTTCTCATGGTTCTGAGCCTGGCGGCCTGCGGCGGCAATTCCGGCAGTTCCGGCGGCTCCGGCAGCGGAAACCAGCCCGCTCAGAGCTCCCAGCCCAGCGGCGGTTCCTCCGCCTCCGATTCCAAATGGCCCGAGAAGGAAATCAAAATCATCCAGCCCTGGAGCCTCGGCGGAGGCCCCGACGTTATCACCCGGCAGATCGCTTCCTACAGCGACAAGTTCCTGGGCGTGCCCATGATCGTGGAGAACCACACCGGCGGCTCCGGCACCATCGGCATGAACGACTTCCTGGAGGCGGCGGACGACGGCTATACCCTGTTCTGCTGCAACGGCCCCCTGTTCTCCCTGACTCCCAGCTTTATCAGCGTGGACTACACCATTGAGGACATCAACCCCCTGGTGGGCATCCGTATCACGGAGTTCGTCATCCTCACCCAGGCCGCCAGCGGCATCACGGACATCCAGGGCCTGATTGATTACGCCAACGCCGGAAACACCGTAAAATACGCCACCACCGGCGGCCCCGGCAACGACAGCTTCACCATGATCTCCGCCCTGTTCGCCACTCTGGGCATCGCCTCCGAGGCGGTCCCCTACGACGGCGGCCAGGAGGCCATCAACGCCCTGGTGGGCGGCCACGTGGACGTGGCCATCGGCTCTCCCCCGACCTATCGGGATTACGTCATCAACGGCGAGCTGAACTGCCTGGGCACCTTCATCCCCGAGGGGCTGGACGTGGACGGCATCGGCCACATCCCCTCCTTCAAGGACCAGGGCATTGACATTGAGTTCACCGGCATGGACTACTTCGCCGTCCGCTCCACCGTGGACGCGGAGAAGCAGGAGATTCTCCGGGACTTCGTCCTGAAGGTCTACGCCGAGCCCGACTTCCAGAAGTTCATGGCCGATATGGGCATGGCCGCCTGGGAGGCCGATTCCTCCGAGATTCTGGGCATGGTGGCCTCTCAGACCGAGGCCATGGCCAAGTACATCCCTCTGGTTCAGTGATTTCACGGCGCCCCATGTCCGCGCAAAGGGTATGGGGCGCCTACTCTCAAATTGAGGTGAACGCTATGAAATTGAAGTACAACGCGGAAATCATCTCCGGCGCGGTGTTCGCCGTTGTGGGCGCGGCGCTGTGGCTTCTGATTCCCTCCCAAATCCAGACGATGGAAAAAAGCGCCGTGAACGCCCAGACCCTGCCCCGCATCGCCATCGGCGGGATGTTTCTTTTCGCCATCGGTCTTCTGCTGGAGGGACTGTTCGCCAAGGAGAAGAAGGAACTGGTGGTCACCGCCGAATCCTTCCGCTCCGCCGCCTTCAAAAAGGAGCTGCGCTCCATTGTCTACTGCCTCTTTCTGGTTGCCTACTGCCTGATCATTCAGCCCCTGGGCTTCGTGGTTTCCACGGTGCTTCTGGTCCTGGCCGTGATGATTTACTACGGCGCGCGGAAGTGGTACTATTACGCCATCCCTCTGGCCATGGTGGGCATCGTGTACTATGTGTTCAAGGTGCTGCTCCATGTCTCTCTGCCCTGATTTGAAAGGAGACCGCTTATGGAACAATTTTTAGGTGGACTTGACATCCTGATGCAGTGGCAGAACCTGCTGGTCATTCCCCTGGGCCTTGCCATCGGCATCGTGGTGGGAGCCATCCCCGGCCTGACCTCCGACCTTGGCATCATCCTCTGCATCCCCCTGACCTACGGCATGGACCCCACCATGGCGATTCTGACGCTGCTGGCAATCTACTGCGGCGGCACCTATGGCGGGTCCATCACGGCCATCCTCATCAACACTCCCGGCACCTCCGCCAACGCCGCCACGCTTTTTGACGGCTATCCCATGACGGTGAAGGGCCAGGCCTTCAAAGCGCTGCAGATGGCCCTGTTCGCCTCCACCATCGGCGGACTGATCAGCGCCTTCGCCCTGCTGTTCCTGGCCCCGCAGATTGCCAAAATCACCCTGCTCTTCGGCCCGGCGGAGTATTTCGCCCTGGCGGTCTTCGGCCTGTCCGTTATCGCCGGCGTGTCCAACAACAGCATTTTCAAGGGCCTCATCGGCGCGTGCATCGGCCTGTTTATGGCAACCGTCGGCGTGGACAACATCAGCGGCACCGCCCGCTTCATCTTCGGCCAGCGCAAGCTCATGGCGGGCATCGACCTCATCATCGCCCTGATCGGCATGTTCGCCATCTCGGAAATCCTGATGAAGTCCAAGTACAACCCCAAAACGGACCACAAAACCATCAGCGCCGGCGCCATCACCAAGGACAAAATCACCAAGGACGAGTACCGCCGCTGCTGGAAGCCCATCGGCCTGGGCTCCCTGATCGGCGTCATCATCGGCGCGACTCCCGGCACCGGCGGCGGCCTGGCGGCCTTCATCGCCTATAACCAGACCAAGCAGTCCTCCAAGCACCCGGAGACCTTCGGCCACGGTGAAATCGAGGGCGTGGCGGCCTCCGAGTCCGCCAACAACGGCGCCTGCGGCGCGACCATGATCCCCATGCTGACCCTGGGCGTCCCCGGCGACGGAGCCACCGCCATTTTGATGGGCGCGTTCATGCTCCACGGCATGGTGCCCGGCCCCACCCTCTTTTCCGAGCAGGGAAACATCCTCTACGCCATTATGCTGGGCCTTATCGTGGTGAACGTCTTCATGTACATCATCGGAAACGGCTTCACCCGCTTCTACGCCCATATCACCCGGATTCCCTATGAGATTCTGGCCCCCATCGTCATGACCTTCTGCATTGCCGGGGCCTACTCCACCAACAACCGGGTCTATGACATCTTCATTATCCTGATTTTCGGCATCGTGGCCTACTTCCTGCGGCGGATGGACTTCCAGCTGGTGCCCATTCTGCTGGGCATCGTCCTGGGCCCCCTGGCGGAGAAGAATTTCCGCCGCGCCATGGTGATTTCCGAGGGCAGCTTCAAAATCTTCTTCACCCGCCCCATCAGCTGCGCGTTTATCCTGATTGCCATCGGCTCCGTGCTGCTGTTCGCCTGGAAAAACTATAAGGCGCGGGCAGTCAAGGCAAAATCATAACAAAAGAAAAGGAGTGCTGTTCTATGAAACGGTGTGTTAAAAAACTGCTGTGCCTGCTGCTCACGGCCGCGGCCCTGACGCTGGCAGTCAACGCTGAAGACGCTTCCACATACATGACATACCGGCAAAACACGGTGGAGCTTACCGCCGCCGAAGGACTCGCAATCACAAGCGGCTCCTTTGTTGTGACAGAGTTCAGCATTACCAGCGGACAAGACCCTGACGGCAGAAACCAAGCGGGGCAGACCCATGTGTTAGAGAACGGAACGTTTACCTTTGAGGTTGGCCGCAAAGGATCGGCCGCTGTGGCGGACTGGTTTAACAGCAGGTTCTCCGGCTATAACGATCCGGCTGTCAACGGCGACCGGACCACCTTTGACCAGACTGCCGGAGATCTGAATTTCGCGTTTGCAGGGGACCTCTCCCTTGTCGTGACCTCTGCGGAGCATCCTCAGGGGCTCTCCGTGACGTTCCCCGGCGTGGCGTTTGCCCAGGGGAACACCGCCTTCCGCAATAACTGGTGGTTTGCCCAGCTCACCGGCCAGCATACGCGGGACGGCGACGGCCCCGATACGCTGCTCACCTTCGGCAGCACGCCCTCCGGCGAAACCGTATTCGCCTCCTTCCTGCGGGGAGGGAACGGCGTCAGCGAAATCTCCCTGGAATCCATTGCCGTCGCGGAGCCGGCGAGGGAGCGTTCCTATGAAATGGCGGACGTTCAGGCGGCGTTTCACAGCCTTCCGGCAGACGGGACCCTGTGCAATCTGGAGGGGTTCCCCGGAAGCTACGATCCCACCGTCAACCATATCCAGGGATACAGCCTTTACAACAGCAGCGGCGGCTTTCCCTATGTGATCCTGACGCACAGCGTCAGCTCCGCCCCTTACGCGCACATTGTGGCGGGCCCCAAGCTGGAAGATGAAAAGTGGGGCTTTAAAACCTATCTGCGGGACTGGCGGCATCCAGGCGGCATTCAGGTGATCGGCGATTATGTTCTGGTGCCTTCCGAGCATGACTCCTCCGCCCACATCGCCCTCTATGACCTCCGCACCCTGGCGGTGGAGGAGCTGCGGCGGGTTGAGCAGTTTGACCTGGCCGTGGATCACAAGGTGGGCGCGCTGGGTATTACGTCGTACCGGGATGCCGGCGGGACCGAATATTATGTTCTGGCCGCCGCACACCTGGACAACGAAAACAGCGTCTACCATGTCTACCGCGCGCCCGCCGCGGATGGAATTGAGGCGGCGGAATTTACGGAAGTCGGCTCCTTCCCCTATGAGAAGGATTTTCAGGGGTTCGGGCTGATCACGGAAGAAGGAACCAACCATATTTACATGATCGGCCTGTGGTCTCCGGTCGAGGGCGCTACGTTTGCCGACTACGCATACCTCTACCGGCTGGATACGGATACCTGGACCATCGGCGAGGCGCTTGACAGCATTCATATGGTCAGCACCGGCGGCCTTCCCGGGATGATGGGCGTTCATTTCCGGTACGGAGCGGGCGTGTATGTGGATCAAAGCGGTCTTCTGACCATTTCAGCCACCGAGCGCAATTCCGTGCTTGGCAGTTCCCTCGCGACAAACGACTGGAGTTCTTCATCCGCAAATTGAGCCCAGAAGCCGTCAATGTCATTAAGATAAGACTATTTTCCAGATAATGGCGCATTAGAATGTTCTTAAGTTTCTGATAACAAAGCAGAATCCGCAACATTTCTGTGCCCCATTATTTGGTAGATTCCCTTAACTTAATGACATTGCAGAAGCCGTTCCCCCTTTTCCGCTTCCACCCGCCTTACCACAAAATACATCGCCAGAAAGAGTGACATGATGAGAAAACAATATGACGTCCTGATCATCGGCCCTGTATCCCTGGACCACAACATCGACTATCAGGGAAACGAGCGCAGGGAAGTCGGCGGAGCCGTGGTGGCCTCCGGTTTCGCGGCGGCCAAAAGCGGCAATCAAACCGCCCTCTTTACCAAGCTGAACCCCGCCGACGCCGACGTGGAGGCGCGGTTCCGGGATTCCGGCGCGGACCTCTACTGGAAACCCTCCCAAGCCACCTGCTCCATTCGAAACCAGTACTTCACCGCCGACAAGGAAAAGCGCTCCTGCACCTCCATGGGGGTCTGCGACCCCTTCCGGTTTGAGGAGCTGCCGGACGTCGAGGCAAAGATTTACCACTTCGCCGGGCTGGTCTACGGGGACTTTGACGGTCCCCTCTTCGCCGAGGCGGCGAAGCACGGCAAGGTGGCGGAGGACGTTCAGTGCCTTCTGCGGCATGTGGAGCCGGACAAGACCATGGCTTTCCACGACTGGGCGGAGAAACGGGAGTACCTCCCCTGCATTGACTACCTGAAAACCGACGCCGCCGAGGCGGAAATCCTCACCGGATTGACGGACCGGGCGGAGGCGGCCCGGGTTCTCCACAGCTGGGGGGCCAAAGAGGTTCTTATCACCCACAACACGGAGGTGCTGGCCTACGACGGGGAGAGAATCTACACCCGCCCCATCAAGGCCCGGAATCTTTCCGGCCGCACGGGACGGGGCGACACCACCTTCGCCGGGTACATCACCGAACGCCAGCGGGCGGGCATTGAGGAGGCCCTCCTCTACTGCACGGCCCTGGTATCCCTGAAAATGGAGACCCCCGGCCCCTTCCAGGGAAGCCGCCGGGACGTAGAGAATTACATCGCGGAATTCTATTCGAACTGACTGCCTCACAGAAAAAAAGGACGCCGGAGCGTCCTTTTTTCTTATCTCCTTTTCCCGGACAGCTTTTCCGCCAGCAGGCACAGCCCCGCCGTCAGCACCATATCCGCCAGCGTGCAGCCCACCACCAAATCCACGCCCATCAGCGCCCGGTAAGCGGCGAAACCCGCGGCCCAAACCGCCAGATTCCGAACGTCGAAATCCACGCCGAAGCGGTCCCTCTTCAAAAGAAAGAAATCCGTAATCTGAATGGCGGCCATGGGAGCGAAGACGGAGCCAATCAAGTACAAAAAGCCGGTGATGTCGTCCATGGGAAACAGCACCGCCCCGGCCATGCCCGCAAGGGCGGCGGCCGCCGCCGCCCGCTTCCCGCCGAACCGCTTGCTCAGGGACTCGGCGGAAATGCCGGCGGACCAGGCGTCCAGGAAGGTGGTGGTAACGGTGGAGAGGACCAGAATCACCAGCGCGGCGGCGCCCAGGCACGCCTTCACCATAATCGCGGCAATGTCGGCCTCCCCGGTGAAAATAGCCGCCCCCATGCCTATGGTATACATCCAGACGGAGACCACACCGTAAACCACGGTGCTGGCAAGCGTCGCCTGGAGGGGCTTTTCCGCCTCCCGGGTGTAGTCGCTGACGAGGGGCAGCCAGCTCAGGGGCATGGCCACCGCCAGCTCCACCGCCGCGCCGAAGCTGATATCCCCGGCGGCAGAGCCCCCCGCTCCGGGAGAGCCGGAGGAAAAGACCGCCCCGCACAGAATAATGCTCAGCACCAGCAGGGCCGCCATGGAGATTTTATTGAGCCATCCCAGATTTTTCACGCCTACCAGAATCCAAAGAAGAATCAGCCCTCCGATAACCAGGCACCAAACCCAGCGTCCGGCTGGGAAAACGCTTCCCGCCGCAAGGGCCCCGTCGTAAATCATGATGGCGGTCCAGCCCGCCAATTGCAGCACGTTCAGCGCCGCGAACAGCAGTCCGCCCTTTTGCCCAAAGCTCATTTTCACGGTCTCCATGGCGCTTCTGCCGCTCCGCCCGCCGATCAGGCCCGCCAAAAAGAACAGGGCGCAGCCGATGACGTGCCCCAGGACGATGGCGGCAAAGCCTCTGGAAAAGCCCAGGCCCGCGAAGCTGGTGCCGGTGAGAATCTCCGCCAGGGAGATTCCGGCCCCGAACCAGATCAGGCCGTTTTGAAAGGTGGACGTCTTCTTCATGACTCCGCCTCTCCGCCGGCAAAGCGGCTGTGAATATCCCACATGTGGTCCATAGGCCCGGAGCCGCGCCCCAGGTCCAGCTGGGCGGAGAGGGCCCCGAAAATGTATTCCTTGGCCCGCTCCACCGCCGCCTCCAGGCCAAAGCCCTTGGCCAGGTTGGAGGCGATGGCGCTGGAGAGGGTGCAGCCTGTGCCGTGGGTATTGGGGTTGTCCACCCGCCGGCAGCGGAACCAGCGCCCTTCCCCGCCGGGCCGCCAGAGGTAATCGTTGGCGTCGCTGACCTGATGGCCGCCCTTGCAGAGGACGGCGCAGCCGTAAGCCCCGCCGATGATTTGGGCCGCCCGGGCCATATCCTCCGGCGTGCGGATGGCTGTGCCGGAGAGGATTTCCGCCTCCGGGATGTTGGGAGTCAGGACGGCGGCCAGAGGCAGGAGGCGGGTTTTCAGCGCGTCCAGCGCGTCCTCCGAGATAAGCCGGTCCCCGGAGGTCGCCACCATCACCGGGTCCACCACGATGTTCTTCGCCCGGTGCTCCGCCAGCTTTCCGGCGATGACCTCGATGAGGGGAACGCTGGCCACCATGCCGGTCTTCACCGCGTCGGGAAAAATATCCATAAACACGCAGTCCAGCTGCTGGGCCAGGAAGTCCGGCTCGGACTCCCGGATGCTTTTGACGCCGGTGGTGTTCTGGGCCACCAGGGCCGTGACGGCGGTCAGGGCAAATACCCCGTTGGCGGTCATGGTCTTGATGTCGGCCTGAATCCCGGCGCCTCCGCTGGGGTCGGTCCCAGCGATCGTCAATGCTGTTTTCATGTTCATGTCTCCTTTTCGCATTGAAGTTTTATTACACGACACAAGGTGGTGCCCCCAACGTACCGTGTTGAAAAACGCCTGCGGGCGGTTTCCCTTACAGCTGCCTTGCCAGCGCCAGCAGTTCCCTGGCGGCGGCCTCCGCGTCCGGCTGTCCGAAAATGCCGGAGACCACGGCCACCCCGGCCAGGCCCAGGCCCTTGAGCTCCAGGATGTTCTCCCGGC